>JAQGMS010000540.1 GCA_028292245.1 Ramlibacter sp.
AGGTACCCCTGAACACGATCGGCGCCGATGAGTTGCAGAGCAGACAGCTCCTCCTCCGTCTCGACGCCTTCGGCGACGACGCTGATGTCGATGGCGTGGCCAAGGTCGGTGACCATCCGCACGAGCGAGACACCCCGCGGGATGTTGAGACAGCTCACGAACGATCGATCGATCTTGAGCGTGTCGATCGGCAGTTGCTGCAGATGCGCGAGCGACGTGTAGCCCGTTCCGAAGTCATCGATCGCAACCTTCACCCCAAGGGCCCGCACCAGATCGAGCTTCATCGCCGCAGGGGCGAGGTCGGAAAGCAGAACGGTCTCGGTGATCTCGATCGTCAGGCGGCGGGCGTCGGTGCCGCTCGCGGCGAGCGCTCCGCGGATGTTGCTGACCAACTGATCGCTGAGGAGGTGCCTGCCCGAGATGTTCACCGCGACAGGAACGCAGCCAAGCACACTGTCGTCCGACCAAGCCGCGAGCTGTCGAGTCGCTTCGCGCAAGACCCAACAGTCCAAGTCGATGATCAGCGACGTCGCCTCGGCGATGGGGATGAACGAGTCAGGTGCCAGCAGCCCGTGGCCCGGCCGGTCCCAGCGAATGAGCGCCTCCACACTGACGAGTTCCCCGGACCTGGTGTCGAGCACAGGCTGGTAGTGCAGCTGGAGTCCGCCATTGTCGACCGACTCCAAGGCCGCGGCAAGCGCCGATTGGACGTCCTCACGTCTGATCATCTCGTCCTGCAGATCGGCGTCGAAGATCTCGATCGCCGAGCCGTCGCGAGACTTGGCCCGGTACATGGCCGCGTCGGCTCGGGCGAGCAGGCGAAGCGGCTCCTCGGGTCCGTCGAGCGTGAGTGCGACGCCGACGGCTGCGGTGATCTGGACGGTGAGCCCGTCGATCAAGATCGGCTGGCTAATGGCGTCGATGATGTGCCGGGCGAGGTCCGTCGCCTCAGCGACGCTCTCCAACCGTTCGGCGACGACCACGAACTCGTCACCACCGAGGCGGGCCACGAAGTCGCCGCCGCGAAGCTCGGATGTCAGCCGATCGGCGACCTCGCGCAGCACGCCGTCGCCGACTCGGTGGCCGTGGCTGTCGTTGATCGACTTGAAGTCGTTGAGATCGATGAAGAGCAGCGCCGTTGTCGCCCACGTCCTCGCGGCGCGCTGCATCGCTGCCTCGATCGCGGTGATCGCCGCAGGCCTGTTGCCGATCCCGGTCAGCGAGTCGTGGGTCGCCTGATGGGCAAGGCGGGTCTGCAACTGGTCGCGCTCGACGATCGAGCCAGACAGCAACGCAACGGAACTCTCCAACGATCGGCCGAGGCGCCCGGGGAGCGGTTCGCTGAGCACGGGTGCATCGAAATGACACTGCGCGAGCGCATTGGCCTTGGCGTCGAGCAGCCGCAAGTTGGCAACGAGATGGGAGAACGTTGCAAAGGCGACTTGCGTCTCTCGCGACCCGCGGTGACGGCTGGCGGACGGTTCGGCGTCGAGCATGCCCTCGCTGACGTCGTGCGCGTAGTCCGCGAGATCCTTCAGAGGCCGGGAGATCGACCGGGCCAGCCACAAGGCGATCGCGATCGAGGCGAGCGCCATCGCCGCGGAACCGAGGGTCCACGTGAGCAGGCCGCTCTGCTCGGAGGCGTGGCGGTCCCGCGCCTGTTGGCGGACCTCGCCGAGCGCCGTGACAACGAGCCCGTCCAGCAGCCGGTCGCGAGCGAGGTAGCCGCGGAAGGTCGCGACCACCTCGGAATTGTCGACCTGTTCCCCAACTTCAGTCAGGGGATGTCCGAGCAAGGTCGCCGCGACCGCGTTGTCGAACGCCCGCACCTCGGGATCACCTTCGATGTTGATGAGGGCGTTGACGATCGTGGCGACGCCGAGCTCGTCGATGTTCTCCCGGGCGGCGGTGAAGTCGGCGTTGTCGGCACCGAATCGGGCCATCGCCGCCAGCGGCGACGTTGCGGTGTCGGTCGAAGACGGAAACCAGATCGCGCTCAAATCGATCGCCTGTGGAGTGGCAGCATCCACCAGACTTGTCGTCGCGCGAAGCGACTCGAGCGCGGCGGGCAGTTTGGCTCCTGACGCCACAGCCTCGAGATGATCGAGCGTGCCGGTCATGGCGACGCCGGTGGCGTCGATCAAGATGTTGAGACGCTGCAGCGCGAGTGCCGGGCTGATCGCCTCGTTGTCGATGGCGAGCGTCAGCGCGTTGAAGTCGCTCGGACTGACCGGGCTGCTGCTCCCAAGTGCGAGGATCTCGGCCTGCGCCTCCGTTCGTGCCGGGGCAATCTGGGCTTCCCAGTCGAGGCCGATGAACGTCGTGGCGACCGCTTTGGTGATGCCGAGTTCGACGAAGCGAACCTCGAAGGCCTCGGCCGACTGCAAGGTGTGCAGCCCGTCGCGTAGGGCCAAGACGTGAGCCAACCGCGACACTCCGGTCTCGATGTTCGCCGCTTGGCGGGCGGCCGAGCTGTGGGCGACGACCACCGAACCTGCGAGCACGCAGAGCGCCGTCACGGGCAGCATGACAAGGGCCACGAGCCGTGTGGTCACACCGGTTGATTGCCGCTCGCGGTCCATGCCTTATCCATCGGCTGATCAGCCGCGACGCGGGATAGCGCGATCGCGTCCGTTCAGGAACCCGTGCCAGGCGCCGACACCTTGTCGACGCACAGCCCCGAGGAGTCTCATGTCATCGACCTACAACGACAACGGCGCACTACCTCGGTCAGCCGGGATGCGATGTCGCACACGGTTTGGCTGCTTGCGGCGGTCGCAAGACATCGCCCGCATCGCGCTGATGACCCCTTTGGTCGCCGCTTGTCTCGTCGCCGGCGCCGCGCCAGCGGCCGCCACGAGCCTCGCCCCAGTTGGCCTCGGCGCCGCCGCTACGTACTCGGCGTTCAGCGGCGCGTCGGTCGCCAACACGGTCACTGGCCCGGCCACGACGCTCAGGGGCGACCTCGGCGTGGCTGTCGCCGACACCATCACCGGCTTCCCGCCCGGCGTCGTCATCGGAACCGTTCACAACGGGGACTCGCAGGCTGTGACGGCGAGTGCGGCCCTCCTGGCTGCCTACAACGACGCAGCCGGGCGCAGCCCGGCGATCCCGATCGCCGGGGACCTCATCGGACAGACCCTCGTTCCCGGCGTCTATCATTCCGGCGCGGCGGTGGCGAACACCGGCATCCTCACCCTCGACGCCGGCAACGACCCCAACGCGGTGTTCATCTTCCAGGTGGGCGGCGCACTGACCATTGCCGCTGCCACCGAGGTCAAGCTGACCAACGGCGCCCAGCCCGCGCGCGTCTTCT
>JAQGMS010000552.1 GCA_028292245.1 Ramlibacter sp.
CGGGTCTATTTGGCGAGAGATCTGGAATACTTGGTTCATGATCTAGTCGAAGCGGTATAATCTTGGATGGAAGCTTTGATCCACCAGATCGCATAGGTAGCGAAACGGAAGCCTCGTTCAGGTTCGAAGCGATTGACGGCCTGCATCAGGCCGACATTGCCTTCGGATATGATTTCAGACATTGGCAGACCATAGCCGCGGTAGTTCATCGCGATCTTGACCGCGAGACGCAGATGGCTGGTGACGATCTGGTCTGCGGCCTTGCGATCGCCCTGCTCCCGCCAGCACTTGGCGAGCTGGTATTCCATCTCTCTCTCGAGAAACGGGAACCGCCGGATATTGCCCAAATAGCCGGGACCCGGAATCCTCGGAGCGGGTGCGGGCCGGATCGGAAACGATACACCGTTGGTTGGCCCGGAAGGAATCGTGTGGGTTCCGTCGACATCCATGTCAGCCGCTCCAGTAGTGAAAACGTCACGCCTGACACCGCTCGGTTGGTTCAATCGATACGTTGCAGGCGATATGCAGGAAATAGCGGAGGCGGGGGCGGCTTCAATTAAATTGGCTGTTAGGAGCACTAAACAAGAATTTAGAGGTCCGCCGCGCAAGCAACAGTTGTTGCGCTGACGACAGTCCTGCTCCAACGCCGCATCAATCGGATGCAGTCGGACAGACGATCTCGGCGACGCAACCCGGACCGGTGTTCAACGTCAAGCGGAAGCCGTGCAGCTTGAGGATTGCCGAAACGAGGCTCAACCCGAGGCCAACGCCGGGCGTATTTCTGCTTTTGTCGGATCGGTAGAAGCGCCTCATCACCGCTTCCCGTTCGTCTTTTCCTATCCCTGGCCCGGTATCCGACACCCGAATGATGTTCTCGTTTTCGCCACAGACCAGGCAGAGATCGACGCGCCCGCCAGCGGGCGTGAATTTGGTCGCATTGTCCACCAGATTTGCGACGGCCTCGAACAGGAGATCGCGATCGCAATAGGCTGTTGCGTTACATGCAGACGTGACCCGCAGCGTCAGCCGCTGGTCTTCCGCCATCGGGCTGTAGAAATCGCCGACTTCCCGCACGAGGTCGGCCAGCGCGACCTCGCTGAAGCCGGCTCTTCCCCGGCTGTTTTCGATCTCGGTAATTCGCAGCAGCGCCGTTATGATGGTCAACGATTGATCGAGGGCGCCGACCGCCCGGTCGGCGACCGATTGAAGTTCCTCAAGGGTCGTGGCGTTCGCGCGACCGCGCTCAAGGCCGATCCTCACGCGGGTGAGCGGCGTGCGCAGATCGTGGGCTATCCCGTTGCCTATTCCGGCCATCTCGGTGACGAGAACTGCGATTTCGTCCAGCATCCCGTTTGCGATCACGGCAAGCTTGTCGAACGGGTGATCAAGCCCCGAGACCGGAATACGTTCGTGCAAGTTGCCGGCGATGATGCGGCGAACCAGAGCATTCAGGTCTGTGATGCGCCGCTGAACGCGGACACTTAGCATTGCCCCGATAGCCAGACTCAAGGCAATGGCGAAGGGAAGGGCAACGAGCAGCGCGCGTGCCACCACTTCAGCCAGCTCTTTGCCCTGGCCGTTATGGCCGGCGATCACCAACACGTTTCCGTTCTGAAGCCTACGCGCAACGGCCCGAACGGTCATGTTTTCTCGTCCTCGCTGGTCGATCCTGACAGCCTGCGCGGTCTGTACCGTCGCATCGACCACGAGTTCCCGCGGTACACTTTCCAGATTGCCCGCGATCCGGTGCCCGTCCGCGTCGAACATTCCGGCGATCTTGATGCGGCGCGGATCCTCGCTCAACCGATCTTCAATGGCATTGAGCTGGCGATCCGGAGGTTCGGCCGCGATGACGCGGCTTTGCTCGGCGATGGCGGTGTCCATCCGTGCCAGCAAATAGGCCGCAGCCTCCCAGTAGACGAAGGCCGAGAACAGCAAAATGCACACCGCGAAGGCGGCGGAAGTCCAGCGGAAGATGGTGGTGCGAACAAAGTCAGGAAGTCTCACGAACAATAAACCCGGCGCCTCGGACATGGTGGATCAGTGGCAAGTGAATTGGTTCGTGCACCTAGGCCGACGCCGGACTTGTGGCCTGGCCATCATCATGGACGTCACGTGTGCCGGCCAATTGCTTGCTACCCTGGAAAATGAGGCATAAGGGGCGGGATCACCACTAAATAACGTTTTATAATCAAGGCGTAATCGCAATCCCTGGGGGTTGCGGCTCCGCGTAGTCCGCGTGGCCGGCGAAACCGCGGATGCGATTTCCATAAACTCGAATTTAGCTTTCCCAACAGCCAATTCGGTGGTGCGAGCCGATTGCCGGCCTACATCGCCCCGAATAGTCCCTCTCTGACGGATGCGTTCACGATCCGGGCGCGCGAGACGGCCGGTGATGTTCGCGAAGTTGGAAGCGGCGCTTCATGCTGGCCGCGCAAGGAGATTTTCGATGATCGCCAACTATACCGACCACGCCGCGAACGAGCGAACCTTTCTCGCATGGGTGCGCACCGGCCTGGCCGTAGCCGCCTTTGGATTCTTTCTCTTCAAGCTGAATGTCCTTGTCGGTGCCTCGAGCGGCTACAACCTAGCTCATTCGGCGGATAGCGCGGGTGAGGTTGTCTCGGTCGCGGCCCGTTGCGCCGGACTGGCAATGGTGGTGGCCGGAATGGGTATCATCGCAAGAAGCAGCGCCGGCTTTGAGCGCACGCGCCGCGCGATCGATCGCGATGAGATGATCCAGATCCCCCGGTCTCGCACCGAATCGCTGCTTTCGGCGGCGCTGGTGATCGCCGTGGCGATCTTCTGCGGCTATCTCGTGATGTTTTGACCGTCGCGACCCGGGACTGCGATCCAAATTCCCGGTCGGAGCTCCATGGATATGAAAACCGAAAACTCGTCCGGCACAACGGCGCGGCCGGTTGGCCTGATCATTCGACAAAAAGACCCGAACAATCTCGAGATGCCATTCGACCAGCTCGGCGATTTCATCACGCCGGCCGAGCTGTTCTACATACGCAGTCATTTTCCCGCGCCGGAGCTGGATCCCGCCGTCCATCGGCTGTCGATAACGGGTGCCGTGCGTAGCGAATTGAGACTGAGCTATCACGATATTCGCGCCATGCCGTCACGGACATGCACCGCCACGCTGGAATGCGCCGGCAACAGCCGCGTGTTCCTGGTGCCGCCGGCGCCAGGCGCGCAATGGGAGCTCGGAGCGGTCGGCAATGCGGAATGGACCGGCGTTCCGCTTGCCGCGCTGCTGGAAAGCGCCGGACTGGCCGATGAGGTCTGTGAGATCGTCCTGGAGGGCGCTGATCGTGGCATCCCGAAGGAGGAGCCGAAGCCGCCGGGTCCGATATCCTATGCCCGAAGCATCCCGAGGATACTGGCGATGGAGTCCGATGTGCTGATCGCCTACCAGATGAACGGACGAGATCTGACGCCCGATCATGGCTATCCGCTTCGCGCCATCGTGCCGGGCCATTACGGCATGGCCTCGGTAAAGTGGCTGACCGGCATTGTTGCCGCCACGCAACCTTTCCAGGGTTACTGGCAGACGTCGGACTACGCCTATTGGGATGATTCCGCGGGAGTGCCGGTTCGCCGGCCACTCGCCGCGATGAACCTGAAGTCCCAGATCGCGCGCCCTCGTGTCTACGAGAGGCTCGAACCCAGTCGCCCCTACACCATTTTCGGCGCCGCCTGGGCGGGGAACACCGATGTCACCGAGATCTGGATCAGCCCGGATGGGGGCGCGTCGTGGGTTGAGGGCGATTTCCTCGATCCGATAAGATCGGAAGAGC
>JAQGMS010000334.1 GCA_028292245.1 Ramlibacter sp.
GGCGCCAATGCACTGGCGTATCTGCAGCAGCTGGAGTCGTCGGTCAATGCGATGGCTTCGACCTTGAAGTCGGCGCCGGCTGAAGTGCCCAGCCGCATGGTGCAGGTGCTGGAGCAGGTTCGCGCACTCGAAAAGGAAGTTGCGGCACTCAAGGGCAAGCTGGCCTCGTCTCAGGGCGATGAGCTGATGGCGCAGGCCGTCGATGTGAATGGCATCAAGGTGTTGGCCGCGCGCCTCGAGGGTGCAGACGCCAAGACCTTGCGCGACACCATGGACAAGCTCAAGGACAAGCTCAAGACGGCGGCCATCGTGCTGGCGGCGGTCGAAGGCGGCAAGGTGCAGATCGCAGCCGGCGTGACGGCCGACAGCATGGGCCGTGTCAAGGCCGGCGACCTGGTGAACTTCGTCGCGCAGCAGGTGGGCGGCAAGGGCGGCGGCAAGCCCGACATGGCGATGGCCGGCGGCACCGATCCCAGCAAGCTCACCAGCGCGCTGCAATCGGTTCAGGCCTGGGTGGCCGAGCGCGCCTGACGCATGGGCCTTTCCTCGATCCTGGGCCGGCTTGTCGCGGCGAAGTCCGCGCAGCAGCCGGAAGGACCCATGGGCCCGTCGATCCAAGCGGCGCCGCCTTACCGGCTGGTCGAGGCACGCCACGGCTTGCTGCTGGTGAACCCGAACGATCTCTACCTGGGACGGGCGATCGCCGAGTACGGCGAATACGGTGAACTGGAAGGGCAGTTCCTGGCGAAGCTGGTCTCGCTGCGCCCCGGCAAGGTGGTTGAAGTGGGGGCCAATATCGGCACGCACACCCTGCCGTTGGCCAAGCTGCTCGGCTTGCAGCAGCGCGAACTGGTGGCGTTCGAGCCGCAGCCGTTCATCTTCCAGAACCTCTGTGCCAATCTCGCGTTGAACGGCATTGCCAACGTGCGGGCGTGGCCCTGGGCATGCGGCGCGCGCAGCGAAACCGTGTATTTCTCGCTTCCCGACTACAGCGCGCGTGGCAACTTCGGCGGCATCTCGATGAAGACTCAAGCGCCTGAGAAGGGCGTTGCCGTACCGTGCGTGCGGCTGGATGACGTGCTGGGTGCCGACGCCGTCAGCATGATGAAGATCGACGTCGAGGGGTTCGAGCTGCTGGCATTGCAGGGCGCGGCCAATGTGCTCGCGCAATCGCGGCCGGTTCTGTACGTCGAGAACGATCGCGTCGACAATTCAAAGGCACTGATCGAGTGGCTCTGGTCGCAGGACTACCGGTTGTGGTGGCACATTCCGCTGCTGTTCAACCCCGACAACTTCTTTGGCCAGGCGAATAACATCTACGGCCCCGTCGCTTCGTTCAACATGCTGGGCTTGCCGCGTGAACTGGAGCTGCCGGTGCCGCCCGGGCTCAAGGAAATCACAAGTTCGGCCGATCACCCGTTGGCGGGCAAACCGCCGCTGTGAGAGCCCTCAGCGGACGATCTTGCCGTCCGGCGTGATCGTCACCAGGTCGATCGCGCGGACCGAGTCGCGCACGCCCGCGCGCAGGTTGATTCGAAAGCCGCCGACGTCGTAGTCGGTCATCGACGTCATGGCTTTCTGCAGGCTGGCCTTGTCGTAGGGCTTGCCGGCGCGGCGCACCGCCTCGGCCAGCGTCTTGGCCGCGATATACCCTTCCAGGCTTTCGTACGAAGGCGTCTGGTCGGAGGTGTCGATGGCCGCCAGGTATTCCTTCACGATGGGCGTGGCCGAGCTGCGCGGCGAGGGCACCACCTGCGACACCACGACGCCGCCGATCTCCTTGCCCAATGCGGTGAACAGCGGGTCGATACCCACCACCGAGAAATTGAGGAACGAACCGGCGTACCCGGTCTTGCGCATCTTGCGGATGAAGGCGGCCGTCGAATTGAACAACGACACCTGGATGATGGCTTGCGGCTGGACCTTGGCCAGCGCGGCGACCGCCGCATCGACCTTGTCGCTGTTGACCGGCACGAACGCCGAACCGACCAGCGGCGGCAACTTCTGCTCGGCCAGTGCCTGCGTCACGGCGGCCAGGCCCGCGCGTCCCATGGCGTCGTCCTCGGCCAGCACCGCGATGCGGCCCTGCCCCAGCGTGGCGCAATGGCGCACCATCTTGAAGGCTTCGTCGGCCATGCTGGGCCGCACGTGGAACACATTGGCGTGGGAAGCGTCCCGCAACGCATCGGAGGCGGCGAAAGGCGCGAAGAACAGGGCGTTTTCCTGGGCCGCGACCGCGGCGCCGGCATCGCTGCTGGCGGTGCCGACAAAGCCGAACAGAAGATCGGCGCCGTCGGCCAGCAATTTCTTGGCGTTGGCGGTGGCCTTGGCCGGCGCATAGCCGTCGTCGAGCTGCCGCAGCTCGAGGCTGTAGCCGGGGCTGACCTTGCGCGCGTTGAAGGCATCCACATAAAGCTTGGCGCCGGCGGCGAATGCCAGGCCGATTTCGCTGGCCGCCCCGGTGAGCGGCACCGATTGGCCCAGGACGATCTTGCGAGTGCCCGGTTTGGCCTGGCCCCAGGCGCTGCCGCCAACCAGGCTGGCCAGTCCTGCCGCCATGGCGGTGCCCAGGACGGATCTTCGTGCGATGTTCATTGCGCTGCTCCTCTTCCCAACGATGCAAATTCGGTGCCTGACGATACTCGACGCAACCTACCCCCGACAATATGGGAATGAGGCCGCTTTCGGATAAAGCCATGCGCGTTGGGCATACCAGGAGAAATTGGCTGCGTTTCACGTCCGCCTGCGCGGCGGCGAGTGTCTTGCCGGCGACAGCCAACGCCGCCGAGGTCCTGCGCTGGCCCGCGCCGCAGCCGTTGCCGGCATTGGACGCTGTCGACCTGTCGGGCCGCAATTGGAGCTTGCCGGCGCTGCATGGCCGCGGCGTGGTGCTGAATTTCTGGGCCAGCTGGTGCGAGCCGTGCCGCGCGGAAATGCCGACCCTGCAGCAACTGGCCGACTTCTACGGTGAAGAGCAGGTGACGGTTTTGGCGCTCAACTTCAAGGAGTCGCCGGCCACGGCCGCTCGCTTCGCGCGCCAGACGGGGATGAAATTGCCGGTGCTGCTCGATCCCGGCGGTGAGATCGCGCGCCGCTGGCAGGTGAAGGTGTTTCCGACCACGGTGCTGGTCGGCGCCGACGGGCGGCCGCGCTGGCGCGTGCGCGGCGAGATGGACTGGACCGGCAAGGAGGCCGGGCGGCTGGTCGAAGCCCTGCTGTCCTGAACACCGATAATCGACGGTTTGCGCAACCCCAGGTCCCGACTTCATGCACTCACGACGTAATTTCATCCAAACTTCCGCAGCGACGGCCGCGGCCCTGGCCTGGCCATTTGCCGGCCGCGCGCAGCAACGCAATTTCGATCCCCGGCCCGGCGCCTGGCGCACTTTCGAGGTGACCACGCGGGTCGACGTCATGGAGCCGCGCGGCAACACCCGCCTGTGGTTGCCGATCCCGTCGGTGAACAGCGACTGGCAGCGCTCGCTGGAAAGCAGCTATTCCAGCAATGGGCAGGTGCAGATGGCCAGCGATGTCCATGACGGCGCGCGGATGCTCTACGCCGAGTTCGATGCGGCGCAGGCCAAGCCGTTCGTCGAGCTCACCAGCCGCGTGCAGACGCGCAACCGCGCCGAGGATTGGCAACAGCGCGCCGTCGCGCGCGATGACGCGGCGACGCTGAAATATTGGACCCGCGCCACCGCCTTGCTTCCCACCGACGGCATCGTGCACACGACGGCGATGGAGGCGACGCGGGGCGCCCGAACCGACGAAGAGAAAGCGCGGCGCCTGTATGACTGGGTGGTGGCCAATACCTATCGCGAACCCAAGGTGCGCGGCTGTGGCGAGGGCGATATCAAGACGATGCTGGAAACCGGCAACCTGGGCGGCAAGTGCGCCGACCTCAACGCGCTGTTCGTCGGCCTGTGCCGCTCGGTGGGCGTCCCGGCGCGCGACATCTACGGCCTGCGGCTGGCGCCCTCGGCATTCGGCTACCGCGAACTCGGCGGCAACTCCGCGAGCCTGAAGGGCGCGCAGCACTGCCGCGCCGAAGTGTTCCTGCAGGCGCACGGCTGGGTGGCGATGGACCCCGCCGACGTCGCGAAGGTGATGCGCCAGGAAACGACCGAGTGGCTCAAGACGACCCGGCATCCGCTGGTCGCGCCGGTGAGCCAGGCCTTGTACGGCGGCTGGGAGGGCAACTGGGTCGCGTGGAACATGGCGCACGACATTGCATTGCCGCACTCCAAGGGGCCCAAATTGGGGTTCTTCATGTACCCGGCCGGCGAGAACGCCGAAGGCCGCTTCGACTCCTACTCGCCCGACGACTTCAAGTACCAGATCACGGCGCGCGAAGCCTGAACACCAGGTCCCAGACGCCGTGGCCCAGCTTGAGGCCGCGGTTCTCGAACTTGGTCAGCGACCGGTAGTGCGGCCGCGGGGCGTAGGCCTCGGCGGTGTTTTCCAATTGCGGCTCTCTCGACAGGACTTCCAGCATCTGCTGCGCATAGGGCTGCCAGTCGGTGGCGCAGTGGATGTATCCGCCGGCCCGCAGCCGTGATGCCAGGCGCGCCACCAGTGGCGGCTGGATCAATCGCCGCTTGTTGTGGCGCAACTTGTGCCACGGATCGGGAAAGAAGATGTGCACGCCGGCCAGGCTGCGCTCGGGCAGCATGTGCTCGATCACTTCCACCGCGTCGTGCGGCAGGATGCGGATGTTGTTCAAGCCGTTTTCGCCGATCCGCTTGAGCAAGGCGCCGACGCCGGGCTCGTGCACTTCGCAGCACAGAAAATTGTTTTCGGGCATCAACGCGGCGATGTGCGCGGTGGCTTCACCCATGCCGAAGCCGATCTCCAGGAGGGTCGGCGCGTCGCGGCCGAACGCGGCCTTGAAATCGAGCGGCTGCGGCTGGTAGGGCAGCAGGTAGCGCGGCCCCAGTTCGGCGAAGGCCTTGGCCTGGCCGGTGGTGGTGCGGCCGGCGCGCCGCACGAAGCTGCGGATCGTGCGGGGATGGGCCACGCCGTCGGGCGCGGCAGCGGGGGAAGATGTCTTGCCGGGTTCAGTCACGCGGCAGATTGTAGGAGTCGCGCCATTGAGCCTGCCACGCGGCGAGCGCCTGCGCGACGGTGCCGGCTCGCTGCGCGAGCAAGCCCAGCGTGCTTGCGGCCTCGCGCAGGACGCGCAGCGGATCGTCGATGTCCAGCGGTTGCGCGCCGTTTTGCTTCGACAGTTTCTCCCCGTCCGCTCCGAGCACCAGCGGCGTGTGCAGGTAACCGGACGTGGGCAATTCCAACGCCCTTTGCAGCAGGATCTGCCGCGCGGTGTTGTCGGCGAGGTCCTCGCCCCGCACCACCTGCGTGATGCCCTGTTGCGCATCGTCGACCACTACCGCCAATTGGTACGCCCACAATCCGTCCGCGCGTTTGAGCACGAAGTCACCGACTTCACCTTCCACATCCTGTTGCTGCGCGCCGAGCCGCCGGTCGTGCCAGAACACCGGTTCGTGCGTTGCCCTGAAACGCCACGCGCGCGCCGCTTTCCCGTGCAGGCCATCGCGGCAGGTGCCGGGATAGAGCAGTTCCCCATGACGCTTGTGCGGGTGTCCCTGCGCGGCCAACACCAGTTCGATGTCCTTGCGCGAGCAGGCACAGGGGTAGGCGTGCTGTTGCCGGACGAGCTGGTCGAGCGCCTCCTGGTACAGGGCGCCGCGCTGCGACTGCCACGCCGGCGGTTCGTCGGGAACCAGCCCGCAGGCCGCGAGCTGTTGAAGAATCGTCTCGGCCGCGCCCGGAACACAACGCGGTGTATCGACGTCCTCGATGCGGACCAGCCAGCGCCCGCCATGCGCGCGCGCGTCGAGCCAGCTTGCCAGTGCCGCCACCATTGACCCGGTGTGTAACGGACCCGTGGGAGAGGGTGCGAACCGCCCGACGTAGCCTTGCGGCATGAAACCTCAGCCCTTGTGGACCGCCAGCGCCAGTTCCAGGCCCGAGACAAAGCCGTCCTCGACGCGGTGGCCGAGGCACCAGTCACCGCAAGCGCCGACGCCGGCCTTGCCGTCCCACAGGTGGCTGCGGCCCAGCGGCGCCTGCGTCTTGGCCCAGCGCCAGCGGTGCACCTGCGCGTCAGCCGGCTCGGCGTGGATGCCGGTGACTTCGGAAAAGGCCTTGAGGAGCTTGGCCTGCACCCGCGGCGCGTCGTCATCGAGGTGTTCGGTCGACCAGGCGGCGCTGGCTTGCACGGTCCAGCGCTCGATGCCGCCGCGGCCCGGCTTGGACGACTCGCGCGCCAGCCAGGCGATGCGGTGATGCGTGCTGAGGGCCGCATTCCACTGCGGTCCGAGATGCGACAGCGTGGCTTGCGCCGCCTGCGGAAACGCGAGCATCAGCGTCCAGCACGGCGCGACATCGACGCTTTGCAATTGCTGCGCAATGCCCGGCGCGACGCCGGAGTGGTTCAACAAGCCGGCGGCCAGGGCATGCGGCATCGCCAGCACCACGGCGTCGAAGCCGGAGTACACGTGCACGGAATCCTCCGGGCCACTGGTCTGCAGTTGCCAGCGCGTTGCATCCAGCGCGTCACGCTCGATGCGCGTCACTCGTGTTTCGAGTACGAGGTTGCCAGCGGCCACCAGCGGCTGGGCCCAGTGGCGCGGCAGGGCGGCCATCGACGGCACGGCAACCCAATGCGGCTCGAGCTTGGGCAGCGCGGCTTCGGCCACGCGCCCGTGCGGGTCGAGCACCCGCACGGCGTTGGCGCTCCACGGCTTGCACAGGCCGGGCGTGATGGCCAGCGCTTTCTTGAAGCGTTCGTCGCGCACCGTGAAGTACTGCGCCCCATGGTCGAAAGTGCCGAACGGCGTCTCGCAACTGGCCAGCCGCCCGCCGACCGTGCGCGACTTCTCCAGCACCGTGACGTCGTGCCCGGCCTGGGCCAGGGTCCGGGCGCAGGCGACGCCCGCGATGCCCGCGCCGATCACGGCGATCTTTCTTGGTTGTGTAGCCATCTTGTGGTTCATTGTGGCATGCGGGGCGCGGCGGGCATTTCAACTGCGGTACTGCTCGATCAGCGCGCGCCGCGTCGCCGGGCTTTCCAGTTGTCCCAGCCACCACTGCAGCGCGCGGCCCGGGCTTTCGCTGGTGCGCCAGGCATAGGTCAGGCGGGTGGGCCGGGTGTGGCGCTGCACTTCCTTGACGGCCAGCCGGCCGCTCTCGACATAGGGCCGCGCCATCGGCTCCGGCACGAAACCGCCACCCAGCCCGCGCAATTGCGCGTCGAGCTTGGCGCGCATGGTGCCGACCGTCAGCACGTCCTGGCCCGCCAACAGCCCGACGGTCATCGTCGCCCCGCGCTGGGCCGAGTCGGCCACGGCGATCGCGCGGTGTTTCTGCAGCAGTTCGTCCTTGAGCGCCCCTTTCACCTTGGCCAGCGGATGGTGCGGGGCCATCACGTAGACGAAGGCCATTTCGCCCAGCGTGCCGCTCTGGATTCCCGTTGCGGGGCTCGGTTCCAGGGCCAGGCCGATCGCGAGGTCGGCCTGGCCCGAGGTCAGCGCCTCCAGCGTTCCCGACAGCGACTCTTCGCGCAGCCGCAGCCGGGTGGTGGGCGCCAGCGTGAAGAAGGCCTGGGCGAGCTCCATCATGGTGGAGTGCGAGATCACGGTGTCCACGGCGATGGTGAGCTGCGACTCCCAGCCGGTCGCGACGCGCTTGACACGATTGGCGACCGCGTCGATTTCCAGCAGCAGCCGGCCGCCTTCGCGCAGCAGTTCGGTGCCCGCATCGGTCAGCCGTGCCTGCCGCGAGCTGCGGTCGAACAGCAGCACATCCAGCGCGTCCTCGATCTGCCGGATGCGATAGGTCACGGCGCTGGGCACCAGGTTGAGCTCACGTGCCGCAGCCGCGAAGCTGCCGGCCTGCGCGACCGCTTGCAGCAGGGCCAGGGCTTCGGGCGTGAGCACGTCGCGGGCTGTGGGCATGGATGAGGTGACGGAAAACGGTTGGGCCGGGGGCGTTCAGTTTTTTTGCATGATGCCATCAAAAACAGGCCGTCGACTGACAGGGCGGTCACGCCTACATTGAGAACATCGAACAGATTTCCTGAAAGGCGAACCATGTTGACCTTGCGCAAATCCCAGGACCGAGGCTATGCCGACCACGGCTGGCTGAAGTCGTACCACAGCTTCTCTTTCGCCAACTACCATGACCCGCAGCACATGGGCTTCGGCAACCTGCGCGTGATCAACGAGGACCGGATCACGCCGGGCACCGGCTTCGGCACGCACGGGCACCGCGACATGGAAATCATCAGCTACGTGCTGGAGGGCAACCTCGCGCACAAGGACACGCTGGGCAACATCAAGGGCATCCCGCCGGGTGACGTGCAGCGCATGAGCGCCGGCACCGGGGTCCAGCACAGCGAGTTCAACCATGCCAAGGACCAGACCACGCATTTCCTGCAGATCTGGATCGAACCCAACGTCACCGGCATTCCGGCCAGCTACGAGCAGAAGACCTATCCCGAAAGCGAGAAGCGCGGACGCCTGCGGCTGGTGGCCTCGCCTGACGCTGCTGAAGGCTCGGTGCTGATCCACGCCGACGCGCGCGTCTACGCGGGCCTCTTCGACGGCGCGGAGTCCGCCGCCCTCGCACTGCCCGCCGGCCGCAAGGGCTATGTACATGTGGTGCGCGGCGAGATCGATGTCAACGGCAAGCACCTGGCCGCCGGCGACGCCGCCAAACTCGAGGACGAAAGCCAGGTCAGGCTGGCGGCCGGCAAGGACGCCGAAGTGCTGGTGTTCGACCTCGAGCCTTGACTCTTTCTACACAACAACATCAAAGGATTCCGCATGAACCCCAACAACAATTCCGCCCAGGACACGCTGGTACTGGTCGGCCGCGTTCTCATGGCGTGGCTGTTCGTGCCCGAGGGCTGGAACAAAATCACCGGCTTCGCCGGCACGGTGGGCTACATCGCCTCGCAAGGCGTGCCGCTGCCGGAAGTCTGCGCTGCGATCGCGATTGCCGCAGAACTGGGTCTGGGCCTGCTGCTGCTCATCGGATGGCAGGCCCGCTGGGCTGCTCTGGGCCTGGCCATCTTCACCGCGGTGATCACGCCGATCTTCCACAACTACTGGGCTGCGCCTGAAGCCGAGCGGATGATGCAGCACATCAACTTCAGCAAGAACGTCGCGATCGTCGGCGGCCTGCTGGTACTCGCCGCATTCGGCGCCGGCCGCTTCAGCTTCGACGGACGGCGCGGCAAGGCCTGATCCCGCTTCAACGAATTCACCAACAAGGAAATCCATGGCCCGCATCGCAGTCGTCTTTCACTCCGGCTACGGCCATACCCAGCGCATGGCCCAGGCCGTGGCCGAGGGGGCCAACGCGGAACTCATCGCCATCGACGCCGACGGCAACCTGCCGCAAGGAGGCTGGGAGCAGCTCAAGGCGGCGGACGGCATCATCTTCGGCTCGCCCACCTACATGGGCAGCGTGAGCTGGCAATTCAAGAAGTTCGCCGACGCGTCGTCCAAGCCCTGGTTCGCCCAGGAATGGAAGGACAAGGTCGCGGCGGGTTTCACCAACAGCGCGGGCATGAACGGCGACAAGCAAGGAACGATCACCACGCTGTTCACGCTGGCGATGCAGCATTCGATGATCTGGGTCAGCCAGGGCCTGATGCCCGCCAACACCAAGGCCGCCCGGCGCGACGACCTCAACTACCTGGTTTCCTATGCCGGCGCGATCGCGCAGTCGCCCTCCGATGGCGGCATCGCGGACATGGCCGCGGGCGACCTGGCCACCGCGAAAGTTTTCGGCAAGCGCGTGGCCGACATTGCGGCGCGGCTGAAGGGCTGATAGCCTCTTCGCCGGAAAGGAAAGTTCATGGCGATCCAGCTTCAACTGGCAGGGCAGGAAAAAGACCTGGGCGGCGGCTTCATCGTGCGGCGGCTGTTGCCGGCGGCGCGCCAGCGCAGCGTGGGCCCCTTCATCTTTTTTGATCACTTCGGCCCGGTTACCGAGCAGCCCGACATCAACCACGACGTGCGGCCCCATCCGCACATCGGCCTGGCGACGGTGACCTACCTGTTCGAAGGCGGGATGATGCACCGCGACAGCCTGGGCAGCACGAAATTGATCGAGCCGGGCGCCATCAACTGGATGACATCGGGCCGCGGTATCGTGCATTCGGAGCGGCGGCCGGACAGCTTGCGCGGCAGCAGCTACGTGATGCACGGCCTTCAGCTGTGGGCGGCCCTGCCGCAAGCGCATGAAGAGGACGAGCCTTCGTTCGCGCACACGCCCGCGTCGGCAATCCCCGAGGTGCGCGTGGGCGATGCCCAGGTGCGCGTGCTGGTCGGCCAGGCGTTCGGCGCCGTGTCGCCGGTCGCCACGTTTTCGCGGACGCTGTACCTGGACGTGATGCTGCCGGCGGGTGGCTCGCTCGAGCTGCCCGCGCTGGCCGCGGAAATGGCGCTGTACCCGGTGCAGGGCGAGCTCTCGGTCGGTGGTGACGTATTGGCCGCGGGCGCGATGGCAGTGCTTGAACCGGGCTCGGTAGCGGCGATCCGGTCAGCTGTCGGCGGGCGCTTCGTGGTGATCGGCGGCGAGCCGCTGGATGCGCCGCGCCACATGTGGTGGAACTTCGTTTCCAGCCGCAAGGAGCGCATCCTGCAGGCTGCCGAAGATTGGGAGGCCGGGCGCATGGGACGCGTGCCGGGCGACGACGAATTCATTCCGCTGCCGCCCACGCGCTTCACTCCGCCGGAACCGATTTCGTAGGCGCGAGGCGGCGTGCTTCGCCCAGCAAATGCTCGCGCAAGGACGATGTGTCGCCGATGTGCGTGAGGCGATAGCCGGCGATATTGAGGACGGGTTCCACGGGTTGTACGGAATCAAGGAAAGTACTAGATTGCGCCTACAACTACAGGCACATTCGCTGTGCCGTTTATCGTGGTCCTTGCGCGCCTTCTCGTTGGATTCTCATTGGCGGTCTCGGGATTTTGCGGGGCCGGCGTGCCCGAACTCACGTTGAGCCAGGCGCGCGCCGTGGTCAATCTTGGCGAGGAGATGGCCACCGAGGTCACCTCCGCCCAGGGCCTGCCGGACCCTTCCGTGTTCTGGACGCGTCCCGTGCCATCCGCACCGGTGCAGCCGGCCAGCCGCTGGAACATCAAGCCCGGCGAAAGGCTGGTGGGGCGCATCACGCTGCAGGGCACCCGCGAGAAAGATGAATTCGTGGTGCTGGTGCCGTCGGCGCGTATCGACGAAGTCCAGCTCTGGTATCGCCAGGAAGAAGGCGGCAGCTGGAAGGGCGCGCTCGCCGGTGACCGCGTGGCCTTGTCGCGCTGGCCCTTTGTCGGGCCGTTCCCGGCCTTTCCGCTGCTGCTCGGCGAGCGGCCGGTCGAATTGATCGTCACCGCGGTCAACGACGGCGAATTGTCGACCCCCGTGCTGATCATGCCGGACTCGGTGTTCCGCCTGGTCCATACGCGGCAATCGACCGTCTCGGGCCTGGTGATGGGGTTGGGCCTGATGGTGGTGGTGGTATGCGTGATCGGGGCTCTCGCGCTGCGCCGCAGGGCGAGCTGGCTCCTGGCGGGTGTGGCGGTGTGGATCCTGCTGGCGGTGATGTGCTTCAACGGCGACATGGCGATCTGGCTGACGCCCGAGTGGCCGGCGTTCAACGATGCCAGCAAGCACATCGCGTCGGTCGTCCTGAGCGCGCTGATCCTGGTCATGACGGTGCAGGCGCTCGACTCGCGGTTTATCGGCCGTTTCCGGCGCTGGATCACTTTTGCGGCGCCGGCGGCGGGCATCGCCTATGCCACCGTGCAGGCGGCGTACTTGCCCAATTCCTGGCGCACGATGGGCGCGCTGGCGTGGGCCCTGCTGATGGTGCTGATCGCGCTGGCGCTTTGCGCCGCCAGCGCGATGGCGGGCGGGCGTTACGTGCGGCTGGTCACCGGCGCGGTCTTGTGCTATCCGCTCGCCGTGGCTGTTTCGCTGGCCGACTTCGGCTTCGTCGCTTCGCTGGACTTGCGCACGGCCGCGTCGGCGGCCCTGCTTTTCGGTGGCGTGCTGCTGATCCGCCACGCGCTCTTTTCGCGCGAACGCTACGGCCGCGACGTGCTCGGGCGCGCCGCCGTGAGCGCCAACCGCGATCCACTGACGGCGCTGCTTTCGTATTCGGGTTTCCAATTGGCCTACGACGAGGCGCTGCTGCGCCAGCAAACGCAACGCACCCCGGTCTGGACCATCCTGTTCCTGCTGCCGGGGCTCGAGCGAAGCAGTGCCGACCACGGCTTCGTGCTGACCGAGCGCGCGCTGGTGCGCTTCGCGGCGTCCCTGCAATCGGTGCTGGGCGACGGCTGGTCGATCGGCCGGCTGAGCAAGACCCGGTTTGCCTGCGTGAACAGGTACCCGGTCGACGCGGAACAGATGCAGGCGCTTGCGACGCGCGTGCTGGCCACCTGCTCGCGCCTGTCCGATCCGCTGCAGACGGTGTCGGAATTCGACCTGCGCATCGCGTGCACGCAGTGCAAGCCGGCACCGGCGGGCCTGAAGGGCCTGCTGGCGCTGCTGGAGGACGCCGCGCGCGCGCTCGGTGGCGCCAAAAGAATCACGCTCGTGTAGCACGTTTTCACGGAGCCGGGCCGCGAATCGCAACCGTAAAATGCAGCCATGTTCGTCCACCTGCGCCTGCACACCGAGTTTTCCATCGTCGACGGCACCAACCGCATCGACGAGATCGTCAAGGCCGCATCGGCCGATCACCAGCCGGCACTGGGCATCACCGACCTGAACAACCTGTTCGGCGCGATCAAGTTCTACAAGGAAGCGCGCTCCGCCGGCGTCAAGCCGATCGTCGGCGCCGAAATCATGCTGCAAGGCATGGGCAAGGACACCGGCCTGCTGTCGCGCATGGTGGTGCTGGTGCAGAACAAGCAGGGCTACCTCAACCTGTGCGAACTGCTGGCACGCGGCTGGACCCGCAACGTGGTCAAGGCCCAGGGCGTGTGCAAACTGGAGTGGCTGCGCGAGCTCGGCGGCGGCTTGATCGTGCTGTCCGGGGCGCAAGCCGGCCCGGTCGGCCAGGCGCTGCTGCAGGGCGATGAACAGCGCGCGGTCGACACGGCGCTGGAATTGGCCTCGATATTTCCGCACCGCTTCTACCTCGAGGTGCAGCGGGCCGGCCGCGTCGATGACGAGGCCCATGTGGCGGCTGCCGTGCAATTGGCCGCGCGGCTGAATTTGCCGGTGGTGGCCACCCATCCGGTCCAGTTCACGCAAGAGGACGACTACGAAGCGCACGAAGCGCGGGTCTGCATCTCGGACGGCGAGATTCTCGGCAACCCGCGCCGGGTGCGCAGGTTCACGCGCGAGCAGCATTTCAAGCCGCAGGCGGCGATGGAGCAGCTGTTCGCAGACTTGCCCTCGGCCGTGGCCAACACGCTCGAGATCGCCAAGCGCTGCAACCTGGTGCTGGAACTGGGCAAGCCGCACCTGCCCGACTACCCCACACCCAACGGCATGCCGATCGAGGCGTATTTCCGCTTCTCCTCGCACGAGGGGCTGAAGGAGCGGATGCTGCACCTGTTCCCCGACGCGGCACGGCGCGAGCAGGAAATGCCGCGCTACGTGCAGCGCCTGGAGTTCGAGATCGAGACCATCGTGAAGATGGGATTCCCGGGCTACTTCCTGATCGTGGGCGACTTCATCAACTGGGCCAAGACCCACGGCTGCCCGGTCGGACCGGGCCGGGGCTCGGGCGCCGGATCGCTGGTGGCGTATTCGCTGAAGATCACCGATCTCGACCCGCTGCAGTACGAGTTGCTGTTCGAGCGCTTCCTCAACCCGGAACGGGTGTCGATGCCCGACTTCGACATCGATTTCTGCCAGTCCAACCGCGACCGCGTCATCGACTACGTCAAGGAAAAATACGGCAAGGACGCGGTCAGCCAGATCGCGACTTTCGGCACCATGGCCGCGCGCGCGGCGATCCGCGACGTCGGCCGGGTGCTGGACATGAGCTACACCTTCTGCGACAGCATCAGCAAGCTGATCCCGAACAAGCCGGGCCAGCACATCACGATCGACGATGCGCTCAAGATCGAGCCGTTGCTGGCCGAGCGGCTGGAAAAGGAAGACGAGGTCAAGACCCTGCTGGGCCTGGCGCAAAAACTCGAGGGCCTGACCCGCAACGTCGGCATGCACGCGGGCGGCGTGCTGATCGCGCCGGGCAAGCTCACCGATTTCACGCCGCTGTACCAGCAGCCGGGCAGCGATTCGGCCGTGAGCCAGTACGACAAGGACGACGTGGAGGCCGCGGGCCTGGTGAAGTTCGACTTTTTGGGCCTGGCCACGCTCACCATCCTCGAGATCGCCAAGGACTTCATCCGATCCCGCCACAAGGGCCAGGAGGCGTTCGCGTTCGAGAACATCGCGCTGGACGACCCGCACACCTACAAATTGTTTGCCGACGGCAAGACCGAGTCGGTGTTCCAGTTCGAAAGCCGCGGCATGCAAGGGATGCTGCGCGACGCGCGGCCCTCGCGGCTGGAGGACCTGATCGCGCTCAACGCGATGTTCCGCCCTGGCCCGATGGAAAACATCCCGAGCTTTTGCGCGCGCAAGAACGGGCGCGAGGATGTGATCTACCCGCACCCCTTGCTGGAACCCGTGCTGTCCGAGACCTACGGCATCATGGTCTACCAGGAACAGGTGATGCAGGCGGCCCAGGTGCTTGGCGGCTACTCGCTCGGCGGCGCCGACCTGCTGCGCCGCGCGATGGGCAAGAAGAAGGCCGAGGAGATGGCCGAGCACCGGCAGATCTTCCAGGACGGCGCCGCGAAGAAGGGCATCGCCCAGGGCAAGGCCGACGAGATCTTCGACCTGATGGAGAAGTTCGCGGGCTACGGCTTCAACAAGTCGCATGCGGCCGCGTATTCCCTGCTGGCCTACCACACGGGCTGGCTGAAAGTGCATTACACGGCCGAGTTCTTCTGCGCGAACATGACCGTGGAAATGGACGATACGGACAAGCTCAAGGCCTTGTTCGAGGACGCGCAGAAAAACTTCGGCATGACGTTCGAGCCGCCGGACGTGAACCGCGGCGCCTACCGCTTCGAGCCGATCTCCGACAAGGTCATCCGCTACGGCCTGGGCGCGGTCAAGGGGACGGGCCAACAAGCGATCGACGCGATCGTCCGGGCCAGGGAAGATGGCGGCCTTTTCCAGAGCCTGTACGACTTCTGCGTGCGCGTGGACCGCACTCGCATCAACAAGCGCACCGTGGAGGCTCTGATCAAGGCCGGCGCCTTCGATTCATTGCAGCTCAATCGCGCGTCACTGATGGCGTCGGTGGACCGCGCGTTCGATTTCGCCAATGCCACCGAAGCCAACGCCAACCAGGGCGGCCTGTTCGACATGGGTGACTCGCATGCGGCCAGCACGCAGGAGCCGCCGCTGGTGGAGGCCACGCCCTGGGGCGTGAAGGAACGGTTGACGTTGGAAAAGACCGCGGTCGGCTTCTACCTGTCCGGGCACCTCTTCGATGAGGTGGCGAGCGAGGTGCGCCGCTTCGTCAAGCGCCAGGTCGAGGACCTGATCGACAGCCGGGAGCCGCAGTTGCTGGCCGGCATCGTCAGCGATTTCCGTGTCATCAACGGCCAGCGCGGCAAATTGGCGCTGTTCAAGCTCGACGACAAGTCGGGCACGATCGAGGCCACCGCCGATGAAGCGGTGATCAACGCGCACCGTAACCTGCTCAAGGACGACGAGCTGATCATCGTGATGGCGCGCTTGCAGCCGGACCGTTTCTCGGGCGGCTTCCGGCTGAACGTCAACCAGGTGTGGGACCTGGCTACGGCGCGCTGCCGCTTCGGCAAGTTCCTGCGGGTGGCGGTGAACGGCAAGGCGCCGGACATCCGGCGGCTGGTGCGCGATTTTCCGCCGCGGCGCGAGATGTCGGAGCAGGGCGAGCTGGTGCGTGGCTTGAACGTTCGCCTGGCGCTGCGGCGCGATGAAGCGGTCGCAGAGCTGCAGTTGGGCGAGGAAGCGAAGTTCTTTCCCAGCGACGCCGCGCTCGCCAGCTGGATGGCGCAGGCCGACCAGGGGCTGGCGCAGATCGTGTACGAGTGATCAGGTTCTCGGCCGGAACTCGAGAATCATGGGCGTCGGGACGCGGCCATCGACGTCGCGTGGCAGCACCTCCGTCTTGTCCAGCGCCCGCAGCACCGCGTTGTCCCATGATGCGACTCCGCTGCTCTTGAGAATCCGGCGGCTCACGATGGTGCCGTCCGGCGCGGTGCGTACTTCGACTTCCGCCGTGGGGTTGCCTGCGATGTCGTCGGTGAACACGATGTTGGGTCGCACACGGGCGACGACCCGGCCGGCGTAGCTCGGTGACGGGCCGCCGGAACGCTGTGCCGTGCCTTGCGCGGTGGGCGCGCCGCTAGCGCCCGGCAGGCCCTTCATCATTCTGTCCAAATTCTCTTTACGCATTGCCGCGAGCCGCTTGTCTTCTTCGAGCTGCTGCTTCTTCGTCTTGGCCGCCTTGGCCTGCTCTTCCTGCTTCTTCTTGTCCTCGGCGGCTTTCTTCGCCGCCAGCAGCTCGCGCTTCTTGTCTTCCAGTTTCTTGCGCGCTTCGAGCTTCTTCAACTTGTCGAGTTCTTCATCGCGACGCTGGATCAGCTCCTGCCTTTTCTTCTCGCGTTCCAGCGCGATGTTCGGATCCTGGACGACCGGTGCGGGCGGCGGCGGTATGGGTTCGGCCTTCTTTTCGGGCGCCGGCGGCGGGGGTGGCGGGGGCGGCGGCTGCACCAAAGCCGGCGCAGCCTCTTGCGGCACGGCGGACCAGAGCTCCGCTTCGGCCGACAGGTTCTCGGTCTGGCGGTTCCAGTTGATGCCCCAGGTCAAGGCGATCATAAGCAGCAGGTGCGCGATGACGGCGAGCACGAATGCGCGCACCAGTCCCGGCTGCGGAGGCGGCGCGAACTCGAGGCGGTCTGCGCTGGCATGCATGGCTTGGGGCTATTTGGCCAGTTGGACCGACAGGCCCACGCGCTGCACGCCGGCGCGCTGCAGCGTGTCCATCACCTTGACCACGTTTTCGTACTTGACGTTGCGGTCGGCGCTGATGACCACCGCGCTGGTGCCCGCCGGCTTGCCGGCCTGAGCCTGCGTTACCGCGGCGGCGACCGCCTCGAGCGGCAGGCGGATGGTTCGCTCGGCGATCTTCACGTCCAGCGCTTCGTCTTTGCCGATCACCACCTGGATCACCTGGTCCGGCTGCCTCGCCGCCTTGCCGACACTGGGAAGATCGATCATGCTGGGCGCGATCAGTGGCGCGGTGACCATGAAGATGATGAGCAGCACCAGCATCACGTCGATGAAGGGCACCATGTTGATCTCGCTGATGGTGCGGCGCCCGCGCCCCCTGGTGACCGTTGCAGGCATGGTGCGTTCCCCGTTCAGTGCCCCGAGGCGGAGTGCGCGCCGAGGTTGCGCTGCAGGATGTTGGAGAACTCCTCGATGAAGGTCTCCAGTTTGATGGCGACGCGGTCGATGTCGCGCGCGAAGCGGTTGTAGGCCACCACCGCCGGAATGGCGGCGAACAGGCCGATGGCCGTGGCCACAAGCGCTTCGGCGATGCCGGGCGCGACCGTGGCCAGCGTCACCGTTTGCAGGCTGGCCAGGCCGGTGAAGGCGAGCATGATGCCCCACACCGTCCCGAACAGGCCGATGTAGGGCGACACCGAGCCCACCGATGCCAGGAACGAGAGATTGGTTTCCACCGCGTCCATCTCGCGCTGGTAGCTGGCGCGCATCGCGCGGCGCGCGCCGTCGAGCAGCGCGTTGGCGTCACTGACGCGCCGCTCGCGCAGCTTCTGGTGCTCGCGCATGCCGGACGCGAAGATGCGCTCCATCGGGCCGGCCATCTTGGCGTTCTGCGCCGCGGCCGAGAACAAGTCGTTCAGGCTGGTGCCCGACCAGAACTCGCGCTCGAAATCGTCATTGAGCGAATTCACGCGCTTCAAGGCGAACAGCTTGCGGAAAATCGCGGCCCAGCTGGCGATCGACACCGCCACCAGCAACAGCATCACGAGCTGCACCACCCAGCTGGCGTTGAGCACCAGTTGCAGGATCGACAGGTCAGGATTCATCGTTTCAGGGCTTCCAGGATGGTGGGCGGGATTCTCGCAGGCTTCAGGCTATCGGCTTCGACCCACCCGATGCGGATGGTTCCCTCGCAGAGCAGGGCCTTGCTGCCCCGCAGGCGGGCCTGTTGCGCGATTATCAGAGAGGCTTGGCCCGATTCCTGGACGCCCGCCGTAACAAGAAGTTCATCGTCCAGCCGGGCCGGGGCCAGGTAGCGAACCGAACTTTCGCTCACCACGAAGATGCCGCCGGTGGTTTTTCGCAAGCTGGCTTGTTCGATGCCCAGCGAACGCAGCCACTCGGTGCGGGCCCGCTCGAAGAACTTCAGGTAGTTGGCGTAGAAGACGATGCCGCCCGCGTCGGTGTCTTCCCAGTAGACGCGCACGGGCCATTCGAACGCCCGCTCGCCGCTCATTCGAGCACGGCCCTCAAGCGCGCCACGGCTTCCTGCAGGTGCTCCATCGAACTGGCGGTGGAAAAGCGGATGAAGTTGTGCGTTTCCGCCGTGCCGAAATCGCGGCCCGGGGTTACGGCGACGTGCGCGCGCTTCATGATTTCGAAGGTCAACTCCCAGCTGTCCTTCACGCCCAGTCTGCGGCAGGCCTGCGAGCAATCCGCCCAGGCGTAGAAGGCGCCGTCCGGCATCACAGGCACCGTGAGCCCCATGGCATTGAGCTGCGGAATGAACCAGTCGCGACGGGCCTTGAACTCCGCGCGGCGCCGCTCGTATTCGGCCAGGCTCTCCGGCTCGAAGCAGGCGAGGGCGGCGTGCTGCGCCACCGTGCTCGGGCAGATGAAGAGGTTCTGCGCGAGCTTCTCGATCGCGGCGACCACCGGGTCGGGTGCGACGACCCAGCCGAGCCGCCAGCCGGTCATGTTGAAATATTTCGAGAAGCTGTTGACGCTGATGACCTGGTCGTCCAGCGCCAGGCCGGTGTGGCCGAAGGTCTCTTCGTAGCTCAGGCCCAGGTAGATCTCGTCCAGCAGCGTGATGCCGCCCTTGCCGCTCACGAAGTTGTGGATGCGGCGCAATTCGTCTGGATGGATCGAAGTGCCTGTGGGGTTGGACGGGGATGCCAGCAGGACACCGCGCGACTTGGAGCCCCAGTGCTCTTCGATCTTTGCCGCCGTCAGCTGGAAGCGCTCTGCCGCCGTGGCCGGCAGCCGCACCGGCTCACCTTGCGCCACCGTCACGAAATGGCAATTGCAGGGGTAACTCGGGTCGGGCATCAGGATCTGCTCGCCGGCCTCGACCAGCGCCAGGCAGGCCAGCTGCAGCGCGGCCGACGCACCGGCGGTGACGACGATGCGCCGCGCGGGAACGTCGACGCCGAAGCGCTGCATGTACCAGTGGCTGATGCGCTCGCGCAACGGCTCCAGGCCAGTGGCCTGCGTGTACTGCGTCTTGCCGCCGCGAATCGCGCGGGCGGCCGCCTCCTGCACCAGCGGCGGCGCGGTGAAGTCCGGCTCGCCGATGTTCAGGAAGATCATCGGCCGGTCGGTGTGGGCGACTTCACGCGCGAGCTTAGCCGCCGCTTTCGCCACTTCCATCACGTAGAACGGCTCGATGCGCTCGATCAGGCTGGCGATCCTCATCCCCGGGCCTTTCCGCTGGCCTTGTCGGCCTCCACTTCGGGGCCGCGCAGCTTGGGCGCCAGGCCGTTCAGCACGGCGTTGACGTACTTGTGGCCGTCGGTGCCGCCGAACTCCTTGGCCAGTTCGATGCACTCATTGAGCACCACGCGCCAGGGCACGTCCGCGCAATGCTGGAATTCGTAGGCGCCGATCCACATGATCCCATGCTCGATCGGCGATATCTCCTCCATCTTGCGGTCCAGCAGCGGCAGGATCAGCGCGTCGAGTTCGGCCGACTCCTTCACGCAGCCGTGCAGCAGCGCGTCGTAGTGCACCGAGTCGGCTTTGTGGAACCCGGCGAGGTCGCGCGTGAACGCATCGATCGACTGCGCATCGTTGCGGCCGACAAGGTGCTGGTACAGCGCTTGCAGCGCGAATTCGCGGGCACGGCTGCGAGCCGACTTGGCCGACGCCTTGCGGGGCGAGCGCTCGGGAACCACCTTGTTTTCGTCGCTCATCCGAGATCGTCCAGGAGGTTGCACATTTCAATGACGACGCGGGCGCCGTCGCGGCCCTTGTCGGTTTGCCGGGCCACGGCCTGCTCGAGGTTTTCGGTGGTGAGGATCACGTTGGCGATGGGCAATTGGTAGTCCAGGCAGACACGGGTGACGCCGGCGGCCGATTCGTTGGCCACCAGCTCGAAGTGATAGGTCTCGCCGCGGATGATGCAGCCCAGCGCGATCAGGGCGTCGTAGCCGCCTTTTTCCGCCATGGCCTGCAGGGCGATCGGCACCTCCAGCGCGCCCGGTACCCGCACGTGATCGATGCGGTCTTCGGTCACGCCCAGTGCGAGCAGTTCGGCGCGGCAGGCGTCCGCCAGCGCGTTGGTGATGCTTTCATTGAATCGGGCCTGCACGATGCCGATGCACAAGCCCTTGCCGTCCAGTTTTCCGGCCGTCCCCTTGTCTGCGCCAAACATGCGTGGTTCTTCCTTGCTTCTTTGTGGATACGGTCAGCGGGTTGCGACGTCGGGAACGATGTGCCCGGCAATTTCGAGCCCATAACCGGCCATGCTGGGCATGCGCCGCGGGTTGCCCATCAGGTTCATGCGGTGCACACCGCATTCGCGCAGGATCTGCGCGCCCACGCCGTAGGTGCGCAGGTCCATGCGGCCGCGCTCGGGCGCTTGCGACGCCTTCGCGGTGCCTTCGAACTGCGCCAGCAGCTGTTGCGCGTCTTCACCGCAATTGAGCAGCACGACGACACCCTTGCCTTCGCGGGCGATGTGCTCGAGGCTTGCGTCCAGGCTCCAGGAGTGCATGCGGCGGTTGACCTCGAGAGCGTCGAGCAACGACATCGGCTCGTGCACACGCACGGAAATCGTGTCGTCGGGCGACCACGTTCCCTTGACCAGCGCCAGGTGAAGCCCCTGGCTGGGCTTGTCCTTGAAGGCGTGCGCCATGAACTCGCCGTAGGCGGTCTGCAGCGCGCGCGCGCCCACTTTTTCGACCAGCGATTCGTTGCGGCTGCGGTGCTCGATCAGGTCGGCGATGGTGCCGATCTTCAGGCCGTGCTCCGCCGCGAACAATTGCAGGTCGGGCAGGCGGGCCATGGTGCCGTCGTCCTTCATGATTTCGCAGATCACGGCCGCCGGCGTGAGGCCGGCCATCTGCGCCAGGTCGCAGCCCGCTTCGGTATGGCCGGCGCGCATCAGCACGCCGCCATCGACGGCCTGCAGCGGAAAGATGTGGCCGGGCTGCACCAGGTCCTCGGCCTTGGCGTTCTTCGCGACCGCCGCTTGCACGGTGCGGGCGCGGTCCGCGGCGGAGATGCCGGTTGTGACGCCCTGCGCGGCTTCGATCGAGACCGTGAATGCCGTGGCGTGCTTGGTGCCGTTGCGCGTCGCCATGGGCGGCAGGCGCAGGCGCTCGCAGCGTTCGCGCGTGAGGGTCAGGCAGATCAGGCCGCGGCCGAAACGGGCCATGAAATTGATCGCATCGGCGCTGACGTGCTCGGCGGCGAGCACCAGGTCGCCTTCGTTCTCGCGGTCTTCCTCATCGACCAGGATGACGATGCGGCCGGCCCGCATGTCGGCGACGATGTCTTCGACCGGCGAGATCGCCACCGGTGAGAGCCTGGAGGGGGAAGCGCTCATGCACTGGCTTTCGAAAGTTGGGGTTCGGCCGTCAGCATGCGCTCGACGTAGCGGGCGATCAGGTCGATCTCGAGGTTCACTTGGCTGCCGGCCTTCAGGCTTCCCAGCGCGGTGTTCTGCACGGTATGCGAAATCAGGTTGATGCTGGCCTCGCACCCTTGCGCGGAGTCGGCGATCGAGTTCACCGTGAGGCTGACGCCGTTGATGGTGATCGATCCCTTGTAGGCCAGGTATTTGCCCAGCGCACGCGGCGCCAGCACCCGCATTTCCCAGCTTTCGCCGACCTGCTCGAAGCGAGTCACGGTGCCGATGCCATCCACATGGCCTGCCACGATATGCCCGCCGAGCCGGTCATGGGCGCGCAGGGCCTTCTCGAGGTTGATGGCGCCGGGTTCGGCCAGGCCAGCCGTCTTGTCGAGCGACTCGGCGGAAATCTCGATGGTGAACTGGCCCTTGGGCGCGTCCAACCGGGTCACCGTCATGCATGCGCCGTTGAGCGCGATGCTGTCGCCCAGGCCGACGTCGTCGAGGTAGCCGGCGGGCGCGTCGATGGTGAGGCGCTTGCCATGCTGTAAAGAGCTTCCCAGGTCGTGGACTGCGGCGATGCGCCCCACGCCGGTGATGATTCCGGTGAACATCGCGCTATTTTCGCAGGGAATCAAAAGGCCGCTCGAAAGCGCGCGCTAGAACTTGTCGCGGCCGGGGATTCGGGCCACCAGCCGCAGGTCCGGGCCGATCATCTCGTGGGACAGGAATTCGAGCGCCACGGCCCCGGCCAGGTCGGCCAGCGGACCGAAGTTGGCCATTTCGCGGCCTTGGCCGACCAGCTTCGGCGCCAGGTACACCAGTATTTCATCCACCAGGCCTTCGCGGATCAGCGAGCCATTGAGCTTGTGGCCCGCCTCCACGTGCAGCTCATTGACTTCGCGTTCGGCCAGGTCGCGCAGCATCGCCGCCAGGTCGACTTTGCCGCCCGGCCCGGGCAGGCAAACGATGGTTGCGCCGCAGGCTTCGAGCGCGGCCTGGCGCTTCGCGTCCTTTACCGCAGCGTAGATGAACAGCCGGCGCCCTGGCTGAAAGATATTGGCGTCCGGGGGTGTGTCGAGCCGGCTGTCGACCACCACGGCGTCGGGCTGGCGCGCCGCGGGAGCCAGCCGCACGTCGAGTCGGGGATTGTCTTCGAGCAGCGTGCCGATGCCGGTCAACACGGCGCCGGCGCGGGCGCGCCATGCATGGCCGTCGGCGCGAGCGGCTTCCGACGTGATCCACTGGCTGGCCCCGTTGTCCAGCGCGGTCTTGCCGTCCAGCGTGGCGGCGATCTTCATGCGCAGCCAGGGCGTGCCGCGCACCATCCGGCTGAAAAAGCCGATATTGAGTTCGCGCGATTCGGCCGCGCCGCTGCCGGTGACGACTTCAACGCCGGCAGCGCGCAGCCGCGCGAACCCCTGGCCTGCGACCAGCGGATTGGGATCGGGCAGCGCGGCGACCACCTTCCCGATGCCGGCGGCCGCCAGTGCGTCGCAACAGGGCCCGGTGCGGCCGTGGTGGGAGCAGGGCTCCAGCGTGACGTAGGCCGTACCACCTGCGACGGGCTGGTTCTTCTCGGCGGCATCGCGCAGCGCCATGATCTCCGCGTGGGCCTCGCCGGCCCGCTGGGTGTGGCCTTCGCCCAGCACGCGCTGGCCATCGGCGGAAACGATTACGCAGCCCACACGTGGATTGGGCTCCGACAGTCCGATCGCGCGGTGTGCCAGCGCCAATGCCTGCTGCATGGAGGGGTCGGGAGCTTGCATCAATGGATTGTCCGCGATCCCGTCGAGCACCATTCCGACTGTGCATTTTTCACTAGGTTTTACGGCCTCATTTCATGCGTCGTATTCATCCGTTAGACCTATATTCATTCACATGAACACACCTTCTACCTCTCAAGCAGCCTTCCGCCGCACTCGGCGTCCTTTCGCGCGTTCGCTGGTGCGCGGCTTCACGCTCCTTGAGAGCGTCGTGGTCATGGCCGTGATGGCGACGCTGGCCTCGGTCGCGGTTCCGTCCATGACCTGGTTCATCGACTCGGTCAAGATCAGTTCGGCCACGGACCTGATGCTTTCTGGCCTGAGTCTGGCCCGCAGCGAGGCGATCAAGCGCAATGCGCGCGTCGTGCTGTGCAAATCGGAGGACGGCGAGTCCTGCACCACCACCGGCGGCTGGGAGCAGGGCTGGATCGTGTTCCACGACGCCAACCGCAACGGCGTCCTGGACGGCGGCGAAACCATCATCCTGCGCGAACAGCCGCTGGCGGCCAACTTGAGGCTGAGCGGAAACATGCACGTCGCCAACTACATCTCGTACGCTCCAACCGGCGTGGCGCGGCTGGCGGGCGGAGGTTTCCAGGCTGGGACGCTCACCTTGTGCCGGCGCTCGGCGGAGACCGGCGAGGGGCGCCAGATCGTGATCAATTCCGGCGGACGCCCGCGGGTCCAGCGGGCAACGGTGGAGATGTGCGTCTGAATCGACGCGTCAGCGCCGCACTTCGTCGACCAGCGTCTTGAACTCGTCGATGTCCTCGAAGCTGCGATAGACGCTCGCGAAACGCACGTAGGCCACCTTGTCCAGCTTCTTGAGTTCGCGCATCACCAGCTCCCCGATGCGTGCCGACGCGATCTCGCGCACGCCCAGGTTCAGCAGCTTCTCCTCGATGCGCTCCACGGCACTATCGATCTGCTCGGTGCTGACCGGGCGTTTGCGCAGCGCCAGGTTGAAAGACGCCTGCAGCTTCGCGCGTTCGTAGTCGATGCGCCGGCCGTCCTTCTTGACGACGGCCGGGAAAGTCACGTCGGGGCGTTCGTAGGTCGTGAAGCGCTTCTCGCAACTGGCGCATTGGCGCCGGCGGCGAATGAAGTCCCCGTCTTCGGCCACGCGCGTTTCCACCACCTGGGTGTCGGCGTTGCCGCAAAAGGGGCATTTCATAGGGTCATCCGTAAACCGGGAAGCGGCGCGTGAGCGCGTTGACCTTTTCCCGCACCGCCGCGATGTTGTTGGCGTCGCGCGGGTTGTCGAGCACGTCGGCCACCAGGTTGGCCGTCATCCGTGCTTCTTCTTCCTTGAAACCGCGGGTGGTCATGGCCGGCGTGCCGACTCGCAGCCCGCTGGTCACCATCGGCTTTTCCGGGTCGTTGGGAATCGCGTTCTTGTTGATGGTCATGTGCGCGTCGCCGAGCACCGCTTCCGCTTCCTTTCCGGTGATGCCCTTGGCGCGCAGGTCGACCAGCATCAGGTGGCTCTCGGTGCGGCCGCTGACGATCCGCATGCCGCGCTGGATCAGCGTTTGCGCCACGACCTGGGCGTTCTTGGCCACTTGCTGCTGGTAGGTCTTGAACTCCGGCGCCTGCGCCTCCTTGAAAGCCACCGCCTTGGCGGCGATCACGTGCATCAGGGGGCCGCCTTGCAGGCCCGGAAAGATCGCGCTGTTGATCGCCTTTTCGTGCTCGGCCTTCATCAGGATGAAGCCGCCGCGCGGTCCGCGCAGGCTCTTGTGCGTGGTCGACGTGACGACGTCCGCGTGCGGCACCGGGTTGGGGTAGATCCCTGCCGCGATCAAACCCGCGTAATGCGCCATGTCGACCATGAAGATCGCGCCCACATCCTTCGCCACCTTCGCGAAGCGCTCGAAATCGATGCGCAGCGCGTACGCGGAGGCGCCCGCGATGATCAATTTGGGCTTGGATTCGTGGGCCTTGCGCTCCATCGCGTCGTAGTCGATCGCTTCCTGCGCGTCCAGGCCGTAGGAAACCACGTTGAACCACTTCCCGCTCATGTTCAGCGCCATGCCGTGCGTGAG
>JAQGMS010000041.1 GCA_028292245.1 Ramlibacter sp.
AGCTGCGTGTGGCCGCCGGCGAGAAGCTGCCGCTGGCGCAGCAGGACATCCGCTTCCAGGGCCATGCCATCGAGGTGCGGCTGTGCGCCGAAGATGTGCCCGCCGGCTTCATGCCGCAAAGCGGCACGATGCGCCGCTGGCAACTGCCCGAGGGACTGCGCGTCGAACACGCCCTGCACTCGGGAGCCGTGATCCCGCCCTACTACGATTCGATGATCGCCAAGCTGATCGCTCACGGCCAGACCCGCGACGAGGCGCGCCGCAGGCTATTGCGCGGGCTGCAGGACACTGTCGCGCTCGGGGTCCGCACCAACCAGGATTTCCTGGCCCGCTGCCTGGCACATCCCGTGTTCGCCGCCGGCGGCGCCACGACCGCCTTCATCGCGCAACAAGAAGGTGCCCTGCTGGACCCAGGTGAGAAGGCGATGACGCAGGCGGCTCTGGTGGGGGCCTGGCTGTTGCAGGAGACGTCCGGAAAGGCACGGCACAGTGCCAGCGGCCGCAGCCTGGCCCACGGCCTGTCGCTCGGCGTGCGGTTCGCGCTGGACGGAAACGAGTGCGTCGTTACCGTGTCGCAAACTCAGCCGCATGTCTTTTCGTTGACATCGCAGGGCCGCGAACACTTGCTCGAATCGGTGAGGCTCAGCGGCCACGAAGCGCGCTTCATCCTCGACGGCGTCATGGAGAGCGTGGCATTCGACCGCGATGGCAGCAGCCTGTGGCTGCGCTACGTGGGCCGGCCGCACGCGATCGAGGATCGTACCCGGGCTGCGGCCGCACGGCAGGGCGACGCGGGCGGCGACGGCAAGGTGCGCGCCTCCATGAACGGTCGCGTGGTCGCGATTCTGGCGGCCGTCGGAGACAAGGTAGCAGCAGGGCAGCCGCTGGTGACGCTCGAAGCCATGAAGATGGAGCACGTCCACACGGCCCCGATGCCGGGCACGATCGTCGCGCTGCATGTGAGCACCGGCGAGCAGGTGCAGGCACATCGCGTCGTGGCCGAGATCCAGGCTGATCCGCAACCTGCGCAAGGAGCAGCGAAATGAGCGAATCCCCCGGTTCCGACGCCGAGGTGCTGCACGAGGTTCGCGGCCGCAGCTTCTGGATCACCATCAACCGTCCGGAGAAGCGCAACGCGATTCACGCGGGCGTAATCGCCGGCATTCGGGCGGGCCTGCGCCAGGCGCAAGCCGATCCCGAGATCCGCGCGATCGTACTCACCGGCGCCGGCGACAAGGCCTTCTGCGCCGGCGGCGACCTGCAGCCGGGCAAGGGGTTCGCTTTCGACCTGTCGCGGCCGAACGTGGACTATGCCGACCTGCTGCGGGAAGCGCAGAACGCCACCCTGCCTCTTGTCGTTCGCGTCAACGGCGCCTGCATGGCAGGCGGCATGGGCCTGCTGTGCATGGCCGATCTTGCGGTGGCGGCAGACCACGCGCTATTCGGACTGCCGGAGGTGAAGATCGGCGTCTTTCCAATGCAGGTGCTCAGCCTGCTGAAGGACATCGTGCCCCGGCGCGTCGTCCGCGAGTGGGCCATCACGGGGGAGCCGTTTTCCGCCGAGGAAGCGCGTGCGGCCGGACTCGTGAACCACGTGGTGCCGGGTTCCGAACTGGATGCCAAGACGCAGTGGCTGCTCGACCGCATTGTGGACAAGTCACCGACCGCGATCCGCCGCGGCAAATACGCCATGCGCGCCATCGGTGCGATGTCGTTCGACGAGGCGATCGCGTACACGGAAAGCCAGATCGCATTGCTCGCCATGACCGAAGACTCGCGTGAGGGCATGGCAGCGTTCAACGAAAAGCGCAAGCCGGTCTGGACGGGCCGCTGAGCACGCTTGGTTCAGCCGCGAGGCTGCGCAGCAGCGGGCTGACGGTCCAATAGCCATGCGCGTTGCCGCGCACGCGTGCGTAGTGGTCCAGGCGGTCCACAACGTGCGCTAAGCCCACCGCGTTCGCCATGTGCATCGGGCCGCCCCGGTGATCCGGGAAGCCATAGCCTGCGGTCCACACGACATCGATATCCCCGGCGCGATAGGCGATGCCCTCCTCCAGGATGCGTGCGCCTTCGTTGACCATGCCAAAGAGCAGGCGCTCCACGATCTCATCGGCCGGAATTTCGCTGCGCCGGGCGACGCCGAGTTCGCGGCCGAGAGCCTCGCAGATTTCCGAAGTTTCCTCACTGGCCACAGGCTTGCGGCCCTCGTAGCGGTAGTAGCCGGAGCCGGTCTTCTGGCCAAAGCGCCCGAGGGCGAACAGCTTCTGCACGACGGCTCGGTAGGCGGCGTCGTTCGGCAGGCCGCCGGTCTTGCCGAGCTCGATCACCGTTTTTGCGCCGACGTCGATGCCGGCCATGTCGAGCATGCGGCACGGGCCCATCGCGAATCCCAGGGCTTCGACAGCGCCGTCGACTTGCGCCGGCGTCGCCCCCTCCAGCAACAGGAATTCGGCCTCGCGCATGTAGACCTCCGCCATCCGGTTGCCGATGAATCCGTAGCAGACGCCCGACACCACCGCCACCTTGCCGATGCGTGCGGCCAGCTTCATCACCGTTCCCAGCACGTCGGGAGCAGTGGCTGCCCCCCGCACGACCTCCAGCAGGCGCATCACGTGCGCGGGGCTGAAGAAGTGCATCCCCACGACGTCGGCCGGACGGCCGGTAGCCGCGGCAATCTGGTCCACGTCCAGGGTCGAGGTATTGGTGGCAATGATGGCGCCTGGCTTGCACACAGCCCCGAGCCGCCTCGCGATGTCCTGCTTGAGCGCCATGTCCTCGAAGACGGCTTCGATCACCAGGTCGCAGCCCGCGAGGTCGTCGTAGGCCAGCGAGGTCATGACCAGTGCCAACCGATCGGCGACTTCCTTTGCGGTGAGCCTGCCCTTGGCGGCTGTCGCCTCATAGCTGCCGCGGATGATGCCCAGGCCGCGATCGAGCGCGGCTTGCGTCGCCTCCACCAGCGTCACGGGAAAGCCGGCGTTGGCGAAAGTGATCGCGATGCCGCAGCCCATGGTGCCCGCGCCTACCACTCCCACGCTCCTGATGTCGCGCAGGGGAGTACTCGCTGGCAGGCCCGGGATTTTCGCCGCCTGGCGCTCGGCGAAGAACAGGTGCCTCATGGCTTGCGACTGCGGTGAGCGCAAGCACTTCGCGAATTCGCGCGCCTCGACCTGCTCTCCCTCGCCAAACGGGAGCGCGATCGCCGCCTCGACCGCGGTGACGATCGAATCCAGCGCTGGATAGTTCGGCTGTTGTTGCGCGTGTGCCCGTGCTTTCTGGATGAAGTCGGGACGCAGCGCCGTAGTATCCACGCGGAGGGTGCTGACGCGCCGGATGTTCTCCGGATGCGCCGCGAGATCGCGCGCCCGCACCAGCGCGGCCTCGAGCACCGACCCGTCGCTGAGTTCGTCAACGATGTCGGCCGCGAGCGCGTGTTGCGCGTCCAGCATGGCCCCCGTGGACATGAGATCCAGGGCGAGTTCGGCCCCTGCCAGCCGGGGCAACCGCTGCGTGCCGAGCGAGCCGGGGATCAGGCCCAGCTTGACCTCCGGTTGGCCGACGCGCGTATTCGGGGCAGCAATGCGCCAGTGGCAGGCCAGCGCCAACTCGAGGCCGCCTCCAAGCACGGTGCCATGCAGCGCGGCTACAACGGGTCGCCGCTGCGCTTCCAGGCGGCCAAGAAACTGGTTCAGCGGTCCAGCGCTGAACGCCGGATCCTGAAACGACGCGATGTCGCCGCCGGCCACGAAGGTGCTGCCCTCGCAGTGCACGACCAGCGCCTGCAGGTCCGGCTTGCGTTCGAAGGCTGCAAGCCCGTCCAGGAGCCCCTGCACCACGGCGGGTGACAGCGCATTGACCGGAGGATTCCGGATGCGGAGCACGCCGACGGCGTCTTGCTCCAGCAAGGAGACGGGGGAGCTGGTCATGGTCGGCGGCGCATGGGTGAGGATGGCAAAGGCTAGCGGGCTGCTGGCGCGGCCGTCTTGCGGAAAGTGGTCGGCAACCCGATCCAGCAGGCTAGCCAGTCGGCGCAAGCGGAGCAACAGTGCGATCTCGACAATCGTCCGTATGAACAAGGGCAAGCAGGCGTTCGACGTGGCGACGCTCCGGCGTTACCTGGCCGGACACCTTCCGGATCTGGGAACCGAGCTCAGCGTGGAGCCGTTCTCCGGCGGCCAGTCGAACCCGTCCTTTCTCGTGTCGGATGGCCGGAGCCGCTACGTGTTGCGCAAGAAACCGGCCGGTGAGTTGCTTCCATCCGCGCATGCAGTCGATAGAGAATACCGGGTCATCCGCGCGTTGCATGGGTCCGCAGTTCCTGTGCCACGCCCGTTGTGCCTGTGCGAGGACGCTTCCGTCATCGGCACGATGTTCTACGTGATGGACTTCGTCGAGGGCCGGATTTTCTGGGACCCGGCGCTGCCGGAACTGGCGCACACCGAGCGCGCCGCACTGTACGACGACATGAATCGCGTCGTGGCTGCCCTGCACTCGGTGCGGCCGGAGGATGTCGGACTCCAGGACTACGGCCGCCAAGGCCAGTTCGTGGAACGGCAGATCGGCCGTTGGAGCCGCCAGTACCAGGCGTCGGAAACGAAGCCCATTGCGGAAATGCACAAGCTGATCGCCTGGCTTCCGGGCCGCCATCCTCCGGCGCAGGGGCACGGCATCGTGCACGGGGACCTGCGCATGGACAACATGATCTTCCACCCGACGGAGCCGCGCGTCGTCGCCTTGCTCGATTGGGAACTCTCGACCCTGGGCGATCCCCTGGCAGACCTCGGCTACCACATGCTGCCCTGGCGCCTGACCGGACAGCAGTTCAGGGGCATGGCGGGTTGCGACCTGGAAGCCCTGGCGATCCCATCGGAGACGGAGTATCTCGAGCTCTGGTGCCACCGCACCGGACGCCAGTCCGTGCCGCACGAGACATGGAGCTACTACCTGATCTACAACCTGTTTCGCCTCGCTGCCATTTTGCAAACGGTCGCGAAGCGGGCGCAGGACGGAACCGCGTCCAGCGGCAACGCGCGCGCGACGGGTGCAATGGCGCGGCCGATCGCGGAGTTCGCCTGGAAACTCGCCGCAGAGCGGCTGGCCGCCGCCTGAACTTTCTTTGCACCGCTAGAGGATTGCCATGCCTTTCGAACCCAGTTCCAAGGTCCAGGACCTCCAAAGCCGCTTGGTGGCTTTCATGGACGAGCACATCTATCCCAACGAGAAGCGCTTTATCGAGGAAGCGGAGGCGCTCGGCCCCTGGAAGGTCTACCCGACCATCGAGGAACTCAAGCCGAAAGCGCGGGCTGCCGGGCTGTGGAATCTTTTCCTTCCCGAGTCGGACCACGGCGCCGGCTTGACCAATCTGGAATACGCGCCGCTGTGCGAGATCATGGGACGCTCTTTCCTCGCCCCGGAAGTGTTCAACTGCTCAGCGCCCGACACCGGGAACATGGAAGTGCTGGCGCGTTATGGCACGCGAGAGCAGCAGGACCGGTGGCTGAAACCGCTGCTGGCCGGCGAGATTCGCTCCTGCTTCGCCATGACCGAACCGCAAGTGGCGTCCAGCGACGCCACCAACATCGAATCCTCCATCGTCCGCTCCGGCGAAGAATACGTCATCAACGGCCACAAGTGGTACACCACCAATGCCACCGACCCGCGCTGCGAAATTGCCATCTTCATGGGCAAGACGGACCCGCAGAACGCGAACTCGCACAAGCAGCAGTCGATGATCCTGGTGCCGATGAACACTGCCGGCGTGAAGGTGATTCGTCCGCTGCCGGTGTTCGGCTTCTACGGCGTGCCGGACCGGGCTTCAGAGGTGCTCTTCAAGAACGTGCGTGTCCCGGTGTCCAGCATGCTGCTGGGCGAAGGGCGCGGCTTCGAGATCGCGCAGGGCCGGTTGGGCCCGGGACGCATCCACCACTGCATGCGCCAGATCGGCCTGGCCGAGCGCGCTCTGGAGGAGATGTGCCGCCGCAGCCTGTCTCGCGTCGCGTTCGGGCAGCCCGTCGCGCATCAGGGGGTGACCGTGGAGCGAGTCGCCGAGTCGCGCATCATGATCGAGCAGGCGCGGCTGCTCACCCTGCAGGCCGCGCACCGGATGGACACCGTGGGCAACAAGGTGGCCCGAACGGAGATCGCCATGATCAAGGTGGCTGTCCCGAACATGGCCGCCAAAGTCATCGACTGGGCCATCCAGGTGCATGGCGGCGGCGGCACCAGCAACGACTTCGTGCTGGCCCGCGCCTATGCCATGTCGCGCGTGCTGCGCCTGGCCGATGGGCCGGACGAAGTGCATCGCAACCAGATCGGCAAGCTGGAACTGCGCAAGTACCAGTGACGGCACCCTCCTGGCATGCACCGGGGTAGATGGCGCGGGGGAAGAGGAATGGAGAGAGACTTCGGCTCCCCCCAAGTGCCCCTTCCGAGCCGGCGACATGCAGGATCGAGCATGTCGGCCGGGTCTGCCCCGCATTGATCGTTTCGAAGTCCCGCGTGCCTGGCTGGCACGCGCTCCTTTGCTCAGGTCAATCGACCTTCGGTGCGCAGCCGGCTCGCGATTTGCCGGATGTTCGCTTCGCCTTCGCGCAGCGCGACGGCATTGGTATGCACCGAGTAGTGGCCTAGCACCAGGTCGTGCGGGTGCTTCACCGCCGAACCGAGGACGAATTCAACGTCGGTTACGGCATGAAAATCGATGGGGGCGCTCGACTCCGCGAAGACCGCCAGCTCACCTGCTTGCAATGAATCCGGCGAACGCAAGATTCCTCGGCTGACCGCCGCCCAGCCCACTGTGTGGTTCGTTGGCGGGTGGTACGTCCACTGCTCGCCCGCCTTGAGCGACACCGACAGGTAATTCACCGGCGATGGCGCGCGAATGCCGCTGCTTGCAGTGCCGTAACGGCCCAACAGCACCGCCACCGGACCATCACGCTGGATCTGGTCCGGCTGGCTATAGATGCTGTGCGCTGGCCCCAGTTCAAGCTCTGGAGGCAACGCCAACCAGAGTTGGAAGCCGCGGATGCGAGGTGAATCGCCGAACCCGCCGCCATGCCAAACGCCCCCGCCGGCCTGCATCCACTCCAGTCCTCCCTCGGGAATCTTGCCGGTTTCGCCTGTCGTGTCCTCATAGGACACATTGCCCTCCATGATCCACGTTACGGTTGCGATGCCGGAGTGAGGATGCAGGCCGAAGGCGTCGGCGCCACGCGGGGTATCGATGTGGTCGAGAAAGACAAACGGACGCAGCAACTCACCCAGGTCCGACGGGCTCATCAGGCGAGTGACCGGTCCGTGCCGATGGCCTTGCGTGCGGCGTACGACGCGCCGTGCGCCCACTTGCGTGCTCGTCCATGGGACGCGGGCATTTGTCTTTGTTGAGAGGCTCATGGCAGTTTCCAGGTCATGGTTGGATCAGTCGTCGGGCGAAAAAGGTAGGCGAGAAAGGCGGTGAGTACCGAAAGTGCGACGGGCTGGAACCAGTTGCCGCCGACCATCAGCATTCGGGTTGCCGCACCGAAGATCATGGAGACGTCGGATAGAAAACCGTACACCGAGCTGGTGCTTGGTACGAAGAACGCGATAGCCCCACCAACCCGTACAAGCCCGGTGGCGTACCACACACCCTGACTGACGACGGAGCAATCAACCATCAGCGGCTCAACAAGGGGCGCGCGCAGTGTCCGCTGGACAGGGCACATCGTGTTGCCGGGCTGGCTGGTGACGGGATTCGGCCGGTTGGTGGACATGGACCCATGCTACGAGGGCCACAGCACATGTACTAGCCGGCGGATTCGGATTTCAGTCGTCCATCCATGGAGCAATGGTCTGGAATCCGGAAGACTTGCAGTTATCGATCGAGGTGGTGCGTGCCGAATGCTAAGCGGCGCGGCGGGCGGGTGATCTGCCGACGGTGGGGGGGCGAACCAATCCTTCTGCAACCATTCTTGTCATGGCGAATTCGATGAACGCGCTGACGGCGCGCGGCAGTTGGCGGCGGCTCAGGTAGACGAGGTGGACATCGATGCTTGAGCCACCAAAGTCCGCCAGCACTTCCGTCAACTGGCCAGCGCGAACGTGTGGCGCCGTCACGAAATCTGGAAGAAGGACAATTCCGAGGCCCGCCAGCGCGGCCTTCAGCAGCACTTGCGCCGAGTTCGCGTAAAAGCGCCCGCTGACCTGTGCCTCAACACTTCCCTCCCGACCCTCCAAGTGCCACACCGTGCGCCCGGATACCGCCGGCAGCGCGACACAGTCGTGTGCGGACAGTTCGTCCGGCGTCTGTGGGGTGCCCCGCGCGGTCAAGTACTCGGGACTCGCCACCAGTGAGGCCCGGCTGCTGCCGATCCGGCGCGCGACCAATGTAGGCTCGAGCACCTTGCCTGCGCGAATAGCAACGTCAATGCTCTCGGCCACAAGGTCCGCTCGTGAGTCACTGAGCACAAACTCCAACCGGACCTTTGGGTGCACCACCAGGAACTCCTTGACCCAGTCCATCTGGAACCAATTGAAAAAATCAGCAGCAGCAGCCACGCGAACCTTGCCGCTGGGCGAATGACTTCCCTCCGCAAGCTCCTGTGCCGCTTCGGACAGAACCTCCACCTGGTCAGCACAACGGGCGTAGAACGCCTCTCCGGAATCGGTTAGCGTCAGCCGCCGTGTCGAGCGATGCAATAGCCGCAAGCCGAGCTCCTCTTCGAGTTGCTGAATCCGGCGGCTGGCGGTATTTGCTGGAATGCCTGCGCGTCTGGCCGCCTGGGCAAAGCTTCCAGCGCGCACCACTTGGACAAACAACGCAACGTAGTTCAAATCCACCATGATCGCTTCCTCTCGCGGACGGGCCAATGCACATCAGTCGCCAACCAGGCGCGACACTTTGGGAGCGCGAATCCAGTTCGCACACCTCGTGGTGGATTGTCGCCCGCCTTTTGAATAATGCGAGCCTTTCCGCATTTTTTGCCATCCGGTGTTGGGCCCCGTTATCATTTCGCGTCTACCTGATGGATACCCATACGTCTCCTGGATATGAAGGAACAGCCGTGAGTCGATCGCTGCGTGCTGTCATAGTGCTTGTCATAGCCGCATCGTTGCAGGCATGTGGATCGATGAGACGTGTTGACCCGGTGCCGGCGTCGCTGGTGGCTCGGGCAGTCACACCCGGCATCCCGAACTCCCGATATTGGGTGGATATCGACCTCGCTCCCTTCGTCCAAAGCGCAATCGACGACAACATGCGGGAGCACGACGCTCTCTCGCGGGCGGGAAAGCAAACGGAACCGCTCCCGCCGGTGCACATTCTGGCCATCTCGGGCGGCGGGGACAGTGGCGCCTTTGCGGCGGGCCTCCTGGCTGGGTGGAGCATTCAGGGATCCCGTCCTGAGTTCAAAGTCGTCACAGGCATCAGCGCCGGCGCCTTGATTGCCCCCTTTGCCTTTCTTGGGCGTCCCTACGACAAGGTCTTGCATGACGTGACGACATCCGTGAGCGAGGACGGCCTGTTTGGCAAGCGCGGCCTGCTGGCCGGTCTTTCGAGTGATGGCATGGCCCACAGCGAGCCGTTGGCCCGCCTGGTTGCCAAGCACGTTACCCCCGCCGTCCTGGACAGCATCGCTGCGGAATACCGGAAGGGTCGAGCGTTGATGATAGGCACGACAGACCTCGACTCAGGCCGTGCAGTGACATGGAACATGGGCGTCATCGCGGCCAGCGGGGCTCCACGTGCACTGGAGCTCTTCCGCAAGGTCATGCTCGCGTCGGCCAGCGTTCCGGGCGAGGTTTCCCCGGTCATGATCGACGTGGAGGTTGACGGCAAGCCCTACCAGGAAATGCACGTCGACGGCGGCGTCATCACACAAGTATTCACCTATCCGTCGAACAGCCTGGCCGTCATGAAGCAGTTGACGGGGCAGCCGAACCGGCGCGGGATCCATGTTTACGCCATCCGCAACGGCAAAGTCAGTCCCGAATGGTCGGATACTCCGCGGCGCACTTTGAGCATCGGCGGCCGCGCGATAAGCCTTCTGCTCCAGCGGCAAGGGATCAACGACCTGGAGCGTATCTATCGCACGGCGCAGCAGGACGGGGCGGATTTCAATCTCGCCTACATCGGTTCGGATTTCGAGCAAGCGCCACAACAGGCTTTCGATGCAAAGTACATGAATCGGTTGTTCGAGTACGCATACGAACTCAGCGCCAAAGGCTACCCTTGGCGCAAAGGGCCTCCGACAGACGGGCTGCAGTGATCAGCAGGACAAGCGACCATCGTCGCGCAGGCGCCGGGCAATCGCGCGGATGCCTTCCTCTCCTTGCTGCAGGGCCTCGTCGCTCGTATGCACGGAGTAGTACCCCATCACGAGCTCGTGGGGATGCTTGGCCGCAGACGCCAGCATGCATACCGTGTCGCTCTGCGCGCGAAGATCGATGGCCTCGCTGGATTCCTCAAACACGACCATCTCGCCAGCGCATTTCTTTCCGGAGATCCACAAGGTGCCGCTGCTGACCGCGAGCCATGCCACGGAATGGTCTAGTGGCGGCTCATAGCGCCAGGATTCTCCGGCCTTCAAACGTACAGCCAGAAAATTCATCGGTGCGGACAACGGGATCAGACCGTCGATGCCACCGAGGCTCCCCATCAGGACGACGGCCGGGCCCGAACGCGGCAGGTCCCGCGCATCGAGATAGATGCTTCGCGCGGACGCGGTTTCCAGCTCGGGAGGCAATGCCACCCAAAGCTGGCATCCTCTGACGCGCTGCCGCTTCGTCGCACCTGCGCAGTGCCACACGCCTCCTCCGGCCATTACCCATTCCAGACCTCCGGATGGAAGTACGCCCGCCTTGCCGGTCGTGTCTTCATACCGGACTTCACCGTCGATCACGTAGGTCAGCGTTGCGATACCCGAATGCGGGTGAAGCGGAAGCTCACCCAACTGCATCGAATCGACGTCGAACAGATCCAGGAAGACGTAGGGCTTGACCAGTTGGCCGAGGTCGCCCGGGCACATGAATCGGGTGAGCGATCCGTGTTGCTGGCCGCGCGTGCGACGCACGATTCGACGCCCCGGCGAAACAGGAGCGTTCGGATGCCTGGCTGGTCCAAGCGACGTGACGCGCGGAGGACTCACGTCGTTTCCCGTCACGCGTTGGCGGTGCGCGCTTGCTTCAACGCCTTGGTCCACCATGCGAGGTCATCGAGCAAACCGTTGGCTGCCTGCACGAGATGCGGAAAATCATCAAGGCCCTTGCCTTGCTGCAGGATGCCAAGAAATTCCACCATGCCCACGTGCACGGCGTTGCGAACCGAAACCATCTGCAGCTCGGAGACGACAAGGCGCAGCTGTTCGATGGCGCGTGCCGCGCCGACCCCGCCGTAGCCGACGAATGCAACCGGCTTGCGTACGAACTCGCTATATGCGTAGTCCAACGCGTTCTTGAGAACGGCGCTTGGCCCATGGTTGTACTCGGGCGTCACGATGATGAAGCCGTCCAGCGTGGCGAGTTTGGCCGCCCAAGCCTGGGCGTGTTCATTCTTTGCAGGCCCACGCGACGGCGACATAGGCTCCGAAAAGAAGGGCATGGGGTGATCCCTCAGGTCCACTATCTCGAACTGAAGATCATCTCGCTTGGCGGCAATGGAGTGGATCCATCGGGCGGGTTTGTCGCCGAAGCGCCCTTCGCGCGTGGAACCGATGATGATGCCGATCTTGGGCCGAGCCATGGGGAAATCCTTCAAGGAGTGAAACGATGCAACGAGCCTACGGCACTCCGGTTCTTCAGAATAGCTAGGGCAGCCGGCGTACTCTCGTCCAGTTTTGCTAGCAATCCTCTCGAACGCCCCACCCACTCCACGCGCAGCTCCATTCAATTGGTGGCACCGGTGGACGATTCCCATCCCGTTCTTCCATCTAGTCGCAGGGCGCAACGACACCTACATTGATTGCATGTCCACATTTCCGCTGTCGTGCAAGAAACGCCGGCGATTCCAAGGAGATCAAATGAACTCGAAAGCCGCTTTGACACTGCCATCCCGATCGTTGCTGGGCCCGAAGCCGCTGCGGTACGTCAGCGCGATGGAAACCGATATCCGCAAGACGTTTCGCCGTGTGCGGCTCTTCGCGCATCTTCAAGCCAGCGTGCATGGCCTGCCTCGGGTGCAAACGGTCACTGTCTCTTGAGCAATTCCCGATAGCGGGGCCGAACACGCACAGCTTATCTTCAGGAGAAGACGATGAATAGAGTTCTTATGTACGTCGAAGAGCATCACGAGGAATACGGCGTGGCCCTCTTTGTCATTCCGGTGCTCCTCGGCGCATTTGCTCTCGTGAGCGTGGGTTGTGTTCTTTGCTGGGTATTCGGATAGTCCGAATCAGCCGGGAGACGAACATGACGAGAAGGCACGCAAAGGAGGCTCGGTGGGCGTGATTGTCCGAAGTTAGATCGGCGATATGCCGTGGAACCGCGGTGAACGCGCCCTGTTCTGCTTGCGTTGCGGGCAACGATCGAGCGTGGCGATGATCGCGGACCGGGTTTCACGAGGGTCGATGACATCGTCGATGCCAAAGTGTTCTGCCGCATGAAACGCGCCGAGCTGGCTGCGAAAACGCTGAATCAATTCCTCGCGTTTCGCTGCCGGATCCGCCGCGGCACTCACCTGACGCGCATAGGCCACGTCCACCGCCCCCTCCACTGACATCGCGCATATTTCCGCCGTTGGCCACGCAAGGCACAAATCTGCGTCGAAGCTCCGACCACCACACATCGCGATGTACCCCAAACCGTAGCCCTTGCGCATGACCACTGAAACGCGGGGGACGGTGGCCTGCGCGAGTTCAAAGAGCAGGCGGGCGCTGCGTCGAGCGAGTGCGGAATCCTCGGCAGCGCTGCCGACCAGAAAACCCGGCACGTCGACCAGGTAGATCAGCGGCAAGCCAAAGGCGTCGCAGACGGAAATGAAGTGTGCTCCCTTCTCGCAGGCGCGCGCGTCGAGGGTTCCCGCCAGATGCAGGGGCTGATTGGCAACTACGCCGACCGCCCGTCCCCCAACGCGAGCGAAGGCTGTCACAAGGTTGGGCGCAAACATGGGCTTGATCTCAAAAACGCTGTCAGCATCGCAGATGCCTCGGACAACGTCCTTGACGTCGTAGGCCTTGCGCGTGTCGTCCGGAACGACTATCAGCAAACGCTCCTCGTCATCGGAAGCGGGCTCGCGTACTTCGCGCCGGGGCGGACTTTCGCCGGCATTCGCTGGGAGGAACTCCAGGTAGCGCCGCGCGAGCTCGAGAGCGTGTGAATCCGAATCGGCGACCAGGTCCGCCAAGCCATTCCGGTCGGCCTGGACGTCGGGGCCTCCAAGCGAATCCTTGTCCGTGACTTCGCCCGTCGCTGCCGCTACGAGCGCCGGACCCGCTATGCCCATGGTAGAGGTGCTCCGGACCATGACCACGAAGTCGCACAGCGCGGCAAAATTCGAGGGCCCCGCAAAACCCGGCCCCATGATAAGGGCCATGGTCGGCACCCATCCCGAGAGATTCGCGGCGATCTGGAAGTAGCGCGAGCCCTCCGCGAAGTGACGGCTGTCCAGCCCCTCCTGGATACGGTGTCCTCCGCCATCCAGCAGCAGCACCAGCGCGCAACCATGCTCGAGGCAATGAGTCGCGATGCGTTCCACCTTGTGCTCACCGACGCGACCGTTGGAGCCGCCCAGTACCGTGAAGTCGAAAGCGCACAGGCCCACTGCCCGGCCGTCGATGCGCGCATATCCGGTCAAAACGCCGTCCGCCGGCGCCTGCAGGTCCTGGGTGCCGAAGGTGTCGCGCTTGGGCTGCACCATCGCACCGATTTCATGGAAGCTCCCCCGATCCACCAGCGCTGCGATTCGTTCGCGTGCGGACATCTTGCCCAGGCGATGCTGGCGTTCGATCGCCGGCGTGCGTGCGGCGTCCGCCAGCGCCGCGCGTGCAGCCGCCAACATCTGCATCGGTGTGCCGCCGTTCGATTGCCCGGTCACTTCTTTTCTCCGGCTGCCGGGCGCTTTCCGTTCTTCGGTGGCCGGTCGTGGGACGTTGGCGTGACCCCTCGCGCACGCAACTCCTGTTTTCGAACCTTGGCGGTGGGCGTTTTGGGAAGCTCAACCAGGAAGTCGACGTAGCGCGGCACCATGAAGTAGGGCAATCGCGCCTCGAGGAAATCGAGCAGCGCGTCGGCATCCGGAACGGCGCCGGGTCGCAGAACCACGCACGCCAGGATGTCGTCTTCACTTGCGGCGCTGGGCACGCCGATGACGGCGGCTTCGAGCACGGCCGGGTGCTCCATGATCTCCTTCTCCACTTCAAAGCTGGAGACGTTTTCGCCGCGGCGGCGCATGGCGTCCTTCATGCGGTCCACGAAAACGTACTGCCCGTCCGTGTCGACCCGAAACGCATCCCCTGTATGCAGCCACTGGTTGCGCCAGGCTGCAATAGTGGCCTCCGGCATCTTGTGATAGCCGTCCATGACGCTCCACGGCTCTTGGGGACGAATCAGGAGCTCGCCCACCTTGCCCGCCGGAACCTCAATATCGTGTTCATCGACAAGGCGAATGTCGAAGTCCGGACGGGGAACACCAACCGCCCCCGCACGGGCGCTGCCTAGCGCGGCGACCAATGCTGTTGAACCCTCCGTCAACCCGTAGGCGGTTGCCACGCTGTCGATAGCGAAGCGTTCGCAAAATGCCTCCATCTGCGCGATGACCGGCACCATCAAGACTTGCCGCAAGCCGTGGCGCCTGTCGTCCTCGCGAGCTGGCTGCTGGTACAGGAAATTCGCCATGGCACCCAGCATCAACGTGTAGGTGCAACCATACCGGCGAACGTCGTCCCAGTAGCTCGTGGCCGAGAAGCGCGGGAGTACAACACTGCTGCCGCCTGCGATCAGGCTGTTGTAGACACCGGCCCACTGGCCTCCGATGTGGAAGAGCGGCAACGTCACCAGGCTCACGTCCTGCGGGACTGCACGGCCGAGCACCGCGGGCGATGCGTAGCCATAGGCATGCGCCTGCGTCACGCGCACACCCTTAGACGGTCCTGTCGTGCCCGAGGTGTACATGATGCCCATCAGATCCCAGGGTTCCAGAGCCACCGGGGCCGCGCGCGGGCCGCGGATTTCTTCCCATCCATGCACGCGCACCTTTGGAGGCATGGCGAGCGCCATGGCTCCGCGCACGATCACGTGCTCGACCCGAGGCAGCTGGTCGATCACTTCCGCAAGCACCGGAAGGTAGGGTTCGTCAATCACGATCGCCCTCGCGCACGAATTGTTCGCTACATGTGCCAGGATGGACCCCCGGTAGGCGGTGTTCACCGGCACCTCCACGCGTCGAGTCAGCGCCAATGCCCACCAGGCGACGACGCTGTCCAGGTGGTTGTCGAGCATCACCAGCACTGCCTCACCCTCGCGCACTCCCAGCCGGCCAAAGCCTCCGGCAACTGCGAGCGCCTCCTCGTAGAGAGCCCCGTAGCTGAGCGAGCGTTCAGGATCGCGTACTGCTGCCTGGTCCGGCCGCATTGCGACATGGCGGCCGATTACCGAGGTAAAGGTGCGCTCCGCCAGCGGGGGCAAATTCAGGCGCGACGACACGGAGACCTACAGCGGGAAATCCACGTCGGGCGCTCAATGCCCTCTACGGGGAGATGTAGTCGGTAATCGGCATCCACTTGCCGCTCTTCAACTGCGACAGACGCACTGCCTCCGAGCCGAGATGCTTGGTCTTCGAGAAGGTCATGGTGTCAAAGCCCAACTTGTCCCGGGGAAAGGAACTGTTCTCAAGGGCAGCGACGAAGCCCTTCGTGGTGACGTTCGGACCGGTTTTCTCGAGCGTCTTGATGGTCCACTCCATCATCCCGTAACCCATGACCGCGAACTGGCCGGGCTCCTCCTTGAACTTCGCCACATAGGAGGCATACCAATCGCGCGCCGCCTTCGTCCCTTCATCCGCATACGGCTGCGTGGCCGAATGCGACGCCATCAAGCCGTCGGTCACGGCGCCCCCGAGCTTTGGCAGCAGGTGCGTATAAGCGGCCGATGTGCCTACGAACTGCGGTGCGAAGCCGATCTTCCTGGCTTCACTGAGAGTGCCGACCGTCTCGCGCAAGGTCGTTCCCAGCACAACCGTATCGCAGTTCCCGGCTTTCAGGCGGGCCACCTGCGAGGAGAAATCAGTCGCACCGCGTTTGTAAGATGTGCGCTCGGAGACCGCCTTGCCGCTCTGCTTCATTTCGGTATCGATCCCGGACATCAATTCCGAGCCGAGGTCGTCGTCCTGGACCAAAGAGCACCATCTGCGGTCGGCGCGTGCTGCGTTCAGTGATTTGACGATGGCGCGGCCCTGCTGGAAGTACGGGACCGAGAACGCGAACTTCATTTCTGGCGGCTCGTACAAGCCGCGGGCGGATCCGAGCGGAAACAGGTTGACTACACCTGCTTCCATGAAAACCTGCTGTGTCGTGAGGGCGATCGTCGTGCCCATTGATCCGGCGACAGCGAAAACCTTGTCCCTCAGGGCGAGCTTCTGCGCCCCCAGCATCGCCTTCTTCGTGTCGTAGCCGGAGTCTTCAACCAATAGCTTGATCTTGCGGCCGTTCACGCCGCCGGTGGCGTTCGCTTCCTCAAGACGCATGTTCATGCCGTTGAGCGTCTCCTTGCTGTACGACACCAGAGGGCCGGAGAGGTCCTGGATGGTGCCGATCAGGATTTCATTCTTCGTGACTCCCTGGTCGGCCGCGCTCCAGAGCGGCAGCATTGCGAATGCAACGGCGACGAGGCAGTGCCGGCGCTGATCTCTCATGTATGTCTCCTTGAGATGGTCGGGTTGGGAAAAGTCACTCTAGGCCCGCGTCTTCGCCAGTGCTTGCGCCTACTGGCTACGGGAGCTCCGTACGACGGACGCGCACGCCTGCCGCCTCGCGGTCCCAGGCATCCTCGGTCACGCCTTCTGCCCGCAATTCGTGTTTCCGGACCTTTTGCGTCGGCGTCCGCGGCAGCGCGGCAACAACCCGGATGTAGCGAGGCACCATGAAGTGCGGCATGCGGGGAACAAGATAGAGCAGCAATTCCGCCGGATCGATCACCGAGCCCGGACGCGCGACGACCGCCACCAGGACGTCGTCCTCGCCATGAGGACTTGGCACGGCGATCGCCGCGGCCTCGAGCACGCAAGGGTGCGCGCAGAGCTCAGCTTCCACTTCGAACGACGAGATATTCTCGCCACGCCGGCGGATCGAATCCTTGATGCGGTCGACGAACCGGTAGTTGCCGCCCTCGTCAACACGGAATGCATCGCCGGTATGGAACCAGCCGTTGCGCCAGGCCCGGGCCGTGGCTTGCGGGTCACCGAAATACGCGTGAGCCATCGCCCACGGGCGGTCAGTGCGGACAAGCAGCTCGCCCACCGCTCCTGGCGCTACCTCGCAGTCGTTCTCGTCCACCACGCGGACCTCGATACCCGGGCGGGGACGGCCGCAGGTTCCGAGTGACGAGGGGTTCGGCCCGCAGACGAGGGGCACCGAGATCTCCGACATGTTGAACAGCGTGTAGATGTCGCAGCCGAACCGGTCCCGAAACCCCGCTGCGTCTTCGGTCAACGGAATCATCAGCGCGCGACGCAGGCCATGCCCGCTGTCCAGCAGCGCGGGCGGCGCCTTGACGAGCAGCGTGGCCATGCTGCCGAGCAGGCAGCAGAACGTGCTGCGCGTGCAAGCAATCGTCTGCCAGAACGTGTCCAGCTTGAAGGAATCAACGATCGCAACGGAAGCGCCTCGCAACAACATCGAATACACCGCCACCGTCCCGCCGACGTGGAACAACGGAAGCGATACGAGATAGCGGTCGTCGCAGCTGAGATAGGGGAAAGGATCGAATGAGGTGGAATAGAGATGCAGGTAGGACGACTCGACACCCTTGGAAAGCCCGGTCGTGCCCGAGGTGAACATGATGCTCTGCGTGTGCCAAGGTTGAATCGCCGCGGGCGGCTCGCTCAACGCCGCAGGGTCCAGCGCGAGGCGATCGTCGCCATGCCACGTCACGTCCTGTTCCGCAGTTGCGGGCGCGCCCCGGAGGACGATCACGTCACGCACGGAATTGGCACTGAGTTCCTTCATTCGATCGACAAGGCCGGCCTGAACCACCATCACGTGCGCGCCGCTCATTTCCACGGCGTGCTCCAGCATGCGTCCCCGGTATGCGGTATTGAGCGGGACGTAGACAGCGCCGAGCAGGTTGGCGCCAAACCACACGCGCAGCGCGTCGGGGCCGTTCGGGAGCCACGAGAGCACGTTCTGGCCCTGCACGACACCCAGCGATTGCAGCCCGGCGGCCGCGCGCCGTGCCGCATCGAGCGTCTGCGCCCACGTCCACTCGGTGCCGTCGTCAAAATGAGCGAACACCGCATCCGGCTTTTCATGCGCCCACCGTTCCAGCACGGGCTTGAGCACGCATTGCGCCGAGTCCGGCACCCGTGGATCGCGCCAGGGGTGAGCCATGGCTGTCTCCTTAGAAAGGCTCGATGAGCCGCTTGCGGGTCGTGCGCGGCGGGGCGGCGGGCAATGCTTCGAGCGTGCGCAGCAGCAACTCGCGCGTGTCCACGGGATCGATCACGTCGTCGTAGGTGAAACGGCTGCCGGACACGATCGCCGAATGCTCGTCCTTCAACTCTGCGGTTAGTCGCGCATGCAGCCGGGCCCGCTCCTCCGCGTCGGCGGCCGCCTCGAGTTCTCGCTTGTAGATGATGGTGACGGCGCCTTCCAGCCCCATGCCCCCGTATTCCGCGGTCGGCCAGGCCAGCAGGATCGCCGGATCCAGCGCTTGCGATCCCATGATGTAGTAGCCCAGGCCATAGGCCTTGCGCAGCACGACCGTCAACAGGGGAATCGTGGCATTGGCAATGGCCGTCAGCAGGCGGGCGCTGTGGCGCACGAGTCCGCTCTTCTCCGCATCCGGGCCGACCATGAGGCCGGGGGTATCGCACAGCAGGAGCAAGGGAATGTCGAACGCGTCGCAGATCGACGCGAACCGGGCCGCTTTGACGCAGCCCTCGCTGTCGATCGCGCCGGCCAGAACCAGGGGCTGGTTGGCAATGACGCCCACGGCCCTGCCGTCCAGGCACATCAGCGCGGTAACGATGCAAGCGCCGAAGTTCGGCTTCAGTTCCAGCACGCTGCCGGTGTCGGCCAGCGTCTCGATGACCTGGCGGACGTCGTACGACTGGCGTGGATTTATGGGCACTAGATCGCGAAGCGCGGCCTGGTCCCGCGCCGCACCGGGGGGCTGCGTGGCGCTGAAATAGGAAAGGTAGCGCTTGGCAAGCGCCACGGCTTGCGCGTCGTCGCCGGCGACCAGGTCGTAAACGCCGGAACGCTCGTGCACCTGCGCGGACCCGATCTCATCGGGCGTGTACTTGACGCCCAGCGCGGCCTCGACCAGCGGCGGGCCGGCCATCCCCATCGCGCTGCCGCGCACGCCGATCAGCAGGTCGCACATGCCGGCGAGATTGGCCTGGCCCGCAAAAGCGACACCGGGCACGACACCGATCGTCGGCACCAGGCCGCTCAGGCGCGCGAAGACGACGAAAGTGGGCGTCTTCCCGCGCGCGGCAAGCAGCATGTCATGGGGCCGCGCGCCGCCACCGTCGAGCCAGCAGACCACGGGAAGCCGAAAGCGCAGCGAGTGCTCGAACATGCGCGTCATCTTCATGTGGTTGATCGCGCTCTGCGTGCCCGCATGCACCGTGTAGTCGCAGAGAACCAGGTTGGCGGGCCGGCCGCCGATGCGCGCCGTTCCCATCACGAGACCGTCTGCGGCGCCCGTCATTCCTTCAGTGGCCGGTTGAGCGAGCCCGCCGTACTCGACGAAGGTGTGCGGGTCGGCCAGCGCGTCGACCACCTCCCGCACGGTCCACCGGCCGCGCTTACGCTGGCGTTCGACGGACGCCGGGCGTTCGCTGTCCAGCCTTGCGGCTTGCGCCTGGCGCAAGGCCGCCAGATCGCCCCGAATCATGCTCATGGCACCTGCGCCGTGAAGGCGATTTCCGCGAGCACATGACCGGTCGCAACCTGATCGCCGGCGGCCACATGCAGTGCCTTCACAATCCCCGCCCCGGGCGCCGCATGCAGGTGTTCCATCTTCATGGCTTCCAGGGCCATCAGCGGCTGGCCCGCTTCCACCCGTTGGCCCACGGCGGCGAGCACGGCCACGACGCGTCCATTCATCGATGCGCGCAGTTTGCCGTCGCTCCCCGCCGCCGCCTGGGAACGGGCCGTCGGCGTACGCGTGGTGTCCACAACCGCAAACGCCCGGCCTCGCAAGTTGAAGTACAGGCGACTGCCCTCGCGCCAGTACGCGACGCTCTCCCTGACGCCATCGCAGATGAAGCGAAGGGTTCGTTCCCGCAGTTCCACGACCTCGACCTCATGGACGCGATCACTCACTTTGACCTGATAGCGCCGCGTGCCCGAATCGGTCAGCGTTGCCTCCAGCTCGCGGCCGGCGATTTCGTAACGCACACGCAGTGGCGCGTTCTGCGACAGGCGCCTTCCGGGTTCGCGTCGCTGCGCGCCGGGCGAGGTCTCGAGCAGCAGCGCCGCGGCCAGCGCTTCCCCCAGTTCGATCGTCGCGGTATCGACAGCAAGCAGCGCGTCCCTGTGTTGCGCGATGAATGCGGTCGTCGCGCCGCCTTGCGCGAAAACCGGATGATCGAGGCAAGCCGCGAGGAAAGACTGGTTGGTTGCCACGCCGAGAACGACCGTATCCTCCAGGCCTGCGACGAGCTTGCGGCGAGCCTCATCGCGCGTGGGCCCGTGGCTCACCAGCTTGGCGATCATCGAGTCGTAGAAGGGAGAGATTTCGGCGCCGGAGACCAGCGCGTGTTCGACTCGCAACGCCAATGTCGGCTGCCACATGACGAGAGTGCCGCTTTGCGGCATGAAGCCGGCGGGCACATCTTCGGCGCACAGCCGCACCTCGATGGCATGGCCCTGGAAGCGGATGTCCTGCTGCGCCAGCGGCAGCTTCTCGCCGGCGGCCACACGCAGCT
>JAQGMS010000522.1 GCA_028292245.1 Ramlibacter sp.
CGTGCGACGAGGCCGGGGTCGAGGTGCTGTGGCTGTCTGACCACCTGCTCACCCCGAGTACGTTCGCGGCGGAGTACCCGTACTCCGACACCGGCCTGCCCGGCTACGACACCTCGACCACGCTCAACGACGTCTGGGTCACCATCGGGCACCTCGCCGCGGTGACGAGCCGGCTGCGGTTCTCGCCGGGCGTGTTCATCCTGCCGCTGCGCAGCCCGTTCGTGACCGCGCTGTCCCTGGCGACCGCCAGCCGGCTGTCGCACGGCCGCGTCCTGCTCGGGGTCGGGGCCGGGTGGATGCGCGAGGAGTTCGAGTACGTCGGCGAGGACTTCGACACCCGCGGGCCTCGCTTCGACGAGTGCCTCGACGTGATCGAGGGGCTGCTCTCGGGGGCCGAGTTCGAGCACCACGGCCGGTTCTTCGACTTCGCGCCGGCCGCGATCGGCGGCGACCCCGTGCCGCCGGTGCCGACCGTGTTCGGCGGGTCCACCCCGGCGGCCGTGCGCCGCGTCGTAAGCCGCGGCGACGGCTGGTTCGGCCCGTTCTGCCCGCTCGAGGAGTCGCTCGAGGTCACTGCTCGGCTGGACGCGCTGCGCGCCGACAGCCCGCGGGCGGGGGAGCCGCTGACGCACTACGTGCGGCTGGTCGGCCCGCCCACGGCGGAGACGCTGGCGCGCTACCGCGATGCCGGCGTCGAGCACGTCGTGCTGTCCGGCGGGCCGCTGTTCGCCGGGATGGACTCAGCCCAGGAGCGCACCGACACGATCCGCATGCTGACCCAGGCGGCGCACCAGCTGGGCTAGATCGCGGCGTACTCGTCGAAGTACGGGTCGTGCACGGCGATGATCGTGCGCAGGCAGCGCAGGAAGGTCGCGCGGTCGTCCTCGTCGAGCGGCTCGACCAGGCGGCGGCCGACCTCGAGCACCTCCGGGACCGTCCGGTCGTGCAGCTCTCGGCCCGCGTCCGTCAGCGCGAGGACCTTGCGGCGGGCGTCGCGGGGGTCGCGGTGCCGGGTGATGAGGCCACGCTCCTCGAGCCGGTTGGCGACGTCGGCGATCGTGGACCGGTCGATCGCGAGCCGCTGCGAGAGCGAGGCCTGGTCGACGTCCGGGTGGCTCCGCAGCGCGGTCAGGACGGCGAACTGGGGCGTCGTCAGGTCCGCCGACGACACGGTCTCGGCGAACACGGCGGCGTGCAGCTGCTGCGCGCGCCGGAGCAGGTGACCGGGGGCGTCCCGCGGCTCGAACTCGACCATGCCCGGAGGTTACTCCGTACACGGACGGTCAGCCGCGGAACGCCGCCACGGTCGGGTTGTGGCAGGTCAGGCCGCCGTCGACGCGGATCACCTGTCCGGTGACGAACGCGGCCTCGTCGGAGGCGAGGAACGCGGCGACGTTCGCGACCTGCTCGGGCCGGCCGAGCTCAGGGGTCAGGTGCTGGCGCACGTACTCCTCCCGGGGGCCGGACGGGATCTGCGCCTCGACCGCCGGGGTGACGACCAGGCCCGGGGCGATCGCGTTGGCGCGGATGCCCTGCTTGCCGTACTGCGTCGCGATGTAGCGGGTCAGCGAGTCGACGCCGGCCTTGGACGCGCCGTACGCGCTGTAGTTCAGGTCGCCTGCGATCGCCGAGATCGACGTGGTGTTGAGGATGACCCCGCCGCCGTTCTCCAGCATGATCGGGATGACCGTGCGGCTGGCGATCATCGGGCTGCGCAGGTTGATCGCGAAGCTCAGCTCCCAGATGTCGAGGTCGATCGACGCGACGTCGCGGTCCAGCTCGGTCAGGTGCGTGGCGCCCGCGTTGTTGTGGAGCACGTCCACGCGGCCGCCGAAGTGCCTGGCCGCGGCCAGCACCATCTCGCGGGTCTGGTCGACGTCGGCGAGGTCGACGGTCCAGGACGCGGCGTCGCCGCCGAGGGCGCGCACCTCCTCCGCGACCGCCTCGGCCTGCTCGCCGTTCCGGTCCGCGGCGACCACCCGCGCACCCTCGGCGGCCATCTTCAGCGCGGTCGCCCGGCCGATGCCGCTGGCGGCTCCGGTGATCAGCGCGCACTTGCCTTCGAGCCTGCCCATGAGTCCTCCTCGTGCCGCCTGAACGGCGTTGTCGACGGTCTCAGCGAACCGCGCACGCGGGCTCCGACAGGCGCCGCCCGGGGGCTTTCTTGACAGCAGAATTACCTTTCCTGCGGCCCGGCGCGGGGGTCGGACGGACCAATTCTGTGACCACGAGGAGCAACGGGTGAGTCCGGTCCTGGCTCATCTCACGCCTCCTGAGTTCAGTCTGGGAGAGACAACATGAATCGACGGATGTCACGACTGTCGGCAGGCCTTGTCGCCGCCGCCGTGTTGATGGTTGCCGGGTGCGGCAACTACGGCGACGGCGAAGACACGAAGGCGACTGGAGGCGACGCTCGGGGCGTCACGGCCGACACCATCAAGGTGGGCGGCCTGTCCACCATCCAGCCTCCGGGCGGCCAGCCGCCGTTCCCGGGACTCGACGACGGCGCCCGGGCCCGCATCGAGCGCGCGAACCGCGACGGCGAGCTCGACCACAAGATCGAGTTCGTCGGTGTCAAGGACGACGCGGCCGACCAGGCGACCAACGCCAAGGAGGCCCGCGACCTGGTCCTCAACGACAAGGTCTTCGCGATCCTCCCGTTCGTCACGCAGGTGGCGGCCGGAAGCGGCGACTTCCTGAACGACGAGAAGGTCCCCTTCATCGGCTGGGGCTTCACGCCGTCCAGCTGCACCAAGTACGGCATCGGTGACACCGGCTGCATCGGCCCCGGCGCCGAGCAGGTCGACCTGGCGCTGTCCAAGCCGCTCGCCGACGTGCTCGGTGGCGCGGAGGGCAAGACCGCGGTCGTGTTCGCCGAGAACTACGCCGGCTCGTCCGACAACCTCGACAACATGGTCACCGCCTTCAAGAGCGCCGGCTTCGACGTCGTCCTCGCGGACGGCTCGCTGCCGCCGGACACCGCCGGCCCGGTCACCGACTTCACGCCGTACGTCCAGGAGGTCATGACCGCAGACCATGGCAACCCGCCGGACCTGATGGTCAACAACACCAACTTCGGCAACGCGATCGGTGTCACCGGTGCCCTCAACGCCGCCGGCTTCAAGGGCGCGCAGGTCAACTACGTCTCCTACGTCCCGGGCCTCCTCGAGGCCGCTCCGGACCTGGCTCAGGCGCTCGAGGGCAGCTACATCGTCCAGCAGGGCACCGGTGCCCAGGTGGCCGGCGGCCCCTCGTGGGACCAGATCGAGAGTGACCTGAAGGCGATCGGTGCCGACCCGTTCGTGCAGCTCGGCACGATCCACGGCTACGCCTCCGCCGACATGTTCATCCAGGCGATCAAGAAGCTCGAGGACGACGGCAAGGACATCACGCCGGAGAACTTCGCAGCGCTCTTCGACAGCAACTGGACGTACCCCGGCATGGAGGGCGCGATCGGCGAGGCGGCGTTCCCGCTCTCGCGGACCAACGCCAACAACTGCACCAGCATGGTCCAGGTCAAGGACGGCGCCTATGTGTCCGTCAAGGAGCTGACCTGTGGCTACGGGCTCGAGCCCAGGTAGCTGAGCCGGGTGGTCCCCGCTTCGTACGCGAAGCGGGGACCACCCCCTGTTCTGTACGGACATGTCGAGAGGAGGCGGGCGATGGACAAGCTGCTGACGATTGTGCTGAGCGGACTGGTGTCCGGGGCGATCTATTCACTGATCGCGTCGGGGCTGGTGCTGGCGCGGTCGACATCGGGAATCTTCAACTTCGCGCACGGGGCCGTGGCCTTCTGCTCGGCGTACCTGTTCTTCGAGCTGAACACCGGACTCGGCATGCCGGTCCTGCCGGCTGCGGTGCTGTCGATCCTGGTGATGCCGATCCTGCTCGGCCTGCTCCTCAACAAGGTGCTGTTCCGGCATCTCGCGAGCAGCTCGGACGAGGCGAAGATCGTGGCCACGGTCGGCCTGATGATCGCGCTGCCCGCGCTCGCGCTCTCGCTCGTCGACATCCTGATCGATCTCGGCGTCGACCTGCAGACGGGGGAGAACGTCTTCCTCGCGCCCGGCCTCGGGCCGGTCCCCAAGCACAACTGGGTGATCACCGACACCCTGGTGCTCGACTCCAACCAGCTGGTCGTGCTCGTCATGGCCGTGGTCTGCGCG
>JAQGMS010000061.1 GCA_028292245.1 Ramlibacter sp.
GAGACATAGCGCGCCTCGGCGAGGTCGAGCAGCTCGATCTGTGCATCGGAAGCGATTTCATCGCCGTTCTTGCCCACGGACTTCCACGCGCCGCGGTCCTGCCATCGCACGCCCGAAGCGATCAGGCGTTGAGCTTGCGAGCGCGAGGTCGCGGGGCCCCGGTCGACGAGCAGCTGGTCGGCACGCACGTCAATAGCGGTAGCTGTCCGGCTTGTACGGACCCTGCTTCGGCACGCCGATATAGCCGGCCTGCTCGTCGGAGAGTTCGGTCAGCATCGCGCCGACCTTCTTCAGGTGCAGGCGCGCCACCTTCTCGTCCAGGTGCTTGGGCAGCACGTAGACCTTGCCCACGTCGTACGAATCGCTGTGCGCAAACAGCTCGATCTGGGCGATGGTCTGGTTGGCGAACGAAGAACTCATCACGAAGCTCGGATGGCCCGTGCCGCAGCCCAGGTTCACCAGCCGGCCCTTGGCCAGCAGGATGATCCGCTTGCCGTCCGGGAAGATGATGTGGTCGACCTGCGGCTTGATCTCTTCCCACTCGTACTTCTCGACCGAGGCGATGTCGATCTCGTTGTCGAAGTGGCCGATGTTGCAGACGATCGCCTGGTCCTTCATCCTGGCCATGTGCTCGTGGCGGATGACGTGCTTGTTGCCGGTGGCGGTGACGAAGATGTCGCCCTTGTCGGCAGCGTATTCCATGGTCACGACCTTGAAGCCCTCCATCGCGGCCTGCAGGGCGTTGATCGGGTCGATCTCGGTGACCCAGACCTGCGCCGACAGCGCACGCAGGGCCTGGGCCGAGCCCTTGCCCACGTCGCCATAGCCGGCGACCACGGCCACCTTGCCGGCGATCATCACGTCGGTCGCGCGCTTGATGCCGTCCACCAGCGATTCGCGGCAGCCGTACAGGTTGTCGAACTTGCTCTTGGTGACCGAGTCATTCACATTGATCGCGCGGAACAGCAGCGTGCCCTTGGCGCTCATTTCCTTCAGGCGGTGCACGCCGGTCGTGGTCTCTTCGGTCACGCCGATGATCTGCGCGCCCTTGCGGCTGTACCAGGTCGCGTCCTGCGCGAGCTTGGCCTTGATCGAGGCGAACAGGCAGGTCTCTTCCTCGCTGGTCGGGTTGGCCAGCAACGACGCGTCCTTCTCGGCGCGCTTGCCCAGGTGCATCAGCAGCGTGGCGTCGCCGCCGTCGTCCAGGATCATGTTGGGGCCTTCGCCCTCCGTGTCCTTGGCGCCGAAGTCGAAGATCCGGTGCGTGTAGTCCCAGTAGTCGGCCAGCGTTTCGCCCTTGACGGCGAACACCGGCGTGCCGCCGGCGGCGATGGCGGCTGCCGCGTGGTCCTGCGTCGAGAAGATGTTGCACGAGGCCCAGCGGACCTTGGCGCCCAGCGCCTGCAGCGTTTCGATCAGCACCGCCGTCTGGATGGTCATGTGCAGCGAACCGGTGATGCGGGCGCCCTTGAGCGGCTGGCTCTTCGCGAACTCGTCGCGGATCGCCATGAGGCCCGGCATTTCGGTTTCCGCGATGCGGATTTCCTTGCGGCCCCAAGCGGCCAGGGACAAGTCGGCGATGGCGCAGTCGTGCGCGGCGACGGGTTTGAGAACGGCGTTCATGTCGGCTCCAAAAACAAAGTTTTGCGAACCACTGTGCAGGTGACGGGAAGCCTTGCGGAAGGGCTCACCCGACCAGACAGTGGGTGAGCGTCGTTGCGATGATTTCCGAGCCTCACGCCTGAACGGCGCTGCAACGCTCCTCGGATGGCGCGATTGTACCAAGCCGCTCCCGGCGGCGCTAGACTGGGGCCATGATGTCGCGCCTCGCAATCGTGCTGCTGATGGGCTTGGCCGCCCTGGTCGCCGGTGCCCAGCCCGCCCGGCCCGGGGCGGCGGTCGATTCGCGCGCGGAATGCGCCGCCCTGGAAGGCACCTGGAAGCAGGCCGGTGACAGCTGGCACGCGGCATGCGAAGTGCCCTGGAGCCGCGAGGATTGCCTGCGGCTCGGAGGCGCCTGGACCCAGGTCGCGAAGGCGTCGGCGGGTGGCCACTGCCTGGCCGGCGTGTCGGAATTCGGCACCGCGCAACAGTGCCTGGACCATGGCGGAAATTGGGGCCCGGCCGGTTCGCGCGCGCCGCAGTGCTCTTTCGAGTCAGCCAAGGCCCGGCCCACAGCCCGCAAGGCGCCGGACGCGGGCAAGCTGTGCGACAGCCAGCGCGATTGCACCCACGGCTGTGTCTACGACGGCCCGACCGTGGCGCCGAAGACCGACGTCATGGGCCACTGCCGGGCGACCAACATCGCTTCCGGCTGCTTCTCGATGGTGGAAAGCGGCAGGCTGGCCGGCAGAATCTGCGTCAAGTGATGGCGACCAGCGCGCTCCAGCCGCCGATCGAGCCGATGCTGGCCAAGATAGCCGCTGAGCTTCCACAAGGCGCAGGCTATTTGTTCGAACCCAAGTGGGATGGCTTTCGCGCGATCGTGTTTCGCCAGGGCGACGAGGCGTACATCCAGAGCCGCGACCTGCGCCCGCTCAATCGCTACTTCCCGGAACTCGAACGGGCACTCGCGCAAGCGCTGCCCAAGGGCTGCGTGATCGATGGCGAAATCGTCGTGGTCGGCGCATCGGGCCTGGACTTCGACGCCCTCCAGCAGCGCCTGCATCCGGCCGCATCGCGAGTAGCACGGCTGGCCAAGGAAACGCCGTCCGCCTTCGTCGCCTTCGACCTGCTGGCCGCCGGCGGCCGATCCACCATGGCGTTGCCACAGGCCGAGCGCCGCGTTCGCCTGGAGCGCCTGCTCGGCCAGGTGACGAAGCCGGTGTACCTGACGCCGATGACGCGCGACCGCGCCATCGCGCAGGACTGGCTGCAGCGCTTCGAAGGCGCGGGCCTGGACGGCGTCATGGCCAAGCCCGAGGCCGGAACCTACCAGCCCGGCAAGCGCGCGATGCTGAAGATCAAGCATGCCCGCAGCGCCGATTGCGTGGTGGCGGGCTTTCGCTGGTACCGGGACACCAAGGATGCGGTGGGTTCGCTCCTGCTGGGCCTGTACAACGAGGCCGGCGTGCTGCAGCACGTCGGTGTCGCGTCGGCGTTCACCCTGGCGATGCGCCGGGAGCTCGCCGACGAACTGGCGCCCCTGCGCAAGAACGCACTGAAGGACCATCCCTGGCGCGACTGGGCCACCGCAAGCGACGACGATGCGAACCGCATGCCGGGCGCGCAGAGCCGCTGGAGCGCGGGCAAGGACCTGTCCTGGGAGGCCCTGCGGCCGGAGCGCGTTTGCGAAGTGAAGTACGACCACCTGCAAGGCGACCGCTTCCGGCACGCGGCGGTGTTCCTGCGTTGGCGGCCCGACAAGCCGCCCGAGGATTGCCGCTACGACCAGCTCGAAGTGGCGACCGCGTTCGAACTGGAAAAGGTGTTCGGCGCCGGCAAGTCAAAGCGCTAGCGGTAGCTGAGCTCGATCAGCCGCAGAAGATCGGCGATGCCGTCCTGCAGAAACCCCAGCGTGGCCTCGTCGACCAGTCTGCCGTCCACGATCTTCTGGTGGGCTGAGCCGATCACGGTCTGAGGCCTGTGCACCAGCCGCGCCGCGATGGCCGTCAACACCTCCGTCAGCTGGGCCTGCGCGCGGACGCCGCCGGTGAAGGCGGTGGACGAGGTCAGCGTCAACACCGGCTTGCCGCTCAGCGTCGACTGGACGAAGGGACGCGACGCCCAGTCAAGCGCATTCTTGAGCACGCCGGAGATGCTGTGGTTGTACTCGGGCGAGGCGATCACCAGCCCGTCCGCCGAATCAATGGCCGCGCGCAGGCGCGCCACCGCCTCCGGCGGCGTGGCGGTGTCGACGTCCTGGTCATAGAGCGGCAGGTCGTTCAAGGGAAATAGCTTCAGGCTCGCGTGCTCTTCGACCGCGGCGCCAAGGCTGGCGAGGATGGCGGTGGAAGGAGCCCTTGCGCAGGCTGCCGGAGATGCCCAGTAGGCGGGGCCTGAGGGGGCTGCTGGTCATGTGCATCGGTTCAGACACGGCGATCCAACCCCGCGTCAGCCAGCGCGCACAGCGCGATGGCGGACCAGTCGTGCCCATCGCCGGCGCCGTGCGAGCGCGCCGCCAGGAAGCGGTCGCGCACCAGGCTTGCCAACGGCAGCGGCACGCCAAGGGCCTCGGCGGTGGCCAGCATCAGGCGGTTGTCCTTCTGCCCGAGTTTCAGCTGGAAGCCGGCGGGCTGGAAGCGCTGTGATGCGATCAGCGCGCCATAGGTCTTGTAGGGAAGCGAATTGAAGATCGTGCCGGTCAGCAGTTCGACCAAGTGCATCGGGTCGAGGCCCGCGCGCCCCGCCACGGCGCAGGCCTCGCCCAGGGTTTCGATCACGACCGAGAGCATGAAATTTCCGATCAGCTTCACGAGGTTGGCCTGCGAGGGGTCGGCGCCAACGATCCCGACCGACTGGCCGAGCTGCTCGAGCAGCGGCACGGCGAGCTTCAGGTCCCCGTCCGCACCCGCCGCCATGATGTAGAGCTTGCGGGCGGCTGCCACGTCGGGCCGGCCGAACACGGTCGCACAGACCAGGCCGACGCCCGCGTCGCGATGCCTTGCGGCGAGATCGCGCGCCGCCGCCACGCTGATCGTGCTCATGGAGATGTGCAACGCGCCCGGCTTCAGGCCGGCAAGCAAGCCGGCTTCGCCGAAGGTGACAGCGTTCACCGCGGCATCGTCGGCCACCATCGTGAAGACGACATCGGCCCCGCGCGCGGCTTGCATGGCACTTGCGGCGATGCGGGCGCCCGCGCGGCGCAATGGCTCCGCGGGCCCGGCGCTGCGATTGAAGACCTGAAGCGTGTGGCCGGAATCGACCAGGTTGCGCGCAATGGCGGATCCCATCGCTCCGAGTCCGATAAAACCGATCTGCATGGTCGCCTCCGGTCTCAGGCCTGGCGCGCGGGCGGCGCCATGAACTCGGGCCCCACGGGGTCGGTGATGTGTTGCGCCAGCAGTGCGTCGATGTCGCGCAGGTCGCCGTCGCTCAGCTTCCAGCCGAAGGCCTCGTCGACACCGGCCAGCTGATCCGGCCGGCGGGCGCCCCACAGCGCGACCGTCGGTCCCCGGTCGAGGATCCAGCGAATCGCCAGCGCCAGCACCGGCTTGCCGTGGCGCTCGCGCGCCAGGCGCTGCAGCGCATCGACCGCTGCCAGGTACTGCCGGAAGCGGGGCTGCTTGAACTTGGGATCGGACTTGCGAAGGTCCCCGATGGGAAAGGCGGTGTCCGCATGCATGCGGCCCGACAGCAGGCCCCGGCACAAGGCGCCGTACGCGAGGACCACGAGGCCGTGCTGCTTGGCGTACGGCAGCACGTCCTGTTCGATGCTTCGCTCGAACAGGTTGTAGGGTGGCTGCACGGTGGCGAGGCGGGCCTTGCGGCGAAAGCTTTCCATCTGCGTGGGCGAATAGTTGCTGACTCCGATGGCGAGGATTTTTCCTTCACGCCGCAGTTTCTCCAGTTCCATCGCGGTTTCATCGTGCGGCACCAGCGGGTCCGGCCAGTGGACCTGGTAGAGGTCGATGCGGTCGGTGCGCAGCCGGCGCAGCGAGTCCTCGACCTCGGTGCTGATGCGCGCTGCCGTTGCGTTCCGCAGCACCTTGCCATCCGGCCAATCCAGGCCCGCCTTGGTGGCGATCACGGCCTTGTCGCGCAGGCCCTCCAAGGCCTTGCCGACGACCTCTTCCGAATGGCCGAAGCCGTAGGCCGGCGCGGTGTCGATCAGGTTGATGCCCGAGTCGATCGCGGCACGGATCGTCGCGATCGACTGCGCGTCGTCCGCGCCACCCCACATTGACCCACCGATCGCCCAGGTGCCCAGGCCCACTCGCGACACCGGTGCCGCGATACCTTCGATATGAAGCGTTTCCATGGTCAGTTCCTTTTAGAAAGAAGTGCCTTCAATCTAGTCAAAAAGTCGATGAATGCGCTTCAACGGACCATTAAACTAGGCGCAACGAGGGACTCACGGATGCCAGCCTTAACCCGCTCCGAACTGGCCGAACTCAATGTGTTCATGACGGTGGCGCGGCGCCAGAGCTTTCGCCAGGCCGCCATCGAGCTCGGCGTCACGACTTCCGCGCTGAGCCATTCGATCAAGAACCTGGAAGAGCGGCTCGGTGTGAAGCTGCTCAATCGCACCAGCCGCGCGGTGGTGCCGACCGTGGCCGGGGCCGCCCTGGCCGAGAAGCTGGAACGTGGCTTCGATGCGATCGGCGGTGCGCTGGGCGAACTGGACGTCTATCGCGGCGTACCCGCGGGCCGGTTGCGCATCAACGTGCCGCGCGATGCCTCTCGCCTGCTGCTCGGCCCGATACTGCCTCGCTTCTTCGAAGCCTACCCGGCCGTTGAACTCGACATCACCGTGGAAGACCGCATGGTGGACATCGTAGGCGATGGCTACGACGCCGGCATCCGCTACGGCGGCACCGTCCCGCAGGATATGGTGGCGGTTCCCCTGACCGGGCCGCTGCGGTGGGTGGTCGTCGGCTCGCCGGACTACTTGTCGCGTCATGGCCGCCCGGTCCAGCCTGCGGACTTGCTGCGGCACCGTTGCGTGCGGATGCGCATCGGGGACAACTCACTCTACAAGTGGGAATTGGGCAGCGGCGCGGAGGCGTGCGAGATCGACGTTCCAGGGCCGATGAGCGCCAACGAAACCGAGATTTCGGTGCAGGCCGCGGTCAATGGCGTCGGGCTGGCCTATTGCCTGGAGCGGCGCGTGAGCGAGGAACTCGAGGCGGGAAAGCTGGAGATCGTCCTGGCGGAGTGGGCGGCCGTCGGGGCTCCGTTCTTCGTCTATTACCCCAGCCGGCGCCAGCTGCCGCCCGGGCTGCGCCAGCTGATCGACTGCATCCGCGCGGCGAACCTGCCCTGACGACGCGCGGGGAGGCAGCCGGACCCGCGACAATAGCGGCATGGCAAGCGAGACATACCACCAAGAGACGCGGCGACGAAGAACCTTCGCCATCATTTCCCACCCCGACGCGGGCAAGACCACGCTCACTGAAAAGCTGCTGCTGTTCTCCGGCGCGATCCAGATCGCCGGCTCGGTGAAAGCCCGCAAGGCGACGCGCCACGCCACCTCCGACTGGATGGAAATCGAAAAGCAGCGCGGCATTTCAGTGGCCAGCTCGGTGATGCAGATGCTGTACCGCGACCACGTGATCAACCTGCTCGACACGCCGGGCCACAAGGACTTCTCCGAAGACACCTACCGCGTGCTCACCGCCGTCGACTCCGCGCTGATGGTGATCGACGCGGCCAACGGCGTCGAGGCGCAGACGCGGCGGCTGATCGAGGTCTGCCGCCAGCGCGACACGCCCATCATCACCTTCGTCAACAAGATGGACCGCGAAGTTCGCGAGCCACTGGACATCCTGGACGAAGTGGAACGCGAACTCGGCATGCCCTGCGTGCCGATGACCTGGCCGGTCGGCCAGGGCAAGTCGTTCGGCGGCATCATGAACCTGCGCACCAGGGCGATGACGGTGTTCGAGTCCGGCTCGGAACGCCGGCCGCAGGATTTCGAAACGATTCCGCTGACCGACCGCGAGAACCTGCTCAAGCGCTTCGGCCACGAGTTCGAGACCGCCGAGCAGAGCATGGAACTGGCCACCGGCGCCTCGCCGACCTGGGACCACGCGGCCTTCCTGGCCGGCAAGCAGACGCCGGTGTTCTTCGGCTCCGGCGTCAACAACTTCGGCGTGATGGAGGTGCTGGAGGCGCTGGTCGACCTGGCGCCGTCGCCGGGTCCGCGCACCAGCCACCTGGTCGTGAACAAGCAGGTCGTCGAAAAGGTCATCCAGCCCGACGACGCGAATTTCTCCGGCGTCGTCTTCAAGGTCCAGGCCAACATGGACGCGAATCACCGCGACCGCATCGCCTTCGTGCGCATGGCGTCGGGCAAGTACCAGCCGGGCATGAAGCTCAAGGTGCAGCGCACCGCCAAGGAATTGCGCCCGACCTCGGTGGTCACCTTCCTGTCGCAGCGGCGCGAGGCGGTGGACGAGGCCTACGCGGGCGACATCATCGGCTTCACCACGCACGGCGGCGTGCAGCTCGGCGACACCATCACCGATGGCGCCAACCTGCAGTTCACCGGCCTGCCCTTCTTCGCGCCCGAACTCTTCATGACCGTGATCCTGAAGAACCCGCTGCGCACCAAGCAATTGCAGCAGGGCCTGGCCCAGCTCGGTGAGGAAGGCGCGATCCAGGTGTTCCGCCCGCAGATCGGCGGTCCGATGCTGCTCGGCGCCGTCTGCCAGTTGCAGTTCGAAGTGGTGCAGCACCGCCTGAAGGCCGAGTACGACGCCGACGTGCGGCTGGAAGGCTGCCAGTACACCGGTGCGCGCTGGATCACCGCCGACACGCCCGCCGAGCTGCGCGCCTTCACCGACGCCTATCCACAGCGGATGGCGCTGGACGCCGCCAACGCGCTGGCGTTCCTGTGCACTTCGCCCTACGACGTGCGGCTGGCGCAGGAGCGCTTCCCGAAGATCCACTTCCACCCGCTGCGCGAGCACGCCGGGCTGGCGCTGCACACCGGCTGAAGCGCTTCGCCATGCTCGACCTGAAGGAATGGCCCGCCCGCGACCGCGCCGGCATCGTCGGCGTCTTCACCGACATCGACGACACGCTGACCACGGAAGGTGCCGTGACCGGTGACGTGCTCGAGGCACTGCAATCGTTGCGCTACGCCGGTATCCATGTGATACCGATCACCGGCCGCCCTGTCGGCTGGAGCGAGCCCTTCGCCCTGCAATGGCCGGTCGACGCGATCGTGGCGGAGAACGGGGCGGTCGCGCTGGTGCGGAAAGAGGCAACACAAGCCCTTCGCAAGATCTACCAGCAGGACGAGGAGCTGCGCGCGGCCAACTTCGGGCGCATGCAACGCGTGGCGCACCGCATCGTGGCCGACGTCCCTGGCGCAGTGCTGTCGCGCGACAGCGCCGGCCGCGAGACCGACATCGCCATCGACCACAGCGAATACGTTCAACTCGAGCCCGCCGGCATCTCGCAGGTGGTCCGCCTGATGCAGGACGAAGGCATGAACGCGACGGTCAGTTCCATCCACATCAACGGCTGGTTCGGCGACCACAACAAGCTCTCGGGCGCGCGCTGGATCGTGCGCGAGCTGTTCGCCCGCGAACTCGACACCGAGATCGATCGATGGGCCTATGTCGGCGACTCCACCAACGACGTGCTGATGTTCGAGCATTTCCCGCACAGCATCGGCGTGGCCAATATCCGCCGCTTCGAAGCCGAACTCACGCACCCGCCGCGCTACATCACGCCGGGCGAGCGCGGGGCGGGCTTCGCGCAGGTGGCGCAAGCGATCCTGGAAGGCCGCAGGGCTGGTTGACTCGCGGTTTGTAGAATGGCCGGAACAGCCCCGAGCGCGCATGACCGCCATCGACCTCCCCGCCTCACCGATCGAGCGGCCGCGCCTGTCCGACACGGTCTACAGCCAATTGCTGGACGAGATCATGGCCGGGCGCTTTTCCACCGGCGACCGCCTGCCCACCGAGAACCAGTTGGCGCAACGTTTCTCGGTATCGCGGCCGGTGGTGCGTGAAGCGCTGCAGCGGCTGCAGACCGACGGTGTCGTGATCGCCCGCCAGGGTTCGGGCACCTATGTGCAGCGCAGCCCTTCGCAGCGCGTGGCCGAACTCACCAGCCAGGTCAGCCTGCACGAGGTGCTGGAGGTGATGGAGTTGCGCATGGCGCTGGAAGAACTTTCCGCGAAGCTGGCGGCCCGCAACCGCACCGAGGAGCAGGTGCGCGCGATCGAGCAGGCCCGGCAGGCCTTGAGGGACGTGATGCGGCAAGGCACCGGCGCCAAGGAGGCCGACTATGCGTTTCATCGCGCCATCGCGGTGGCCTCGGGCAACGGCGTGCTGGTCGAGGCGCTGGACCAATTGTCGGAGCGCGTGAAAGGCGGCATGAACGTCACCTTGTCATTGACGCGCGAAGCCTCCGACCAGCGGCGTGAGCGGGTGTTGGACGAACACGACCGTATCGTCCACGCGATCCGCGTCGGCGACGCCGACAGCGCGGCCATCGCGATGCGCTACCACCTCGACCAGGCCCGCAACCGGCTGCTCGATCGGCACCTCGACCGCTAGTTATCATTCACAACTTTCCGGAATATTGGTAAAGTTGTCGAACAAATGAAAACCTCCCCTGTCACTGCCGCCGACCTGCGCGGCTCGGTCCTCGCCGTACCGCCGATGCCGCGCCACGCCGACGGCACCATCAATCCCGATGGCAACCGCCGCCTGCTGGATCACCTGCGCGCCGGCAAGGTCACCACCTTCATGTACGGCGGCAACGCCAACTTCTACAACCTGGGCGTCGGCGAGCTCGGCCGGGTGCTCGAAACGCTGGCCCCGCTGCTGTCCGCCAACGACTGGCTGATCCCCTCGGTGGGCGCCGACTACGGCAAGGCGGCCGAGCAGATCGCGCTGCTGCGCGAACGCGCCTTCCCCACCGCGATGGTTCTGCCGCTGCGCTTTCCGGCCAACCCGGCCGGCGTCGCGCGCGGCCTGGGCAAATTGGCGCAGCGTTACGGCCGGCCGGTGATCGCCTATGTGAAGGACGAGGGCTACATCGACAATGCCGACCTGGCCGCACTGGTGAAGGAAGGCTCTGTCTGCGCCGTGAAGTACGCGATCGTGCGGCCCGACCCGCGAAAGGACGCGGTGCTGGCCGACCTGGTCGATCGCATGGGTCCGGATCTCCTGATCAGCGGCATCGGCGAACGCCCGGTGATCGACCATTTCCGCGGCTTCGGCCTGCGCGCGTTCACCTCGGGCTCGACCTGCGTGGCTCCGGCCCTGTCCAACCGCATCCGCGAAGCGCTGCATGCGGGCGACGACGCGACCGCGAAAGCGACACGCGAGTTCTTCATGCCGCTGGAAGACGCGCGCGATGCGACTTCGCCGATCCGCATCCTGCATGCGGCAGTCGACCTCGCCGGCATCGCCGCGACCGGGCCGATCGGCGAATTCCTGTCCGCGATCGACGACGAGGAATTGCTGGACAGATTGCGGCCGATCGCGATGGACCTGTTCGCGCGCAACCAGGCCGTCCTGCCCCGCAAGCAACTGGTGGCTGCGCAATGAGCCGGCCGCGCGTCCTGCTGGCCGGCCGCCTGATGCCGGAACTCGAGTCGGCGCTGACGGCGCAATTCGACTGCCACTTCCTGGTCAACGAGACCGATCCCGGGAGTTTTCTTGCCGCCCACGGCAAGGAATTCCGGGCACTGGTCACGACCTCCAAGAACGGCGCCGACGCCGCCTTGATGGACGCCTTGCCCAATCTCAAGGCCATCACGCATTTCGGCGTGGGTTACGACACGGTCGATGCCGGCGCGGCCGCGAAGCGCGGCATTGGCCTGTCCAACACGCCGGACGTGCTCAACGACTGCGTCGCCGACGTGGCGATGGGCCTGCTGATCGACGCCGGGCGCGGCTTGAGCGCCTCCGATCGGTTCGTGCGCCGCGGCGACTGGTTGAAGGGCCAGTTCCCGCTGGCCACCCGCGTCAGCGGCAAGAAGTTGGGCATCGTCGGCCTGGGCCGCATCGGCCAAGCCATCGCCAAGCGCGCGCAAGGCTTCGACATGGACATCCGCTACCACTCGCGCAAGCCGGTGGCCGGAACCGCCTTCACGCACGAGCCCTCGCTGGTGGCGCTGGCGCAGTGGTGCGACTTCATGATCGTGATCGTGTCCGGCGGCCCGGCGACGCGGCACCTGATTTCGGCCGACGTCATCCGTGCGCTCGGCCCGCAGGGTTTCCTGGTCAACGTCTCCCGCGGCAGCGTGGTGGACGAAGCTGCACTGGTCGATGCGCTGGTCAATCGACGCATCGCCGGCGCCGGCCTGGACGTGTTCGAGGACGAGCCGCGCGTGCCACAGGCACTGATGGCCCTGGACAACCTGGTGCTGCTGCCGCACCTGGCCAGCGGCACGCGCGAGACCCGCAAGGCCATGGGCGACCTGGTGCTGGCCAACCTGCATTCGTTCTTCGAGCAGGGCCGGCTGGTCACGCCGGTGTAGGCGCCGGCGCCTTAGGGTCTGCGCGGCAGAATGAGTTTGTCTTGCCGGGCTCCGACCCGGCATCCATGCCTCGCACTCGATCCCGCGCCGCCGTATTTTTGAACGCAGAGGACGCAAAGGTTACGCAGAGGTCGCAGAGAAAAACAGCCAAAAGGTCTTGGTATTCCTCTGCGTTCTCTGCGAATTCTCTGCGCTCTCTGCGTTCAAGAAACCATTGCGTGTGCGCGGCGGAGATGCGAGTGATCCTAGCCCGCGCGCTGCCGGAACCCGTCAAGCACGTTGACGGCGTTCACGCCGATCTCGGCGACGGCATAGCCGCCTTCGAACACGAACACCGCCGGCAAGCCGGCGGCAGCGATGTCTTCGCCCACGCGCAGGTAGTCCGGGCTCTGCAGGCCGAAGCCCGAGATCGGGTCGCCGGCGAAGGTGTCGACGCCCAGCGAGACGACCATTGCCTGCGCCTTGGAATCCGCGATGCCTTGCAGCGCTTGTGCCAGCGCCTCGCGCCAGGCCGCGAAACCGGTGCCGCGCGCGAGCGGCAGGTTGCGGTTGAAGCCCAGGCCTTCGCCTTCGCCGCGCTCGTCGGCATAACCCAGGTAATACGGATACTCGGTGCGCGGATCGCCGTGGATGCTGGTGGTGAAGACGTCGGCACGGCCGTAGAAGATGGCCTGCGTGCCGTTTCCGTGGTGGAAGTCGATGTCCAGCACCGCCACGCGATCCAGTCCCGTGTCGCGCAAGGCCTGCGCCGCGATCGCCGCGTTGTTCAGGAAGCAGTAGCCACCGAAGAAGTCCACACCGGCATGGTGTCCCGGCGGCCGCGTCAGCGCGAACGCGGCACGTTCACCGCCGGCCACCGATCGCGCCGCCGCGAGCGCGCAGCCCGCACCGGCGCGCGCCGCCGTCCAGGTGCCCGAGGTCAGCGGGCTGCCGGCATCGAACGAGAACAGGCCCATGCGCGCCGGAAAGCTGGCGGGCAGCACGTCGGAGCGGAACGTGCGGATCGGCCAATAGGACGGGATCGCGTCACGCTGCGCATTGGACGGGTCGAGGGCCACCCACTCGTCCCAGGCGCCGGTGAGAAAGTCCACATAGCGCTGCGAATGCACGCGCGTGATCGCGCTGGTGTCGGCGAGTTCGGGCGCGGATTCGATGGCGCCGAGCTGGCGCGCCTTCAGTTCTTTCAGCACATGATCGACGCGCGACGGAACCTCGAAGCAAGGCACCAGCTCGCCGCGGAACATCTCCATCTTGCCGTGATGCAGCGCGTGCCGGTCGTTGAAGAACGTGATCATGGCGGGTCATCTTGCCAGAACGTGCGCGAGCGCCTTGCCGGTGTGCGTGCCCTTCGCCACCACCTGTTCCGGCGTCGCCGCGGCGACTACCTTGCCGCCGGCGTTGCCGCCCTCCGGGCCCAGGTCGATCACCCAGTCGGCCTCGGCGATCACGTCCAGGTCGTGCTCGATCACGATCACGCTGTGGCCGCCGTCCACCAGGCGGTGGAGCACCCGCACCAGTTTCTCGACGTCGGCCATGTGCAGGCCCACTGTCGGCTCGTCCAGCACGTAGAGCGTGTGCGGCGCCTTCTGGCCGCGCCGCGTGATGTCGTCGCGCACCTTCGACAGTTCGGTCACCAGTTTGATCCGCTGCGCCTCGCCCCCCGACAGCGTCGGCGACGGCTGGCCCAGCGTCAGGTAGCCCAGGCCGACGTCCTTGAGCAACTGCAGCGGATGGCTGATGTTGGTCATCGCAGCGAAGAAGTCCACGGCCTCGTCCACTTCCATCTGCAGCACGTCGCCGATGCTCTTGCCGCGCCAGGTGACGGCCAGCGTCTCCGGGTTGAAGCGCGCGCCGCGGCATGACTCGCACGGCACCTTGACGTCCGGCAGGAAGCTCATGCCGATGGTGCGCAGCCCCTGCCCTTCGCAGGTCGGGCAGCGGCCCTCGCCGGTGTTGAACGAGAAGCGCCCCGGGCCGTAGCCGCGGGCCCGCGCCTCCAGCGTGTCGGCGAACAATTTGCGGATCGTGTCCCAGAAGCCGATGTAGGTGGCGGGGCAGGAACGCGGCGTCTTGCCGATCGGCGTCTGGTCCACTTCCAGCACCCGGTCCACCACCTGGTAGCCGTCCAGCTCCTTGCAGCCGACGCAGGCCGGATGCTTGCCACGGGCGTCGGCGTCGCGGCCGGCCTTGGTGTAGCGCTGCTGCACGATGGCCTGGACGTTGTGCAATAGCACGTCGCGCGCCAGTGTCGATTTGCCGGAGCCCGACACACCGGTCACAGCGACCAGCCGCCTCAGCGGAACGTCGACATCGATGTCCTGCAGGTTGTGCAGGTCGGCGCCGCGCAGCTCCAGCTTCTCGGCCTTGCGATCCACGGCGCGCCGCGCCTTCACCGGATGCTTCATCGCATGCAGCAGGTAACGGCCGGTGACCGACTCCGCCACGTCGCTGATGTCCTTGGCCGAGCCTTGCGCCACCACCCGGCCGCCGCGCTTGCCGGCGCTGGGGCCGATGTCGATGATGTGGTCGGCGCGCCGGATCGTGTCCTCGTCGTGTTCCACCACCACCAGCGTGTTGCCCTTGTCGCCGAGCTTGTGCAGCGCGTTCAGCAGGATCTGGTTGTCGCGGGCGTGCAAGCCGATGGTCGGCTCGTCCAGCACGTAGCAGACGCCTTGCAGGTTGGAGCCGAGCTGCGCCGCCAGCCGGATGCGCTGGGCCTCGCCGCCGGAGAGCGTCGGCGCGCCTCGGTCCAGCGTGAGGTAGTTCAAGCCGACTTCCTCCAGGAATTCGAGCCGGCTGCGGATTTCAGGGATCAGGTCGCGCGCGATGCCTTCCTCGCGGGTGCTCAGCACGCCCTTGACCTGCAGGCTCTCGATCCAGCGGCGCACGTCGAGCACCGACAGCGCCGCGATCTCGGAGATCCCGGTCTTGTCGAACTTGACGTTGCGTGCCTGCAGGTTCAGCCGCGCGCCATGGCAGGCTGGGCAGGCCTCATCGACCACGTCTTCCACATCGGGCTCGCCGAAGGTCTGCTCGCGGCCCTTGTTGTCGTCGTTCTGCACCGTGTCGTCGAACGCCTTGCGTTGCTCGCGCGTCAGCCGCACGCCGGTGCCCACGCACTCGGGGCACCAGCCATGCTTGCTGTTGTACGAGAACAGGCGCGGGTCGAGTTCGGGGTAGCTGGTGCTGCACACCGGGCAGGCACGGCGCACCGAGAACACTTCGACCTTGCCGATGTGCTGGTGCGCGCCCAGCCCCGACAACATCGCGCCCTTGAGCCCGTTCAACGGCGCCAGCACATGCAGCACGCCCTTGCCGTGCTCCAGCGCGACGGTGATCTTCTCGCGCAACAGGGTTTCGTTCTCGGGCGTGACGTCGAGGTCGCACACCGGCAGCTCGATCGTGTGTTCCTTGAAGCGGTCGATGCGCGGGAAGCCTGTCGTCGGCAGGAAGTTGCCGTCCACCCGCAGGTGCGTGTAGCCGCGCGGCCGGGCCCAGTCGGCCAGCTCGGTGTAGACGCCCTTGCGGCTGATCACCAGCGGCGCCAGCAGGCCGATGTGCATGCCGCGGTAGCGCTTCATGATCTGCGCGGCGATGCTGTCGGGCGACTGCGGCCGCACTTCGGCGCCGTCGTTGACGCAGTGTTGCACGCCGAGCTTGACGTACAGCAGCCGCAGGAAGTGCCAGACCTCGGTGGTCGTGCCGACGGTGGACTTGCGCCCGCCGCGCGACAGCCGCTGCTCGATCGCCACCGTCGGCGGGATGCCGTACACCGCATCCACCTCCGGCCGGCCCGCCGGCTGTACGATGCTACGCGCATAGGCGTTGAGCGATTCCAGGTAGCGGCGCTGGCCTTCGTTGAACAGGATGTCGAACGCGAGCGTCGACTTGCCGGAACCGGAGACACCGGTCACTACGCTGAACTTGTTGTGCGGAATGTCGACGGACATCGACTTGAGGTTGTGCTCGCGGGCGTTGACGATCTGGATCGCATTCGGCCGCTCCGCGCGCATTTCCTCGCGGCTCTTCTGCGACAGGGCGTAGGAGGCGGCTCGCTCCTCGATGCTGTGCGATCCCAGCCCCAATGTGCTGTCGTACTCGCGCAGTGCCTTGGCGGTGTGCGAGCTGGCGTGCAATTTCACTTCCTCGGGTGTTCCTTCGGCCACGATCAGGCCGCCGGCGTCGCCACCTTCCGGGCCCAGGTCGATCAGCCAGTCGGCGGCGCGGATCACGTCGAGGTTGTGCTCGATCACGATCAGGGAGTTGCCGCCTTCCAGCAATTTGCGCAGCGCCCGCATCAGTTTGGCGATGTCGTCGAAATGCAGCCCGGTGGTCGGCTCGTCGAACATTAACAGAGTGCCGCGCGTGGCTGTGGCCTGGCTGCTCGAGGTTGCATTCTTCGCGGCCTGCGCCAGGAAGCCCGCGAGCTTGAGCCGCTGCGACTCGCCGCCCGACAGCGTCGGCACCGGCTGGCCGAGCTTCACGTATTCCAGGCCGACGTCGACGATCGGCTGCAGCGCGCGGATCACGTCGCGATCGTTGGCAAACAGCGTCGCCGCTTCGCTCACGGTGAGATCGAGCACGTCGGCCACATTCATCGTGCGGTAATTGGAATCTGACCCCGATTTGGGTTCCGACTTGGGTCCCGATTTGCGTTCGATGGTCACTTCCAGGATTTCGGGGCGGTAGCGCTTGCCGTCGCAATCGGGGCAGCGCAGGTAGACGTCGGAGAGGAACTGCATTTCCACGTGCTCGAAGCCGGAGCCGCCGCAGGTGGGGCAGCGGCCGTCGCCGCTGTTGAAGCTGAACTTGGTCGAGGTGTAGCCGCGTTGCCTGGCGAGCGGCGACGTCGCGAAGATTTCGCGCACCGCGTCCCACGCGCCGACATAGCTCACCGGGTTGGAGCGCGCGGTCTTGCCGATCGGCGACTGGTCGACGAACACCACGTCGCTCAGGTGATCGGCGCCCAACATGCGGTCATGCAGGCCCGGCGTCTCGGTGGCCTTGCCGAAGTAACGCGTCAATGCGGGAGCCAGCACGTCCTGGATCAGGCTGGACTTGCCGGAGCCGGAGACGCCGGTCACGCAGACCAGCCGCTGCAGCGGAAACTCCACCGCGAGGTTCTGCAGGTTGTGTTCGCGCACGCCCTCCAGGATCAGCCGCGGCGTGGCGTCGGTCACGGCGCGCTTGAAACCCATCCCGACGTGCTTGCGCGCGCCGAGGTAGGCACCCGTGAGCGTTTCGGCATGGCGCAGGTTCTCGGTGGTGCCGTCGAACACGATCTGGCCGCCGCGCTCGCCGGGGCCGGGGCCCATGTCGATGATGCGATCCGCCGCCAGCATGACGGCCGGGTCGTGCTCCACCACCACCAGCGTGTTGCCGGCGTCGCGCAACCGTTTCATCGCCTCGGTGATGCGGTGCATGTCGCGCGGGTGCAGGCCGATGCTCGGCTCGTCCAGCACGAACAATGTGTTGACCAATGAAGTGCCAAGCGCGGTGGTCAGGTTGATCCGCTGCACTTCGCCGCCCGACAGCGTGCGGCTTTGCCGGTCCAGCGTGAGGTAGCCGATGCCGACGTCGACCAGGTAACGCAGGCGAGTCGTGATTTCCTCGTAGAGGAGCTTGAGGGCCTGCTGCTCGCCCTCACCCCTGCCCTCTCCCGCAAGCGGGAGAGGGAGTAAGCCCCCTCTCCCGCTTGCGGGAGAGGGCTGCACGCGATCGAAAAACTTCCGCAGCCGGTCGATCGGCATCAGCATGAGATCGTGCAGGCACAGGCCCGGCAGCGCTTCCAGTTGCGCGCGTATCCATGTCGTGCCGACCGGCATGAAGCGCTTGGATGGATCGAGCACCGCATCCGCGTCCTCCTTGCTGCCGATGCGCCAGAGCAGGCTCTCGGTCTTCAGCCGCGCGCCGCCGCACACTTCGCACGGCGTGTAGCTGCGGTACTTGGACAGCAGCACGCGGATGTGCATCTTGTACGACTTGGTTTCCAGGTATTCGAAGAAGCGCCGGATGCCGTACCACTGCTTGTTCCAGTTGCCTTCCTTGTAGTTGGGGGTGCCGCCGATCACCCAGTGCTGCTGCTCGGGCGTGAGCTTGTACCAGGGCGTGTCGCGCGGGATGCCAGCCGTTTCGGCATGGCGCATCAGGTCATCCTGGCATTCGGACCAGGCCGGCGTCTGGATGGTCTTGATCGCGCCGGCGCGCAGCGTGAGCTTGTCGTTGGGAATCACCAGGCCGTAGTCGACACCGATCACCCGGCCGAAGCCGCGGCAGGTTTCGCAGGCGCCGACCGCGGAGTTGAACGAGAACATCGACGGAATCGGGTCGGCATAGCGCAGGTCGCTCTCCGGGCAGTGCAAGCCGGTGGAGAATTTCCAGATGTCGTTGCTGGTTTCGCTGGTCGCGGCATACACCGCCATCCGCCCCGCCCCGCGTTTGAGCGCCACTTCGATCGCTTCCACCGCGCGAGCTTTCTCGGTCGCGTGCAGCCGGAAACGGTCGGCCACCACGTCGAGCACCTTGCGCGGCCCCGTCGGCGTCGCGATCTCGCGCTCGGCCTGAACCCGGGTGAAGCCGCTGGCCGACAGCCATTGCGCCACCTCTTCCGCCGACGTGCCACCCGGCAGCTCCACCGGGAACGTCACCACCAGCCGTGGGTCGCCGGGTTCGGTGCGGGCCATCAGCTCGGCATAGATCGTCTCCGGCGTGTCGTGCCGCACCGGCAGCGCGGTCTTCTTGTCGAACAACTGGCCGGCGCGCGCGAACAACAGCTTCAGGTGATCGTTCAGCTCGGTCATCGTGCCGACCGTGGACCGCGAGGAGCGGACCGGGTTGGTCTGGTCGATGGCGATCGCCGGCGGCACGCCCTCGACGCGATCCACCGCCGGCTTGTCCATGCGGTCGAGGAACTGCCGCGCGTACGCCGAGAAGGTCTCGACGTAGCGCCGCTGTCCTTCCGCGTAGAGCGTGTCGAACACCAGGCTCGACTTGCCCGAGCCGCTGGGGCCGGTCACCACCGTCAGTTCGCCGGTGCGCAGGTCGAGGTCGAGGTTCTTGAGGTTGTGCTGCCTGGCGCCGCGGATGCGGATCAGTCCCTGGGTCATACGGCGGGTCATTTCTTGGAGTGGGCCGAACATTCTAGGGATGTCGGCCTGCCAGTTCCTGTCATGTGGTTTTCCACAACGTACTTCCCACAGCTGCGAACGGCGTTTCAGCGCCTAGACTTTTCGTTACAACGCTGTAGGAGACCTGACATGAAGTTCTGGCAGCGGCCGAAGGCCGCGCTCGCACCGGCTTCCGCGCTAGTAAGTGCTCAGGCTTCGGCCGGGCCCGGTCGTGGCATCGAGGAGCTGCGCCGGCGCAGCCTCCAGGTTCTGGCAGATTGCGCTCGGCCCCAGGACGAGCGGATCCGCGACCGGTTGAACAACGCCTTCACCGCGGAGCAACTCTGGCAGGCGCGCTGCGAGATCTACCAGGCCATCGCGCGGCAGCACTGCGAGGCCGAGGCGATGCGGCGCCTCAACGGCCTGGCGCCGGCGTTCGAAGGCTGGCTGCCGGCCAGCGCGCTGACGCGGCTTTGAACTTGCGCTCAGTCCTTGGCGTAGATGTCCACGTCCTTGGTTTCCTTGATGAACAGCGTGCCGATGACGAAGGTCGCGGCGGCGATGATGATCGGGTACCACAGCCCGTTGTACATGTTGCCGGTCTGCGCGACGATGGCGAAGGCGGTGGTGGGCAGAAGGCCGCCGAACCAGCCGTTGCCGATGTGGTACGGCAGGCTCATCGAGGTGTAGCGGATGCGCGTGGGGAACATTTCCACCAGCATCGCGGCGATCGGGCCGTACACCATCGTCACCAGGATCACCAGGTAGGTCAGGATCACCGTGACCATCACCTTGTCCATCTTGGCCGGATCGGCCTTGGTGGGATAGCCGGCGGCCTTGAGGTCATCGGCGACGAGCTTCTTGAACTCGGCGTCCTTTTTCCTGGCTTCGTCGGGCGCCAGGCCCTTGGCGCTGTAGCCGGGGATGGCGGTCTCGCCGATCTTGATGGTGGCCACCGTGCCGCTCGGTGCCGCGACGTTCTCGTAGCTCACCGAAGCGCCGGCCAGCACCTGCTTGGCGATGTCGCACGAGCTGGTGAACTTCGCGGTCCCGGTGGGGTTGAACTGGAACGAGCATTCATTCGGGTCGGCCGTCACGACCACCTTGTTCCTCTCTTGCGCGGCCGCCAGGTCCGGGTTGGCGGCCTTGGTCAGCGCGCCGAAGATCGGGAAGTAGGTCAGCGCCGCCAGCAGGCAGCCGGCCATGATGATGGGCTTGCGGCCGATCTTGTCCGAGAGCGACCCGAAGATGAGGAAGAACGGTGTGCCGATCAGCAGCGACACGGCCACCAGGATGTTGGCGGTGGCGCCGTCGACCTTGAGCGATTGCGTGAGGAAGAACAGCGCATAGAACTGGCCCGAGTACCAGACCACCGCCTGGCCGGCGGTCAGGCCGATCAGCGCCAGGATCACGATCTTCAGGTTCTTCCACTGGCCGAAGGATTCGGTCAGCGGCGCCTTGGACGTGCGGCCTTCAGCCTTCATCTTCTGGAATGCCGGCGATTCGTTCATCGACAGCCGGATGTAGACCGACACGGCCAGCAGCAGGATCGAAACGACGAACGGCACGCGCCAGCCCCATTCGCCGAAGGCGGCCTCGCCGACCAGCGTGCGGGTGCCCAGGATCACGATCAGCGACAGGAACAGGCCGAGCGTCGCGGTGGTCTGGATCCAGGCCGTGTAGGCGCCGCGCTTGCCGTGCGGCGAGTGCTCCGCCACATAGGTGGCCGCCCCGCCGTACTCGCCGCCGAGCGCCAGCCCCTGCAGCAGCCGCAGCG
>JAQGMS010000370.1 GCA_028292245.1 Ramlibacter sp.
GATGGGCCTGATCAGCACCACTGCGCTGGCGGCGCATCAGATCGCGCTGCAGGTCACAGCGATCCTGTTCATGGTGCCGTTCGGGATCGGCATGGCCGCCACCGTGCGGGTCGGGCACGCGGTGGGACGCGGCGACGCGGAGGCGGTGAAACGCGCCGGATTTGTCGCAGCCGGCCTCGGCATCGTCTTCATGTCGGTGATGACGCTCGCGGTCATTGCCGGGCGGTTTGCCATCGGGCGGTTCTTCTTCGGCGAGGCGGTCGAGAGCGGCGGGGCCGTGATCGAACTCACCGCGACGCTGCTGATGGTCGGGGCCACCTTCTTCGTTGCCGACGGCATCCAGACCGTGGCGGCCGGCGCGCTGCGCGGCATGAGGGACACCAGGGTGCCGCTGCTGTTTGCCGCGATCAGTTACTGGCTCATTGGATTCCCCGCCGCCTATGGGCTCGCATTCTGGACCGGCATTGGCGCGATCGGCGTCTGGATCGGGCTATCCTGCGGCACCGCGGTCTACGCCGTGCTATTGATGCTGCGCTTCCGGCGGCTGGCGGAGCAACTGGAACGGGGGCAGCCGAGCCCCCAGGAGAAGCCATGAAGGTCCACGAGGTCACCCCCGGAGTCGATACCGCGGCACTGCTGGCCGGCGCGCAATTTGCCGATGCCTTCAGCGTTGCGGTTGACACCATCGCCCTCGATGCGCGGCGCGCGGCCGAGCGAATGCTCGGGCGCTCGCCGCGATGGGTCGAGGCGCTGTTGACCCTGCGCCATCTCATCGTGGCGCCGTTCGGCCTGAAAACATCGGCGCCGAATGAAACCGGCAAGGCCGACATCATCGGGCTGTTTCCGGTTCTGAGCCAGACGCCCGACCGCCTGGTTGCAGGCTTTGACGACAAGCACCTGGATTTCCGCGTCGTGGTGGACGTTGTGGCCGCCGATCACGGCCAGCGCATCACCGCGACCACTTTGGTGCTGACGCACAATCTGCTCGGCCGGATTTATCTTGCGACTATCCTGCCGTTTCACCGGCTGGTGGTCAGTTCCATGCTGCGGCAGGTGGCGGCATGACATTGTCAGTTGATTTGTTCTTTTCGTTTCGCAGTCCCTACAGCTATCTGGCGCTGTCGAAGACGCGGAAGATGGTCGCCGACTACGACGTGACGGTGAATTTACGTCCGGTCTATCCGCTGGCGGTGCGCGTGCCCGGATTTTTCAAGCGCGCCAATCCGCAATTCGCGCGCTATGTCGTGCTCGATTCCAGCCGTGTCGCCCAACGCGAAAACATTCCGTTTCGTTTTCCCCGCCCCGACCCGATCGTGCAGGACATGGCCAGCCTCGATGTCGCCGAGCACCAGCCCTATATCCACCGGCTGACGCGGCTCGGCGCCGCCGCGCAACTGCAAGGCCGCTCGCTCGAATTTACCGACGCGGTCAGCCGGGTGCTGTGGGACGGCACGGTCAAGGGCTGGCACGAGGGCGATCACCTCGCCCGGGCCGCCGCGGCCGCAGGCTTCGACCTTGCCGCGATGGACGCGGCCATCGCTGCCGATCCCGATCTCCATGAAAAGATCATCGCCGATAATGAAAGGGACCACGCCGCGTCAGGTCATTGGGGCGTGCCGACCTTCGTGTTCGAGAACGAGCCGTTTTTCGGTCAGGATCGCATCGACATGCTGATCTGGCGGATGGAAGGCAAGGGGCTGACGCGCCGCGGCTGATGTTGACGGCGGCAGAACTAATCCTCCGCCGGGGCCGGCGCTTCCGGTGTCGCCTCGGCCCACTCGGCGACGCAGCGCTCCAGATCCCTGAGGTTTTGCCGCATCTGCTCCAGCGAGAATCCCAGCGCGAAGAAGCGCTCCGCCACGTCGCCGGGCAGCCCGCGCGTAAGACCCTCGCTGCGCAGCGCTGCGACCTCCGCGGAATAATCCTGCAGTGCGGCCCGCACTGGCCAGATCGCCGGCGCGCCAACCCCGCTTCGCAATGACTCTGCGCTCGACCGCAGATAGGCTGTTATCGCCTCGCTGACCCTGGCCATCGGCCCGGCAAGCCGGGTCTGAAGTTCGAACGGCAGTGGCAACACGGTTGATCGCCCGATCATCACCACATCGTGGCGCAGCCGCAATATGGTCCGCAGCAGCGGGCCGGTGTCAGCACCCGACGACAGATGCGCTGATCGTTCCCGCTCCGCTTCCGAGCCGGTCGCGTTCAGGCCGACCAGGGCGGCGCCGATCTCGTCCTGAATCCGGCGCAAGGCGTCATTGTCCCGCCCGCGGGTCAGGCCCGCAAGCAATTCGCCAAACGCGGCCGCGATCAATTCGAGCAGTTGGGCGCCGCTGACGCGGATCTGATGGTGCGCCCGCGACGGCAGCACGAAGAAGGACACCAGCAGCCCGGTGACCGCGCCAACGGCGACTTCCATCACGCGATCGAACGCCGAATCCAGCGGATTGGCATGGTTCATGGTCGGGACCAGCAGCACGATGACCGCGGTGACGGTGGCCGCATTCAGGCTGGGATTGATGGCTGCGATGAAAGCCAGCGGTGCGACCGCCAGCACCAGCAACGCCAGCAGCCCGATCTCGCCGGAATGCGGGATCAGGGCGGCGATGGCGCCGCCATAGATTGCGCCCCCAATCGTTCCGAACATGTAGTCGCGGGTCGCCTTGAGCGATCGGCCGACGCTCATCTGGGTGACGATGAGGGCCGTCAGCACCGCCCATAGCGGCAGCATGAGATGCAACGCGCTAGCGATCGCCAGCGCGCCGAAAGCCGCCACGGTAACCCTGACCGCGAGGGCGATTTGCGGCCTTCGCGACCCCATCGCGGCGGTGAGATGTTTCAGCTGAGCGATCATGCACCCCGTTCCGGCTGGGAAAGCGCCAATCCGTTCGAAATGATATCAGGCATGGCTGCTTCCCGCCGCCACTGCGCGACTTGAAACCCTGAATTAGCCCGCCTACCCTGTGCGGAACAACGAGGAAACACCATGGCCCATGAAACCGCAACGCTCGCCGGCTATGTCGCCGATCTGAAATTCGCCGACATCCCGCCGCAGGTGCTGGAGCGCGC
>JAQGMS010000507.1 GCA_028292245.1 Ramlibacter sp.
TCCCACGTTCGTTCCACAGAACATGCCAGCGGGCGGCGGAATCCTGGCCGCCAACTACATCGCCGAGATCGCGCCGAAAGACGGAACCTATCTGACGATGATCGGCCAGGGTCTGCCGATGGATCAGACGCTCGGCTTCACGCCACAGGTCAAGGCCGATGTCTCAACGTTTGGATGGATCGGCAACATCAGCGACTCCAACATTCTCAGCTACATGTGGCACACGTCGCCAATCAAGACGATGCAGGACGCGACGAAATTCGAGGCCACCATGGCCGGCACCGGCGCGGGCTCGAGTTCCTCGTGGTTGCCCGCGCTTTATAACAAGGTGCTCGGAACGAAGTTCAAACTCATCAACGGCTACCCGGGGGCGGCGGAAGTCAGCCTCGCCATGGAGCGCGGCGAGATCGACGGTTATGGAAGCAACCCGTGGTCATCGCTGCTGTCGGTTTCGCCCAACCTCGTGCGCGACCATCTCGTCACCATTCTCGTGCAGATCGGCGTCCGCAAGGAGAAGGCGCTTCCGAACGTGCCGCTGCTCAGCGATCTGGCGCGTAACGCCGAAGACAAGGCTATACTGGACTTCATCTCGCAAGCCTTGTCGGTCGGTCGGCCAGTCGGCACGACGCCCGGGGTTCCGCCCGAACGTCTGGCAGCGCTGCGCAAGGCTTTCGACGATACGCTGGCCGACCCCGAATTCCTCACCGAGGCCGCGCGCGCCAACGCCGAGATCAATCCGATGGATGGCGTCACGCTGCAGAGGCTCATCGAGGACGTGATGAATACGCCGCAGGACGTCAAGGACAAGGTCAAGGCCATCCTGCCGGAGCGCACCTGACCTCAGGCGGTGATCTCAGCGCCGCGATACTGGCTTTCGGGCCGCGGCAGGCCGAGATGGTCGCGTAACGTGACGCCTTCGTAATCCTCGCGGAACAGCCCGCGGCGGCGAAGCATCGGCAGGACTTCATCGAAGAAGGCGTCGAACCCGCCCGTCAGATGCGTCGGCATCAGGTTGAAGCCGTCGGCCGCGCCGTTCTCGAACCATGCCTGGATTTCGTTGGCGACCCCTTCAGCCGTCCCGACCACGTTCCAGTGGCCGCGCGCGCCGGCCATCTTGTGAAGCAGCTTGCGGATCGTCGGCTTTTCGCGGTCGATGATGTCGAGCAGAACCTTGAAGCGCCCGTGCTGCGCGCCATCGCCTTCCATGGTGAGCAATTCGCGCGGAAAAGGTCCGTCGAAATCATGATCCGTGAGATCGATGCCTGTGCGGCGACGCATCTCGGCGATGGAATGTTCGCGCTGCGTCAGGTCGTTGAGTTCTTCCTGAAGGCATTCCGCCTCGCGCTGCGTCGAACCGATGTAAGTCGTGACGCCGGGCATGATCTTCACATGCTCGGGGTTCCGCCCATGCTCCGCCACGCGGCGCTTCATTTCGGCATAAAAGTCTTGCGCGGTGGAAAGGACGTTCTGCGCGCAGAAGATCGCCTCGGCATAGCGCGTCGCAAAGACGCGTCCATCGTCGGATGAGCCGGCCTGCACATAGACCGGTCGTCCTTGCGGAGATCGCGGTGAATTCAACGGGCCGCGCACGCGCAAATGTTTGCCGACGTGATGGATCGGATGGATCTTCGTGATGTCGGCGTGAACGCCGGAAACCGCGTCAGCGACAAGCGCGTCGTCCTCCCAACTGTCCCAGAGCTTGGTGACCACATCCATGAATTCATGCGCCATGTCGTAGCGCTCGGCGTGGACGGGATGGGTGGGCAGTCCGAAGTTCTGCGCCGCTTCCGGTTGGCCCGTGGTGACGATGTTCCAGCCGGCGCGGCCCCTGCTCAAATGATCGAGGGACGCAAACTGGCGCGCAAGATTATAGGGCGCGTTATAGGTCGTCGAAGCCGTGCCGATGAGCCCTATGCGATCGGTCACCGCCGCGAAGGCCGACAGCCATGTAAAGGGTTCGATGCGAACCCGCGCCGCGTATTTGATGTTGTTGGCGAGCACTGGACCATCGCCAAGGAATACCGCATCGAGTTTCGCCGCCTCGCAGCTCCGCACGATGTCGACATAATACTTGAGATCAAGCGATCGGTGCGGGGATGCGTCCTTGTGGCGCCAGCCAGCCTCGTGATGGCCGCCTGGCGCAAGAAAGAGATTGAAATGCAATTGTCGTTTTGATTGCGGCATGGTCCGCCAATTTCCAACGCGTTGGATGTTTGGCGATCGTCGCCAGCCTGGAAGCTGACAGATTCAAACTAAAAATCAACACACCGCAGCAGGCGCTGGATGCACGTCGGCGTCGCGGTGGATCGAAACGCAATCAGAAAGTCAGATAGGCCCAGCCGGTAAATAGGCCCGCCAGCACTGCGACGGGGAACAAAAGGCCTGCCGCGTCATTTCGCCGCCTTTCCGCAAAATTTTCTTGCGGTCGCGTCGGGCCATCATCCGAAAAGAATATCATCGCGCTCTCCTGTCGGGGGAGATAACGCGAAGCTCCGCGAAATGTTCGCCGCGCCTGCGGTGGATGTCGCGCCGACGATCCGTTGTGCAGCGCCAAAGATATGCGCGGTTCCCTTGAGGTTTCGTCGTAGCGCGCGGCGCATGAACGCGGGCCGCCATGAAAAGAATGGGCTCCGGCGCATGCGCCGGAGCCCTTGTCATGGCCGAATGACTGGCGCTTACAGTTCCAGGTTGAAGAGCTTGATGGCGTTGTCGCGCGTCAGGCGCTGCCGCTTTTCCTCGTCAAGCCCGTTCAGATGATGCTCCACGTTCTCACGCGAATGAGGGAACGTCATGTTGAAATGCGGGTAGTCGTTCGACCACATGCAGTTGCGATCGCCCCACCACGGGAAGGCGCGCGTCCCGACGTAATCCTCGAGGAACGTGCCAAAGACATGCTCGCTGAAGATTTCGCTCGGCAGTCGGTTGATCGGCAGAGAGTCGGCTTTGCGGAAACGCTCGAAATAGTAATCCCACTGTTGAAGCAGGAACGGCAGCCAGCCGATCTCGCTCTCGGCCAGCAGCAGGCGCAGGTCCGGATGCCGGTCGAATGCGCCTGAGAAGATGAAGTCGAACAGCGTATTGGCCGAGTCATCCTGCTTCTTGTTCACCGCATTGCGGATGCGCTCGGCGCCGCGCACGCCTGCAGCGGTCTTGGTGTAGGAATGGCCAGTCAGGATGTGACAGATCACCGGCTGCTTGGCTTCCGCAGCCGCGGCCCAGAGCTTGTCATAATGGGGCGACGTGAAGGGTAGCCGCGGATCTGGCACCTGCCAGAGCATGGCGCCCTTGAGGCCCATGTCCTGGCCGCGATGCATCTCCTTGATGGCGCCGTCGATGTCATAGACCGACACGCAGGGAACGCCGTAGAGGCGCTTCGGCGACGTCTTGCAGTAATCCGCGATCCAGTCGTTATAGACCT
>JAQGMS010000418.1 GCA_028292245.1 Ramlibacter sp.
GTATCGATGAAGGGCGTCCAGTTGCTCACGCCGTCGGCGGCGCGGACGACATGGATATGCGGGCGCAGCATCATGACGTCGGCAATTTCGAAACGCCGCAGCAACAGCGGCAGCAGGCGCAGATTGGCCGTCAGCACGTCGACCTGGAGCGCGGGATCGGTGGTGCCGCCGCCCTTCAGCCCGACATTCTGGAACGAGACATAGCTGCCGGGAAACACCGAGACGTCGATGTGGCCCTTGATCTCGAGGTCAAGGCCGGTGACGGCGCGGATCTGCGCCTCCACCGCCTGGCGCAGGGCATCCCGGTTGAGAAACCACGACATCGCGATCAGGCCGATCAGCACCACGCCGAGAAACGCCGCGATCGGCATCCCCAGGCGCTTTATTCCTTGGGCCATCGTCAATGACATATCCGGTTCGTGGATGTCGGGTTGTTGTGTTGTCGGGTCGCGGTGATCAGAGGTCGAGCGCCAACCGAACCCGGACCCCGCGTTCGGCAATGTCCCTGCTCCGGTCGGCGACAGCCGGCCGGAGATGGCGCCCTTGCCAACAGCTGCAACTTGAGCGGTTTTCTTGACGCTTTCAAGGCCATCCCGGCGCTTTGCAGCGCTTGCGATGCCGGTTCCCAGGACGAACGCCGCGTTTGAAACGGGCTCCAAGAATTTTTGTGGCCCGGTGGCGGAAAGTTGTTAATATCCCGCCATTGCAACGCTATTTTGTTTTAAGGGGGTCGTTCTTTGCCATTAGGACCTTCCGCTTCAATTCCTCTCAAGCCGGGTTCCTTGTTCACAGCTTCTGGCGCGATTTTGACAGGGGCTATCTCGGCAGCCTTGCTTGCGGCATATGCACCCGCAGCGTTCGGCCTTTCGATCGAAGCCGCGCGCGAGAATTGCAGGAACACCGTCGGCCGGCCGATCGTTCAGAGCTGCATGCAGGCCATGGGCGGCGGGAGAGCCCCCGGGGCCGACGCCAATCGGGAAGCCTGCCGCGCCAAGGCCACGCCGCAGGTCCAGGCCTGCGTGAAGGCCGCGCTGAACGCGGCGAACGGCCGCGCCAACGTCGCGGTCGCGCTTCCGATCGAGGCGGCGCCTAAAATACCCGTCGGCAATGCGCTGCCGCCCGGCTTCGTCGCGCCGCCGCGAACCATCACCGACATCACCGCGATCCTCGACAGCGAAAAACCCGACCTCAAGCAAATCGAGGAGCTGAAGGCGGAGGCCGACGCCAAGCCCACCGGCAAGGAATCCCGGGAGGATCTCGCGCAGTTCTATTTCGATCGCGGCAACGCCCGGGCCCAGCTTGGCCGGCTCGCCGATTCCATCGCCGATGCCAACAAGGCGATGGAAGTCGGCCGCGGTGCCATCACTGCGAACATGATGGGGCGGCTGATCCAGCTTGCCGCCTTGCAGTATCAGGCCGCGGGCGATCCAAAGAAGGCACTCGAGCTCTATCAGCGGCAGCTTCGCGAGATCGCAAGTCAGCCGGGGTCCAAGGGATACCAGTCCGGCGCCAACCGCGCGGTCGCGGGCATCCTGATCCAGATGGGCGATGTCGCCCAGGCGGAGGCGTATCTTCGCCGCGGGCTGGCGTTCGTTCAGGAGGCACGGACTTCCGGGCATCCGAAGATGCGCGCATCCTACAATACCTTCGGGCAGAGCTGGGAATCGGATATCGAGCTCGGCCGCGCCATGATTTTCGAGGCGCGAGGCCAATTCCGCGAAGCCGAGGCATCCTACAAGCTCGGCGAACAGCGCAAACGCGCGTCGGTCAAGCCGATCCTGGCCTCGGAGAATCCGCCCGCCGAAACGATCATGCTGCAGGCGATCGACGCCAGCATCCTCAGCCAGGCCCGGATGAAGGCGCGGCAGGGCCGGCTCGCGGAAGCGGAAGTCGATGCGCGCCGCGCGCTGCTGGCGCGATTGAAGGATCAGGGCAAGTACAATCCGACCACGCCGCGCGTCATCCTGGGGCTCGCCGATATCCTGGTCGAGCAGGGCCGCTACGCCGAGGCCGAGCAGCTGGCGCGGGTATGCCTGGAGATCAATCGCACTGTCGGCGTTGCCGAGGATTCGCTTGGTAATGTGCAGTTGCTGTCGCAACTCGCCGGCATCTTGAACCTGCAGCGCAAGGGCCGCGAGGCCATTGCGATCTATGCCCAGATCGACAAGGCAATCGCCAATTGGGAGCCGGCGCGCCGGCAGTCCTTCGAGCTCAACGGCTCGCGCATTTCATCGCTCTATGCATCGGGCCAGATCGAGGCCGGCATCGCCGCGGCGGAGCAGCTGGTGAAGCGACAGATCGCGCGGGTCGGCGAGGGTCATTTCGACACCGCCTCGGCGCGCGGCACGCTGGCGATCGGCCTGATGAGGGCCGGACGCGATGCGGATGCGATCCGCGAATTCAAGACGGCGATTCCGATCCTGATGGCATCGTCGCGCGAAAATGCCGACGACGACGATACCACCGCGGTGGCGGCGCGAAGCCAGCGTTTGCAGAGCATCGTCGAATCCTATCTGACTATGCTGGCGCGGGACAAGAACGCGGCCGTCGACGTCGGAGTCGAGACCTTCAGCCTGGCCGATGCGGTTCGCGGCCGCTCGGTGCAGCAGGCGCTGGCAGCATCCAGCGCACGCGCCGCGGCCAAGGAGCCGGCGCTGGCTGAACTGGTCCGCAAGGAGCAGGACCTCGGCAAGCAGGTCAATGCGCA
>JAQGMS010000102.1 GCA_028292245.1 Ramlibacter sp.
CGGCCTTCGAGTGCCAGGGCGCGAAACGGGTTGCCAAGATCCGGGCCTAGTTTGCCCAGGCCGTCCGCGAAGTCGGCGGCGTGCCAGAAACTTTCGGCATGGCGCGCCTGGGCAGCGAATCTGCGCAAGTCCAGCGCCTTGATGATGATCACGATCCACGTGGCCAGCGACATCGCCAGCAGCAACAGCGCCACACCCTTTGTGATGAGATCGCCTTGATTCCAGAGGTTGAGAAGGCCGAATTCGGTGTTCATGCGGTGGTCACTCCAGGACAAAATCGATCGGGACATGCGCCCATGCGGCCTCGGGCACGCCGCCGCGCTTGCCGGGCACGAAGCGCCATTTGAGGATGGTGGCCAGCGCCGCCTGGTCGAGCCGGTCGAACCCGCTGGACTTCGCGAGCTCGGCCTTCTGCGGCATGCCATCGGCGCCGATCAGCACCCGCAGTTCCACCTTGCCCTGTTCGCCCAGGCGTTTGCTCAGCGGCGGGTAGGCCGGCTTCGGGTTTTGCAGGTAGTCGGCGTTGCTGTACGGCAGTTCGAGCTTCGCGGGAGCGGGTGCCGGCGTTACCGCCGCCGCAGCGGTGGGCGGGGCAGGGGGCTGTGGCGCCGAAATGCCGGTCGGCGCATTGGGTGCGGGGCGCGGATCGGCGATGGCGGTTGGCTGGGGAGCGGACGGAACGACTCGTTCCAGCTGCTTGGGCATGGGCGGCTTGAGTGGTTCGGCAGCTCGAGGCGGCGGCGCGGGATCAACTTTTGGAGCGGCCGGCGCGAGGAGTTCACTCACCATGTCCACGGGAACCACGATTTCCACGGCACGGCGGAGCAGGCCCGCTTGCAAGGCCCAGAGCGCTGCAAGGTGGAACAGGACCACGCTGCCGGTGATGGTGATGTTGCGGTCGAGCCGTCGCACGGCTAAGCCCGGCGAGCCGGGCCGGTCAGGCCGCAGCCGCCGGCTGCCGCGCCGGCCAAACCCGGCTTTCCAGGATGGAAGAGGCGAGCTGGATGGCGGCGACCGGCTGGGTAGCGCTGCACTGGGCCACCACGTCGCGGGCGCAGCCTTCGCATTGGCCGCATTGAGTAGCGACTCCGAGCTCGAACTGGATGTCGTCGAAGTCCATGCCCGCACGCGCATGCCGCGCGATCTCGCGGTCGGAAACACGGCGGCAAACACAGACGATCATGGGAAGAGCAGGTCGGGAAGGAGAACGAAGTAAACGATTATAAATACGAATCGGTCGCATTTGCAATACCCCCGAGACGATACAGGGCTAAATCGGCGGCTCAGCAGCAGTTCAGACCTCAGCCCACATCCGCAGCAGGTTGTGATAGCAGCCGGTGAGCTTGACCGTCTCCGGCGTGTCACCCCCGGCCCGGCGCAAGGCCAGGATCGCCATGTCCATCTCATAGAGGAGGCGGCGCTGGTCGTCTCGCCTGACCATGCTCTCGATCCAGAAAAAGCACGCGAGGCGCTCGCCGCGGGTGACCGGTTCGACCCGGTGAACCGAGGTGCCCGGATACATCACCAGGTCGCCGGCAGCGAACTTGATGCGTTGCTCGCCGTATGTGTCCTGGACCACCAGTTCGCCGCCGTCGTAGTCCGCCGGATCGCTCAGGAACAGCGTGCAGGAAATGTCGGTCCGTACATGCCGCGCCGTCGGTGCGTGCGTGCGGACGGCATTGTCGATGTGATCGCCGAACGAATTCGCATGTGCGCCGTAGCGGTTGAACAAGGGCGGGTAGACGGTCTTAGGGAGCGCTCCCGTCACGAACATGGGATTGCGCGCAAGAGCTACCGAAACCATGTGGCGAGCCTGTTGCGCGGCCGCCAAGTCCTCGGGCAGCTGTTGGTTGTTCTTGACGCCGGCGCTCTGGCCGCCGGCCGTCACCCGTCCGTCGGTCCAGTCGGCCCCCGTGATCAGGCTGCGCACCTGCGCCAACTCCTGGGGCTCGAGCGCTTGATGGATTCGCAGCAGCATGGGATCGCCTCGATGTGGAGCTCAGAACTTGCCGGTCCAGGTCACGCGCAGGGTGCGCAAGGGCGCCATGCTGGGCCACGCTTGGTAGAGCGAACTGTAGTAGACCTTGTCGGTGAGGTTGTCGACGTTGAACTTGAAGCTGTGGTTCTCGCTGTACGTGTACTCCACCATCGCGTCCCATTTTGTGTAGGCCGGTGCGCGGTTCAGCAGCAGGGCGGCGTTGGCCGATGCCGGGCTGTTTTCGCTGACGTGAGTGAAGCCACCGCCCACCCGCCATTTTTCGGTGAGCTTGTACGTGGTCCACAGGTTGGCTTGGCGCGCAGGAGTCAGGCCGGGATTCAGCCCGACGGTGGCCTGCGCGCCGGCGGACGAGCCGGCCTGGTCGATCACGCCATGCATGAACACCAGGCCCGCGAACAGGTCCCAGCGTGGATTGATGCGACCCGCGACCTCGAATTCCAGCGAATCCGTATGTCGACGACCGGACAGCAAGAACGCACCCGACGCCTGGTTCACGTCGGTGTTGCGCTCGTTGAACTTGTCGGTGCGGGCCAGCGCCGTGCGCACCGACAGGTCGCCACCGTACAGCTCCCACTTGGCGCCCACCTCGATGTTGCGGCTGCTCTCCGGCGGGGTGTTGGCGGAGCTCGGGTCGTATTGGTACAGGTCGCCTGACGTGTTGAACGAAGTGCCGTAGGACGCGTAGTAGCTCACTTCGCCGGTGGGCTGGTACATCAGCCCCAGCCGCTTGCTCCAGACGCCGTCGCTGCGCGACAGGGAGGTGTTGCCCGTGCGGTCGAAATCGCCGGAAAAGCGATCCCAGCGCAGTCCGCCCACCAGTTTCCAGAACGGCGTGATGCTGATGGTGTCCTGTGCGTACACGCCCAGGGCTGTCGAGCTGAATTCGGTGGCCAGGTTTCGCACGCGTGTATCTGCCAGCGGGCTGTTGTCGGCCAGCGCGACGGTGGTTGGAGGTCGCAGCGGAATGCCGGTATAGGTATAGCGCACCGAGCGTTCGCGGGCGAGGTCGGCGCCCAACAGCAGTTCGTTCTTGAGGCCGAACCAGTCATGCCGGGCGATGTAGTCGCTTTGCAGGAAAGTGTGATGCTCGGCGCCTGCACGGGTCTGTGTTCCGCGCGGCACCACCGTGTCGGGGCCAAAACTGGCCTGCGTGGCGGCCAGTGCGTTCACCTGCGTCGCCCACAAGTCCCGCTTGAATTGGCCGTCGCGCAAAGTGGTCTTCAGGGTGCTGCCGTCGGCCCATCGATGGACATGCGACAGAGTGACCATGTCCGCGCTGTCCTTCTGGTAGTCCGAATCGGCACCGTACCACTTGTCCTTGGGAAAAGGCGCGGGGCGGCCTTCGAGCCAGCGACCGCCCAGGTCGGGCTTGTCGTCGTAGTTCAAGTGATAGAGGCTGAACAGGAATTCGTCGGCGGTACCGATGCCGATGCGGTAGTCGGCGGTCAGGCCGCGGCGCTGCGTCGAGGCTTTGCCGGCCCGGCCGTCCCAGTCGGTCGTCATCGCGCCGATGCGCAGCGCAGCGTCGTCTCCGGTTTTTATGTTGAAGTCGCCGGTGGTGCGCAGGTAGTTGCCGTCACCGACCGTGACATTCACTTCATGCTCGGTGATCAGCCGCGGCAACTTGCTGACCTGGTTGACGACGCCACCGGTGGAGCCGCGGCCGAACAGCATGGAAGCGGAGCCTCGCAGCACTTCGATGCGGTCGTAGTGGAAGGTGTCGCGGTTGTATTGGGCGATGTCGCGAATGCCGTCGAGGTAGATGTCGCCCGACACGCTGAAGCCGCGCAAACGGATGCTGTCGCCGATGCGCCCGCCTTCGCCGGCCTCGAAGGTGATGCCGGGCACGTTCTGCAGGGCCTCCTTGAAGGAGTCCTTTCCCTGGTCGTGGATCAGTTTTTCGTTCACAACGGTGAGCGACTGCGGCACGTCCTTGGCTGCGGCGGGCGTCTTCGCCGTGCTGGTGACGCCGCTTTGGTAAGTCTGCGCCCCGCGGTCGTATTTGTCCTTCACGATCACAGGGTTGAGGGTGGTTTCCTGCGCCCATCCGGACGCCGACGCCGCGAGCATCAGGGCGCCCAAGGGCAGCAAGGTGCGAGAGCCGGCAGCGAGGGGGGTGGAAACGGGATGGGGAGGCGTGTGCGCCAAGATGGGCTCCAGACAAGGCATTCAAAAATTCTACTGCAAATGCGAATCGATCTCATTTATAATTCAGGAAACGTGGCAAACCCGCCACGAGGTTCCACTGCGAGGCCGCCATGCTGCAAACCTTGTTGATTGCTTTTCGTGAAGGGCTGGAGGCGCTGCTGATCGTCGCGATCGCCGCGCTTTATTTGCGCCGCACCGGGCGCGAAGCGCTGGTGCCGGCCATCCGCGCCGGTGTCATCACGGCATTGGTGCTATCCGCAGTGCTCGGTGTCGTGTTGGCACGTATCGGTGCGCTGTCGCCGGCCTGGGAAGGCCTGCTTGCTTTGGTCGCAGCGGCGGCTGTGACCAGCTGCACCGTTCACATGCTGCGCATGGGCCGCCACATGAAAAAGCAGATCGACAGCCGGTTGTCGGAGGCGACTGCGCGGGAAGGCCGCACCGGTTGGTGGGCAGTGTTTGCATTCGCATTGTTCATGGTCGGGCGTGAAGGCGTTGAAACGGCGACGATGATTGCTTCACTGGCGGGCAGCGCCGAACTTGGACACATGGCCTGGGGCGGTGCGGCAGGGTTCGCGCTGGCAGCCTGGATTTCCTGGTTGTGGACGCGTCACGGCAACAAGGTCAACCTGAGCCGCTTCTTCCAGGTCACGGCCGTTTTCATGGTGGTGTTCTCGCTGCAACTGCTGCTGCACGGGTTCCATGAGTTCACGGAAGCCGCACTCGTACCCGGCATCGACAATGCCTGGTGGCACGCTGCCACAGAGGACTTGGCTGAAGGCACGATCGCCCAGCTGGTGTCCGTAATGATGGTCGCGCTGCCCTCAGTGTGGCTGGTTGGTGCTTTTTGGAAGGACAGGCGCGCGACCCGCGCAGCGGGCTAGCTCGCTGCGCCTTCGCCCATCTGCGATTGCAGGTAGTTCTGCAAGCCGACCTTGGCCAGGACATCGAGCTGCGTCTCGAGGAAGTCGATGTGCTCCTCGGTGTCCTTGAGAATGTCCTCGAGAATTTCGCGTGACACGTAATCGCGCACGCTTTCGCAGTGCGCGATGCCTTCCTTCACGGCCGCCTGCGCGCCGCGCTCGCTCTTCAGGTCGCACTCCAGGATTTCCGGGACATCCTCGCCCACCAGCAGTTTTCCCAGGTCCTGGAGGTTGGGCAGGCCGTCGAGCATGAGGATGCGTTCCATCAGGCGGTCCGCGTGTTTCATTTCGCCGATGGATTCCTCGTATTCCTTCTTGGCCAGCTTGTCGAATCCCCAGTGCTTGAGGATGCGGTAGTGCAGGAAGTACTGGTTGGTGGCCGTCAACTCGTTGCGCAACTGGGCTTGCAGGTGCTGGATGACTTGAGGATCGCCTTGCATGGGTTTTGCTCCCGTTGGTATTGTTCAAGGCATTGTGGCGCAAAGTCGCCGTCAACTGCGGATGAGGTAGTCGAACGCGCCCAACGCAGCCTTGGCCCCGTCACCAGCGGCGATGATGATCTGCTTGAACGGAACGGTCGTCGCGTCGCCCGCCGCGAATACGCCCGGAAGCGAGGTCTGGCCCTTGGCATCCACGATGATTTCGCCGTGCCGCGACAACTCGATCGTGCCCTTCAGCCATTCGGTGTTGGGCACCAGCCCGATCTGCACGAAGACGCCTTCCAGTTCCACGCTCGCGCTTTCGCCCGACGCGCGGTCCTTGTAGACCAGTCCGTTCACCTTCTGGCCGTCACCGCTGATTTCGGTGGTCTGCGCATTGAGAAGGGTCGTCACGTTCGGCAGGGTGGCCAGCTTTCGCTGCAGCACGGCATCGGCCCGCAACTGCGTGTCGAACTCGACCAGCGTCACGTGCTTCACGATGCCCGCCAGGTCGATCGCCGCCTCGACGCCGGAGTTGCCGCCCCCGATCACCGCGACGCGCTTGCCCTTGAAGAGCGGCCCGTCGCAATGCGGGCAGTAGGCTACACCCTTGTTGCGGTACTCCCGCTCGCCGGGCACGTTGATGTTCCGCCAGCGCGCGCCGGTCGTGATGACCACGCTACGGCTTTTCAACGATGCACCGCTCTCCAGTTGCACCTCGATCAGCCCACCGGCCGGTACCAGCGCCTTGGCCCGCTGCAGGTTCATGATGTCCACTTCATAGTGGCGCACATGCTCCTCCAGCGCCAGCGCGAACTTCGGTCCCTCGGTTTCCTTGACCGAGACGAAGTTTTCGATGCCCAGCGTGTCCAGCACCTGGCCGCCGAAACGCTCCGAGGCGATGCCGGTGCGGATGCCTTTGCGAGCCGCGTACACCGCCGCCGCTGCGCCGGCGGGACCACCACCAACGATCAGCACGTCGAACGGCTCCTTGTTGGCGATCTTCTCGGCTTCGCGCTCCACGCCTCGCGTGTCGATCTTCGCAAGGATTTCCTCCAGGCTCATGCGGCCCTGGCCGAAATGCTCGCCGTTGAGGAACACAGTGGGCACTGCCATCACCTGGCGCTCCTTCACTTCGTCCTGGAACAGTGCGCCATCGACCATCGTCGTGCGGATGCGCGGGTTCTGGATCGCCATCAGGTTCAGCGCCTGGACGACGTCCGGGCAGTTGTGGCAGGTCAGCGAAATGTAGATCTCGAACTCGAAGTCGCCCTCGAGTTCACGAACCTGTCGCAGCACGGCTGCGTCCACTTTCGGTGGATAGCCGCCTGCCTGGAGCAACGCCAGCACGAGCGAGGTGAACTCATGGCCCATCGGCAGGCCGGCGAAGCGCGGGCCGTTGGTGGCGCCCGGCCGATTGACCGAGAACGATGGCGTTCGTTGCGGGCCACCACGTGTTTCGCCGACTTTCACCAACGGCGACGCCTCGGCGATGTCCTTGAGCAGCGCCTGCAGTTGGGCCGACGCTGCCGTTTCGTCGAGCGAGGCGACGATCTCGATGGGATTGGTGATCCGCTGCAGATACCCACTCAACTGGGCCTTGAGGTTGGCGTCGAGCATGGCGGGCCTCAGATCTTGCCAACCAGGTCCAGCGAAGGCGTGAGCGTTTCGGCGCCTTCGCTCCACTTCGCCGGGCAGACTTCGCCGGGGTGGGCGGCGATGTATTGCGCCGCCTTGACGCGGCGCAGCGTTTCGGTGGCGTCGCGGCCGATGCCGTTGTCATGGACTTCGATGGTCTTGATCCGCCCCTGCGGGTCGATCACGAAGGTGCCGCGCAAGGCCAGGCCCGCGTCCTCGCCTTCGGTGATCAACACATCGAAGAAGCGGGCCAGCTGGTGGTTCGGGTCGCCGACCAGCGGATACTGCACCTTGCGGATGGTGTCGGAGGTGTCATGCCAAGCTTTGTGCGTGAAGTGCGTATCGGTGGAGACGCCGTAGACCTCCACGCCCAGGCGCCTGAACTCTTCATAGTGGTCGGCCAGATCGCCCAGTTCGGTCGGGCAGACAAACGTGAAATCGGCCGGGTAGAACACGACGACCGACCATTTGCCCTTGAAATTTTCCTGGCTGACGGGGACGAACTTGCCTTGGTGGTAGGCGGTAGCCTGGAACGGAATGACCGGCGTATTGATGAGAGACATTAGTTTTCCTCTGTCGATTTGAATGGATTGATTGCAAATGCCTATGGAGAATAGGGTTCAATACTCCATTGATCAAATTCATTGATCGAATCAGGCCGTTAGCCGATGGCTATTGGAGATGGGGGACTCAGTATTCCAGCCGCTCGGGCCGGATTTCCTGGAGGATGGTGGTCGCGATTTCCTCGATCGACTTGGTCGTCGTGCTAAGCCAGCGGATGCCGGCGCGGCGCATCATCGCCTCGGCCTCGGCCACTTCCATCCGGCAGTTCTCCAGCGATGCGTACTTCGACTGGGGCCGGCGCTCGTTGCGGATCTCGGCCAGCCGCTCCGGCTGGATGGTGAGGCCGAAGATCTTCTTGCGATGCGGCACCAGCGCGCCGGGCAATTGCTGGCGCTCGAAGTCTTCCGGGATCAGCGGGTAGTTGGCGGCCTTCAGGCCGTGCTGCATGGCCAGGTAGAGGGATGTCGGCGTCTTGCCGCTGCGGCTCACGCCGACCAGGATCACGTCCGCCTGCTCGAGGTCGCGGTTCGACTGGCCGTCGTCATGCGCCAGGCTGTAGTTGATCGCCTCGATACGGTCGTGGTACTCCTGGCTCTTGCTGACGTCCGAGAACCGGCCGATCCGGTGCGATGACTTGATGCCCAGCTCGATTTCCAGCGGCCGCACGAAAGTGCCGAACATGTCCATCAGCATGCCCTTGCAGCCTTCCTCGATCACCCGAAGGATTTCCGCATTGACCAGCGTGGTGAAAACGATCGGCTTGCGACCTTCCAGCTCGGCCGTGTGGTTGACTTGGCGGACGACCTGGTGCGCCTTGTCGACGCTGTCGATGAAGGGCATGCGCACATGGCGCGGCTTGAACTCGAACTGGGCCAGGATCGCGTTGCCGAAGGTTTCGGCGGTGATGCCGGTGCCGTCCGAGACGAAGAAAACGGTGCGGGTATGCAGGGCTGCCACGGTAGTGCTTTCGGCTTTGTTGCAAGGCCCGGGCCGGTCGCCCGCGCCTACAATGACGCCAATTATCCGATTCCCCATCCGCATGCATCGCCCGCCCTCATTCGAACAAGCAAAAAGGCTTTCGGCCGTGCATGCCGCGACGCTCCGCTGGAGCGCAGACCCGGTTTCAACTTCTGGAGTTTCCCCATGTCTGCACTTTCTGGCGCGACCGCCCTGGAGCATCGCTTAGACAACCTTCTGGTTGTGCCGTTTGAAAACCTGAGAATGACCGACGTCGAGGTGGTGGGCGGCAAGAACGCCAGCCTCGGCGAAATGATCTCGCAGCTGCCGCAGGGCGTGCGCGTACCCACGGGCTTCGCCACGACGGCCCATGCCTTTCGCCAATTCCTGGAACACGCGGGCCTGGCGCAACGAATCAACGCCAAGCTGACTGCGCTCGATACCGAGGATGTGCGAGCGCTGGCCGCCGCCGGGGCGGAAATCCGCTCCTGGGTTGAAGCCCAGCCGTTTCCCGCCGATCTGGAACAGGCCATCCGTGAGGCGTTTGCGGCCCTTTGCGCGGGCAACGACAAGGCCAGCTTCGCCGTGCGCTCTTCCGCGACCGCGGAGGACTTGCCGGACGCCTCGTTCGCCGGACAGCAGGAAACGTTCCTGAACGTCACGGGTATCGAGACGGTCCTGCACAAGATGAAGGAAGTGTTCGCGTCGCTGTACAACGATCGCGCGATCAGCTACCGGGTGCACAAGGGTTTCGCGCACGCCGATGTCGCGCTCTCCGCCGGTGTGCAGCGCATGGTACGCAGCGACCTGGGCGCGGCCGGGGTGATGTTCACCATCGACACCGAATCGGGCTTCGAGGACGTGGTCTTCATCACTTCCAGCTACGGCCTGGGCGAGACGGTGGTGCAGGGCGCGGTGAACCCCGACGAGTTCTACGTGCACAAGCCGATGCTGGCAGCCGGCAAGCGCGCTGTGATCCGGCGCAACCTGGGTTCCAAATTGATCCAGATGGTCTTCGCCAGCGCGCAGGAGAAAGCGGCCTCCGGCAAGCTGGTCAAGACCACCGACGTGCCGCTGGAACAGCGCAACCGCTTTTCGCTGACCGACGCCGACGTCGAGCAGCTCGCGCGCTATGCCCTCGTGATCGAGAAGCACTACGGCCGCGCGATGGACATCGAGTGGGGCAAGGACGGCGATGACGGCCTGCTCTACATCCTGCAGGCGCGGCCCGAAACCGTGAAGAGCCAGCAAAAGGGCAAGGCTGAATTGCGCTACAAGCTCAAGGGCAGGGGCAGTGTGCTGGCAGAGGGCCGCGCCATCGGCCAGAAGATCGGCACCGGCCCCGTCCGCATGGTGCACAGCATCAGCGAGATGGACAAGGTGCAGGCTGGTGACGTGCTGGTGACCGACATGACCGACCCGAACTGGGAACCGGTGATGAAGCGTGCGAGCGCCATCGTGACCAACCGGGGCGGGCGGACCTGCCACGCGGCGATCATCGCGCGCGAACTCGGCATCCCGGCGGTGGTCGGTTGCGGCGACGCCACCGACCTGCTCAAGGACGGCACCCTGGTGACGGTCAGCTGCGCGGAAGGCGACACTGGCTTCATCTATGACGGCCTGCTGGAGACCGAGGTCAGCGAAGTGCAGCGCGGCGAGATGCCCGACATCGCCGTGAAGATGACGATGAACGTCGGCAATCCGCAACTGGCCTTCGACTTCGCGCAACTGCCCAATCACGGCGTCGGGTTGGCGCGGCTGGAATTCATCATCAACAACAACATCGGCGTGCACCCGAAGGCGATCCTCGACTATCCCAACGTCGACGGCGACTTGAAGAAGGCGGTGGAGTCGGTCGCGCGCGGGCATGCCTCACCGCGGGCCTTTTATGTCGACAAGGTCGCGGAGGGCATCGCGACCATCGCTGCCGCGTTCTGGCCCAAGCCCGTGATCGTGCGCCTGTCGGACTTCAAGTCAAACGAGTACCGCAAGCTGATCGGCGGGTCGCGCTACGAGCCCGAGGAAGAAAACCCGATGCTTGGCTTTCGCGGCGCCGCGCGCTACATCAGCGAGGAGTTCCGCGAAGCCTTCGCCATGGAATGCGAAGCAATGGTCCGCGTGCGCACGGAAATGGGCTTGACCAACGTGCAGGTGATGGTGCCGTTCGTGCGAACGCTGGGCCAGGCCGATCGCGTCACCAAGTTGCTCGCCCAGCAGGGCCTCAAGCGCGGGGAGGGTGGAGACGGCACGCCGGACTCGGAACTCAAGGTGATCATGATGTGCGAGGTGCCGAGCAACGCCATCCTGGCCGACGAGTTCCTGAAATTCTTCGATGGCTTTTCGATCGGCTCCAACGACCTGACGCAGCTCACGCTGGGCTTGGACCGCGACTCGGGGCTGGAGCTTCTTGCCGCGGACTTCGACGAGCGCGACCCTGCGGTGAAAGCGTTGCTGAGCCGCGCGATCGCCGCGTGCAAGGCGCAGGGCAAGTACGTCGGCATCTGCGGCCAGGGGCCCAGTGACCACCCGGACTTCGCCCAGTGGCTGGCCGACGAAGGCATTACTTCGATCTCGCTCAATCCCGACAGCGTGATCGCGACTTGGCGGCAACTGGCCGGCGGTTGACGCGCGCACGCTTCTAGCAAATACCTAGGCACGCCGCCGAGCGGCGGTGCGATGATCGGCCATGGGCGATCCAGAGGCACAGGAAAAGCACGACCCGCGCGTGCTCGCACTCAAGGCAGGCTTGCTGGCTGTGTGGGCGTTCGTCACTTTCGGCTTCTGCTTTTTCGCGCGCGACCTGCAATTCATGGTCGCGGGCTGGCCGTTCGACTACTGGATGGCGGCGCAAGGTGCGGTACTGATGTTCATTGCCATCGTGGCCCTCTATGCGGCGGTGATGAAGCGGCTGGCCCCCGAGGACAACCTGCCGCCGCCGGCGGGCGTGACCGATGCCTGATTCGGCGGAGTACGCGGCCTACAAGCGACGGCTGCACCGCACCGTGCTCACGTACATCGGGGGCCTGATCGCGTTTCTGCTCTTGATAGCGTGGGCCGAACAGAAAGGGCTGTCCCGTTTCTGGCTGGGCCCGATCTTCATGTTCACGTCCGTGATGATGTATGCGGCCATCGGCATCTACGGCCGTACCACCGACCCCGAGGAGTACTACGTCGCCGGCCGCCGGATACCGGCCATGTACAACGGCATGGCCGCGGCTGCCGATTGGATGAGCGCCGCGTCCTTCATCAGCATGGCGGGTGGTCTATACCTGCAAGGTTTCGGCGGCACTGAGGCGCAGGCCGGGGGGCTGGCCTATGTTCTGGGCTGGACCGGCGGCTTCTGCTTGGTGGCCCTGTTGATCGCACCCCATCTGCGCAAGCTCAATCTCTATACGGTGCCCGACTACTTCAGCGTTCGCTATGGCGGCCGCTGGCCGCGCGTGATCGCCGCGTTCGCCGCCATGCTGTGTTCGTTCACCTATGTGGTCGCGCAAATCTACGGCATCGGCCTGATCGCCTCGCGCCTCACCGGCGTGCAGTTCGAAATCGGCATCCTGCTGGGCCTGGGCGGCGTGCTGCTTTGCTCGTTCCTGGGCGGCATGCGGGCCATCACCTGGACGCAGGTGGCCCAGTACATCATCTTGCTGCTGGCATTCCTGATCCCGGTTTCGTGGCTGGCCTACAAGCAGCTGGGCAACCCCATGGCGCCGCTGGTCTACGGCGCGCAGCTCCAGAAGATTTCCGAACTCGAGCAAAAGCTCGCCCAGGATCCGGCCGAGAAGGAAGTGGCGGCCATATTCCTGAAGCGCGCCCACGAATACGAAGCGCGCCTGCAGGACATCGAGGGCGCTTTGCAGCGCGAGCGCTCGGCGGCCCAGGATCGTGTGCGCAAGCTCAAGGCGCAAGGCGCCGACTCGGCGCAGATCGTGCAGGCCAACCGCGACCTCGCGGCGCTGCCCAAGAACGAGGCCAGCGCTCGCGAGACCTGGGTGCGCGCCATGCACGAGAGTTACGAGCGTGCCAAGCCCTTGGGCGGCCTGCCGCCGCACAGCCAGCCGTTTGCGGGCGATCCGCAAGGCACGGCGCAGGAGCAGGAGGCCTTCGACGTGTCGCGGCGCAATTTCCTGGCGCTGATGTTCTGCCTGATGGTCGGCACCGCCGGGCTGCCGCACCTGCTCACGCGCTACTACACCACGCCCACGGTTGCCGAGGCGCGGTCGTCGGTCGCCTGGTCGCTGTTTTTCATTGCGCTGGTGTACCTCAGCGCACCAGCGCTGGCGGTGCTGGTGAAGTTCGAGGTGATGAACAACCTGGTGGGCAGCAGCTTCGATGCGCTGCCGCCCTGGATCGCGCAATGGGCCAAGGTCGATGCCTCGCTGATCTCGGTGGCCGACGTGAACGGTGACCGCATCCTCCAATGGGGCGAGATCCGCCTGGGCGCCGACATGATCATGCTGGCCACGCCCGAACTGGGCGGCCTGCCGTATGTCATCTCGGGCCTGGTGGCGGCCGGCGGATTGGCTGCCGCCCTTTCCACCGCCGACGGCCTGCTGCTCACCATCAGCAACGCCATGGTGCGTGACGTGTATTCGCATGAGATCAACCATCACGTGACCCCCGAACAGCGCGTGATCCTCTCCAAGTTCGCCCTGCTCGCGGTTGCCCTCGTGGCGGCCGCCGTCGCTTCGCTCAAACCGGCGGAGATCCTGCCGCTTGTCGCCGCGTCTTTCTCGCTGGCCGCCTCCGCGTTCGTGCCGGCGATGGTGCTCGGGATCTTTTGGTCGCGTTCCAATCGCCGTGGCGCCGTGGCCGGAATGCTCAGCGGCCTGGGCGTGACGGTCTACTACATGTTGATCAACGCGCAGGTGGTGCGCGGCTTCTTCGCCATGCCGCCCGGGCAGGACCTGTGGCTGGGCATCCAGCCGCTGTCGGCCGGGGTGTTCGGCGTGCCGATCGGCTTCGCGGTCGCCGGCGTCATCAGTCTGGTCACGCGGCCGCAGCCTTCCGGCAGGGCGTTGGTGAATCCTGCGCAGCCCTAGGGATACCCCTATCAGGGCTTGCCCGGAACCGGACCCCCAGTCAGTTTCGCGTCAGAAGGAGTGCGAACACTGCGGTCACCGGAACAACCTTAGGAGACATCATGGTGACAGCGAGCGCGACGGCGGCTGCGAAACCGAAAAATTCGACAGCACCGATGACTCGGGAGGAGAAGAAAGTCATCTTCGCCTCCTCGCTGGGTACGGTATTCGAGTGGTACGACTTCTACCTCTACGGCTCGCTGGCCGGCATCATCGCCGGGCAGTTCTTCTCGGGCCTGGACCCGACTTCCGCGTACATCTTCGCCCTGCTTGCTTTCGCTGCCGGCTTTCTCGTGCGGCCGTTCGGCGCCATCGTCTTCGGGCGGCTGGGCGACATGATCGGCCGCAAGTACACGTTCCTGATCACCATCCTGATCATGGGCGCATCGACTTTCGTCGTGGGCCTGCTCCCGGGATACAAGGCGATCGGCGTCGCCGCGCCGGTGATCCTCATCGCATTGCGCCTGTTGCAGGGCCTGGCCCTCGGCGGCGAGTACGGCGGCGCGGCGACCTACGTTGCCGAACACGCACCGCAGGGCAAGCGCGGCGCGTACACGTCGTGGATCCAGACCACCGCGACGCTCGGCCTGTTCCTGTCGCTGCTCGTCATCCTTGGCGTGCGCGAGAGCCTGGGCACCAAGGACTTCGCCGACTGGGGCTGGCGCATTCCGTTCCTGGTCTCGATCGTGCTGCTCGCGATTTCGGTGTGGATCCGCCTGAGCCTGGCCGAATCTCCCGCGTTCCAGAAGATGAAGGCGGAAGGCAAGACCTCCAAGGCGCCTCTGGCCGAATCGTTCGGGCAGTGGAAGAACCTGAAGATCGTCATCCTGGCGCTGCTCGGCCTGACCGCCGGCCAAGCCGTCGTGTGGTACTGCGGGCAGTTCTACGCGCTGTTCTTCATGACGACGATCGCCAAGGTCGATGTGACGACCGCGAACCTGTTCATCGCGGCGGCGTTGCTGATCGGCACCCCGTTCTTCGTCGTGTTCGGTACGCTGTCCGACAAGATCGGCCGCAAGCCGATCATCATGGCCGGCTGCCTGATCGCCGCGCTGACGTACTTCAGCGTGTTCCCGATGATCCTGCAATACGCGAACCCGGCACTCGACGCCGCGCAGAAGTCCGCGAAGGTCACCGTCACGGCCGACCCGGCGCAGTGCTCGTTCCAGGGCAGCCCGATCGCGCGCGAGATCGACTTCACGTCATCCTGCGACATCGCCAAGCGCACCCTCACGACGTCCTATGTGCCGTACGAAAACAAGGCAGGCGCTGCCGGCTCGCCGGCCACCGTCTCCATCGGCGACAAGGTGTTGACGGCGCCGACGGCCACGCTGAACGCCGAGCGCCATGGTTTCTCCGCAGAAAGCGCGAAGTCCATCGCCGATTTCAAGAAGGGCGTCGGCGACGCATCCAAGGCCGCAGGCCTTACGGCGACGGCGGATACGGCGAAGATGAACAAGGGCATGGTGCTGCTGCTGCTGGTGTTCCTCGTCATCCTGGTGACGATGGTTTACGGGCCGATCGCGGCGATGCTCGTCGAACTGTTCCCCACGCGCATCCGCTACACCTCCATGAGCTTGCCTTATCACGTCGGCAACGGCTGGTTCGGCGGCCTGCTGCCCACCACGGCGTTCGCGATGGTCGCGGCGACGGGCGACATCTACTATGGGTTGTGGTATCCGGTCGTCGTGGCATCCGCGACCTTCGTCATCGGCATGCTGTTCATCCGGGAAACCAAGGACGTGGATATCTACGCCCGCGACTGATCGAAGGCCCCTGGTGGGCCAGACGAGAACCGAGCCCGCTTGATCCCAAGCGGGCTTTTTTTTGGCGCTCGTGTGTATGGATAAACCCCAATTCAAAGGTGCGGTCGCGCGTGCAAAGCTCTACGCACCTGAATGGGGCCTGACGAGGGCTTCAGATGTACCCATAAGTGTTCAGGCAGGCGGTGTGTGAGGTAGTGCCCGGCGTCGCACCAGTGGCGAAGGCGAGGGAAGCACAACGAGGAAGCCATGCTCATAGTCAAGACTGAAGCTGGACACCGGGTTATGAAGGACCGCTCGGTTGCGCTGACCCCGCGCCAGCGATCCGCGTTCATCCTCTTTGATGGCAAACGCACGCTGGACCAGGTGCTTGCCGCCACTGCGATCACCGGCGTAACGCGCGACGACATCGACAAGCTCATCGAACTGGGCCTGCTTTCGGACGCGGCGCCCCAGGAAACGGCCGCCGAGGAAGCCGCAGCCCAGGCCCACGCGGCGGCGGTCGAGCACCACAAGCACCGCACGCCCCAGGAGCGGTATGCCGAGGCTTATCCCATTGCCACCCGCTTGACTGCCGCTCTCGGATTGCGAGGCTTTCGCCTGAACCTGGCGGTGGAAGCCGCCGGCAGTTACGAACAGTTGCTGGAAGTGGCGCCCAAGATCCGTGAAGCGGTCGGGCCGGAGAAATACGCGCCGCTGGACAACGCGCTGAACGACCACTGAGGGCACGGCGCTTGCGCGCGCCGCGCCGCCGTTGCAAACTTGCCTCCGAGGGATGGAACCGCGGCACGGAGGCGAAATGATCATCTGCAAGACGCTGGAGGGACAGCGGGTCCTGAAGGACCGTTCAGTACCGCTGACGCCGCATCAGCGCTCGGTATTCATCCTCGTCGACGGCAAGCGCACCGTCGACGAGCTGCTCGCCACCACCAAGGGAGGCGGCGTCACGAAGACCGATATCGACAAGCTGCTGGAGCTTGGACTGGTCGCCGAACTGTCCAGGGCAGCGGTGACGGCGCTGGCCAACTCGGCGAAGCTCGAGGCCAAGCGGTCGGGGCGCTCACTCGAGGAGCGATATGAGCGCGCCCATCCGGTTGCGGCCATGCTGACGTCGAACCTGGGGCTGCGCGGCCGCAACCTGAACTATGCCGTGATGTCCGCAATGAATTACATGGACCTCCTGGCGCTCGCCCCGCGCATTCGGGAAGCCGTCGGCGAGGAGCACTTCGCCATGCTCGACCGGCTCCTGAACGACTAAGCCACCAAGCCCTCAGGCAGGAATGCGGCCGCCGCGCTATAATGGCGGGCTTTCCCCTTGCTGCACCGGCACTTGACGCGCCTGGCAGCTCCAACCCCAGCCCGGCGGCGCCGCGGCTCGACCCACAAGGAGTTTTATGCGTCATTATGAAATCATCTTGCTGATCCATCCGGACCAGAGCGAACAGGTTCCGGCCATGCTGGAGCGCTACAAGGGCATGATCACCGCCGGCGGCGGCAAAGTGCACCGCGTGGAAGACTGGGGCCGCCGCCAGCTGGCCTACCAGATCAACAAGCTCGCCA
>JAQGMS010000119.1 GCA_028292245.1 Ramlibacter sp.
AACTCGCCCGCCGGCACGGTGAGGATGCCGCGCGGCAGCGAGCGCTCTTCCAGCACCTGGCCCTGCGCATCCAGCCGCGCGGCGCGCAGCGTCGAGGTGCCCCAGTCGAGCGCGACGAGCGGCCTCATAGCAAGGCCCTCACTTGCTCGGGGCGCGGCAGCGGCGCGACGGCGCCGAAGCCTTGCACGGCAATCGCGGCGGCGGCGTTGGCGTAGCGCGCCGCGTCGAACAGCGAATCGCCCTTTGCGATGCGCGCCAGCAGGTTGCCGCAAAAGCAGTCGCCGGCGCCGGTTGCGTCCACCATATCGACACGATGACCGGCGATCTTTTCGCGGCGCGTGCCGTCGCTCGCGATGGCGCCATCGCCGCCCAGTTTCAGCACCACTTGCTTGGCGCCGAGCGAATGGCTCCAGTCGATGATCGCGCCGGGGTCGCTGTGGCCGCTCAGCACGTTGACGTCGTCCACGCTCGGCAGAAACAGGTCGCTCATCGCGATGGCCCGCGTGATGGCCGCCCGCGCGTCGTCCAGCGACCAGAGCTTGAGCCGCAGGTTGGAGTCGAACGAAACCAGCGTGCCGGCTTCGCGCGCTTGCGCCATTGCCTCGAACGCGGTGTCGCGCGCGCTCGCAGAAATTGCCAGCGAGATGCCGGAGACATGCAGGATCTTCGATCGGCGCACCACATCGCGCGGCAGCCATTGCGGCGTCATCCGGCTGGCGGCGGAGCCAGCGCGCAGGTAATTGAACTCGTGGCCCTTGGCGCCGTGCGTGACGAAGTAGATGCCGGTCGGCGCCTGCGCATCGCGCTCGATGCCGGAGGTGGCCACCCCTTCGCGCTGCCACAGCGCCATCAGTTCATCGCCGAACTTGTCCTGGCCCAGCCGCGTGAGGTACGCGGTACGGGCGCCGGCGCGCGCGGCGGCGATCACCGCGTTGCTGGTGTCGCCGCCGAAGCCTTGCAGGTAGCGCGGCTCGCCGGGATGCGTCTGGTTGAATTCCAGCATCGCCTCGCCCAGCGCGGCCACGTCAAGGGTTTTCTCCATCCCGCCAGCGTATCAGCCGCGGGGCTTGTACGCGGTGACGTCGATCTCCACCTTGGCGTCGATCATCAGCCGCGCCTCCACCGTCGAGCGCGCCGGGCGATGCTCGCCGAAGCACTCCATATAGACACGGTTGAAGCTGCCGAAGTCGCGCGCGTCATCCAGCCACACGCTGGTCTTGCAAACGTCGGCCAGCGTGCAGCCGGCCAGGGCCAGCGCCTGCTCGATGCGCTTGAAGACTTGGCGGGTCTGCGCCTCGATGCCGCCGGTGATCACCTGGCCCTGGTCGTCAGTGGGCACTTGCCCCGAGACGAAAACGAAGTCCCCGGCCCGGGTGGCGGGGGACAGCGGACGGGCCAGCCGGTCGGACGCCAGAGGGGCTTGGCCGAGCATCTCTACAGGGGGCATGAATCTCTCCTTGGTGTAAGAACATTACGTGGTTACCCTGGTAAACAGGGGTTTGACTTCGATAATCGGATGATCTAGCATTCGCGGCTGTAATGTTATTACTTCAGGAGCCGCCATGCAATCCCTGCTTTCCGCTGTGTTGAATCCGGGCCGCCGCCACCTCATGCAGGGGCTTGCCATTGCGGCGGGCCTGCTGATCGCGGGCCCCGCAACGTCGGCCGCGCCGACGCGAGGCGGCGCCGCTAACCTCGCCATGATCGGCGAGCCGCAGGCGCTGGACCCGATGATCACCACCGCCGACCTGGTCGGCACGATCATGCAGCACGTGTACGAGCCGCTCTACACGTTCGACGCCAACTGGAACGTCGCGCCGATGCTGGCCGAGAGCATGCCGCAGGTGTCGAAGGACGGGCTGACTTACACCATCGCGCTGCGCAAGGGCGTGAAGTTCCACAACGGCAAGGACATGACGGCGGACGATGTCATCGCCTCGCTGCAGCGCTGGATGGAGGTGTCGCCGCGCGGCAAGTCGGTGGCCAGGCAGGTCGCGTCGCTCACCGCGCCAAACCCGAACAGCATCGAGCTCAAGCTCAAGGCGCCATACGCGCCGCTGCTGTCGCAACTGGCGTTGCCCAGCAGCCTGGCGGCGATCATGCCGAAGGAAACGATCGCGCCGCAATTGAAGGAGTTCATCGGCACCGGCCCCTACAAGCTCAAGGAGCGGAGGCCCGACCAGTTCACGGTGCTGGTGCGGTACGACGGCTATGCGTCGCGCAAGGAACCCTCCAGCGGCTACGCCGGCAAGCGCGAAGCGCTGCTCGACGAACTGCGCTTCGTGCCGGTGCCCAATGCCAACACGCGCGTCGAAGGATCGCTCTCCGGCCAGTTCCACTACGCCGACCTGTTGCCGGTCGAGGCCATCAGCCGGCTGGAGAAGGGCGGCGCCAGCGTCGTGCCCATCGTCACCAAGAACTTCGGCTTCCCCTACATCGTCTTCAACACCAAGGAAGGCGTGCTGGCCGCGCAGCCGGTGCGCCGTGCGCTGCGCACCGCCATCGGCGAGGGCGAGTTGCTGGCCGCCGGCTTCGGCGACAACCGCTTCTTCGTGGTCGAGTCCAACTTCTTCCCGAAGGGCACGCCGTACTACTCCGCGGCCGGTGCCAACATCTACAACGAGCGCAACCCGCAAGCTTCGAAGGACCAGGCCGGCAAGGCCGGCTACAACGGCCAGCCGGTGCGCGTGATGGCGAGCCGCGAATACGAGTTTCACTACAACATGGCGCTGGTGCTGGCCGAGCAGTTGAAGAAGGCCGGCTTCAAGGCGGAGCTGGTGGTGGTCGACTGGGCCACGCTGGTCTCGCGCCGCAACGACCCGAAGCTGTGGGACATCTACATCACGCATTCGGGCCTGCTGCCCGAGCCGATGCTGTCGCCGCCGCAACTGGGTGACGGCGCGCCCGGCTGGTGGGACAGCCCGGCCAAGAAGGCGACGCTGGCTGCGTTCAACCAGGAAACCAACCCGGTCAAGCGTGGCCAGCTCTGGGGCCAGGTGCAGCAGGTGATCTACGACGAAGTGCCGTTCATCGAAGTCGGCAAGTTCAACGCGCTGTCGGTGCGCTCGTCGAAGCTCGAAGGCTACGTGCCCTCGACCTGGCCGTTCTTCTGGAACACCGGGCTCTCGGCCAAGTAACTGTCGATGCCCGCGTTGAAATTCCTGCTGGCCCGCGTGGCCGGCGCTGTAGTCGTGCTCGCCATCGTCGCGGTGCTGGTGTTCATGCTGACGCGGCTGGCCGCCGGCGACCCCATCGCGCTGCTGCTGGGCGACCAGGCGACCGCCGCCGACATCGCGCAGGCTCGCATCCAGTACGGGCTGGACAAGCCCTTGCCCGTGCAGTTCGTCGTGTGGATGGGCGAGCTGCTCGATGGCAACCTGGGGCAATCGATCTTCCTGCAGCGGCCGGTGGCGCAGGCGTTGCTGGAGCGCGCCGAACCGACGTTGTTCCTCGCGTTTTTTGCAGTGGGCCTGGCGGCGTTGATCGGCATCCCGGCCGGCATGTCGGCGGCGATCTGGCGCGGCAGTGCGGCGGACCAGGCCGTCAGCAGCATTGCGATGCTGGGCGCGAGTGTTCCCAGTTTCTGGATGGGCCTGGTGCTGATCCAGTTCTTCGCCGTGTACCTGGGCTGGTTCCCGGCCTCGGGCTATGGCGATCCGAGCGCGGGCCTGGGCGAGCGGCTCTATCACCTCGCCTTGCCGGCGTCGGTGCTGGGCCTGTTGAATTCGGCGCTGATCATCCGCTTCACGCGCGCCTCGATGCTCGACATCCTGGGCGAGGACTACGTGCGCACCGCGCGGGCCAAGGGCTTGCCGGAGCGGGTGGTGATGATCAAGCACGTGCTGCGCAACGCGCTGGTGCCGATCGTGACGGTGCTGGGCCTGACGGTGGCATTGATGATCGGCGGCGCCGTGGTGACCGAGACGGTGTTCAACCTGCCCGGCGTCGGCAACCTCGTGGTGCGCGCGGTGCTGCGCCGCGACTACCCGGTGATCCAGGGCACGCTGCTGGTGATCGCGGCGATCTACGTCTTCATCAACCTGCTGGTCGACCTGCTGTACATGCTGGTCGACCCGCGCATCCGGCTGGGCGGGGCATGAGCAGATTCTCGAGCTGGTGGAAGCAGCGGCTGCTGCCGTCGGCGCAGCGCTTGTTCAGCCGCAAGGTCGTGCTGGCCGCCGCCATCGCCCTCGCGGCGGTGGTCTTGGTGGCCACGTTCTTTCCCTGGATTTCCGGTGCCGACCCGAACGCGATCACCGTGACCGAGCGGCTGCGCGCGCCGTCGTGGATTCATTGGGCCGGCACCGACGAACTGGGCCGCGACGTGATGTTGCGCATCGTCCACGGCGCCCGCTATTCGCTGATGATCGGCGGCATCACGGCAGCCGGCGCAGTGCTGTTCGGCACCTTGCTCGGCATGCTGGCGGGGTTCTTCCGCCGGTTGGACACACCGCTGATGCGGATTGTCGATGCGATGATGGCGTTCCCCGACATCCTCTTGGGCATCGCACTGGTGTCGATCCTCGGCGTGTCGCTGTGGAACGTGATGCTGGCGCTGGTGATCGTCTACACGCCGCGCGTGGCGCGCGTGGTGCGGGCCGCGACGCTGGTGCTGCGCGAGTTGCTGTTCGTCGATGCGGCGCGCGCGCTCGGCGTGCGGACCTGGCGCATCCTGGCCTCGCACATCCTGCCCAACCTGATGTCGCCGGTGCTGGTGCAGGTCACCTTCATCTTCGCCTACGCGATCCTGGCCGAGGCGGGGCTCTCGTTTCTCGGCGTCGGCGTGCCGCCCGAGATTCCCACCTGGGGCACCATGATCGCCGGCAGCGTTCAATACGCCGACCGCGCGTTCTGGACCATCCTGTCGCCCGGCCTGGCCATCGTGCTGACGGCGCTGTCGCTGCAACTGCTGGGCGACGGCGTGCGCGACCTGCTGGACCCGAAATTGAAGAAGGCCATATGAACCAGCCCACCCGGCTCGACGTGCGCGGGCTCTCGACATCGTTCGCGACCGACGACGGCCGCATCCAGGCGGTGGCCGACGTTTCGTTTTCCGTGCTGCCGGGGCAGACGATGGCGCTGGTCGGCGAATCGGGCTCGGGCAAGTCGGTCACCAGCCTTTCGCTGATGGGCCTGCACGCCAAGACGTCGCAGGCCGTGGTCGAAGGCGAGGCCTGGTTCACCCAGCGCGATGGCCGGCGCGTGAACCTGCTCGCGCTCGACGCGGCGTCGCTGCGCGCGCTGCGCGGCAACGAGATGGCGATGATTTTCCAGGAGCCGATGACCAGCCTGAACCCGGTGCTGAGCGTTGGCGAGCAGATCGCGGAAGCCGTGCGGATGCACCTGGGGATGGTTCGCCGGGCCGCATGGGCACAGGCGCTGCGCATGCTGGAGCTGGTCGAGATTCCGGCCGCGGCACGCCGCATCGACGAGTACCCGCACCAGCTTTCCGGTGGGATGCGCCAGCGCGTGATGATCGCGCTGGCCATGTCGTGCAACCCGACCTTGCTGATCGCCGACGAGCCGACCACGGCGCTGGACGTGACGATCCAGGCGCAAATCCTCGCGCTGATGGGCCGCCTGCAAAAGGAAACCGGCATGAGCATGCTGTTCGTCACGCACAACCTGGGCGTGGTGGCGCAATACGCCGACGCGGTGGCGGTGATGTACGCCGGCCGCATCGTCGAGTCGGCTCCGGTGCACGAGTTGTTCGCATCACCGAAACATCCCTACACCCGCGGACTGCTGGCCTGCCTGCCGGGCGTGGCGCGGCAGCGGCGGCAAGCCGGTGGCGCCCGCTCGAAACTGGTCGCGATCGCGGGCCAAGTGTCCAGCCCGCTGTCGCCCCCGCCCGGCTGCGCCTTTGCTCCGCGCTGTCCCCTGAGTCACGCCGGCTGCGTGGCGCAAATGCCGGAGCTGCTGCCGCCGTCCGGCGCGCGGCGCGTGCGCTGCATCGAATCTGAAGCCGGGGTCGCCGCATGAACGACGCGCAATCCCTGGTCGAAGTGCGGGGCCTCCGCAAATATTTCGGCGGCGGCAAGCATCCGGTGCGCGCCGTCGATGACGTCAGCTTCTCGATCCGCGTCGGTGAAACCTTGGGGCTGGTTGGCGAATCGGGATCGGGCAAGAGCACCATCGGCCGGCTGTTGACGCGGCTGGTCGATCCGACTGCGGGCGAGATGGTCTACCAGGGCGAAGGCCCGGCGACCGACCTGGCGCAATTGACACAATCGCAATACCGGCCGCTGCGCTCGAAGATCCAGATCATCTTCCAGGACCCGTACGCCAGTCTGAACCCGCGCATGCGCATCCGCCAGGTGCTGGCCGAGGCGCTGGACACGCATGGCATGGCCAAGGGCGCGGCGCGCCAGCCGCGCATCGACGAACTGCTGCAGCAGGTGGGGCTGCGGCCCGAGCATGCGGAGCGTTTCCCGCACGAGTTTTCCGGCGGGCAGCGGCAACGCATCGGCATCGCCCGGGCGCTGGCGGTGCAGCCCAACTTCATCGTCGCGGACGAGCCGCTGTCGGCGCTGGATGTTTCGATCCAGGCGCAGGTGGTCAACCTGCTGGGCGAACTGAAGGAGCGGCTCGGACTGACGCTGCTTTTCATTTCGCACGATCTCGACGTGGTGGAGTACCTGTGCGACCGCGTGGTGGTGCTGTACCTCGGGCACGTGATGGAGATTGCGCCGACCGAGGCGCTCTACGCCAATCCGCTGCATCCCTACACGAAGGCGCTGCTTGCGGCGGCGCCGATTCCCGACCCCGCCCTTCGCCGCACGATCCCGCTGTTGCAAGGCGACCTGCCCAGCCCGGCGGATCCGCCTTCGGGCTGCGTCTTTCGCACCCGTTGCCCGATGGCGCTGCCGCAGTGCGCGAGCGCCAGCATGGAACTGCGCGAACTCGCGCCCGGCCGCATGACGGCGTGCTGGCGCATGGGCCCGACTGGAGAGGCTGTACTGCCATGACCGAAGACTTCATGCTCGACCACCGCTGCAAGAGCTATCCGCTCGCGGCGCAACCCTGCCGCGCCGCCGACATCGGCCGCAAGAACTGGAACCTGCTGGCCGGCGACTTGCCGCTGCCGCTGGCCGTGCTGCGCCGCTCGGCGCTGGAACACAACATCGCCTGGATGCAGGACTACGCGGGGCGCAAGGGCGTGGCGTTCGCGCCGCACGGCAAGACCACGATGTCGCCGGAGCTGTTCGCGCGGCAACTGGCGGGCGGCGCGTGGGGCCTGACCTTCGCCACGCTGTACCAGGTGGCCGTCGGCGTCGAGGCGGGCGCACGTCGCGTCATCGTCGCCAACCAGGTGGTGTGCGACGCCGATTTCGACGCGCTGGCGTTGCTGCTGGAGCGCCATGCCGACCTGCGCGTCTGGTTCCTGGTCGATTCGCTCGCACAGCTGGCGCTGGTCGAGCAGTGGGCGCAACGCCATCCGGACGCGCCGCGCTTCGACGTGCTGCTCGAGATGGGGGTGCCGGACCAACGCACCGGTTGCCGCACGCTGGAGCAGGCGGTCACGCTGGCGCAGGCGATTGCCGCTTCAAAGGCGGTGCGGCTCGGCGGCATCGAATGCTATGAAGGCGGCGTCGCCAACTGCGACAGCGAGCACGACGCGCGCGAAGTGACGGCGCTGGTGCGCCGCGTCGTCGAAGCCGCCAAGGCCTGCGACGCGCAAGGATTGTTCGCCGGTGAAGAGGTGCTGGTCACGGCCGGCGGTTCGGCGGTGTTCGACCTGGTGATGCCGCTACTGCGGATGCAGGGTTTGTCCAAGGCCGTGCGCGGTGTGCTGCGCTCCGGCTGCTATATCACGCACGACCACGGCAACTACGCGCGCTTCCTGCAGCAGGTCGAGCGCCGCGAAGGTCTCGATGAATCCCTGCGGCCGGCGCTGGAAGTCTGGTCCATGGTCCAGTCGGTGCCTGAGCAGGGCCTTGCCCTGCTCACATGCGGCCGCCGCGACATCTCCTACGACATCGAGATGCCGATCCCCGTGCACCATGTGCCGCGCGGCACCCGGCAGGTCAACGGCGCTCCCGCCGATTGGAAGATCAGCGCGCTGAACGACCAGCACGCCTACCTGCGCTTCGACGCGTCGATGCCCGCGCCCGAGGTCGGCGACTTGGTGGCGCTGGGCATCTCGCATCCCTGCACGACCTTCGACAAGTGGCGCTGGATGCCGGTGGTCGAGGACGACGGGGCCGTCAGCGGCGCCGTCCGCACCTGTTTTTAAAAGGAAGCGATGAACACCCTGGCTCCCGGCCTGTTGCAGCAGTTGCGCGATCGCCTGCCCGAGCTGCCCGACGCACAGAGCAGCGTCGTGCGCGCCGTGCTGGAGGATCCGCGTGCCGCCGTCGGCGCCACGGTGGAGCAACTGGCGCAGCAGGCCCAGGTGTCGATGCCCACCATCGTGCGCACCTGCCGCAGCTTCGGCTACGAGTCGGTGCGCGAATTCATGGTGGCGCTGGCGCAAGACCTGGCGGTGTCGGGGTCCTACCTGCACCGCAGCGTGTTGCCCGACGATGCCGCGCACGACGTGTCCAGCAAGATCATCCACGCGGCGGTGTCGTCGCTCACAGAGCTGGGCCGGCGCATCGACCCGGAGATGATCGACCGGGTGGCGACGCGGCTGGCGCAGGCCGAGCGCATCGATTGCTACTCGGTCGGCGCAGCCTCCACCTTCATGGCCAACGAATTGCAAAGCCGGTTGTTCCGCCTCGGGCGCAATGCGAACGCGATCTTCGACGCGCACCAGCAACTGGTCTCGGCCAGCACGTTGGGGCCGAAGGGCGTCGCCTTCGTCATTTCGCACGTCGGACGCATGCCCTATACCCTGGAAGCGGCCAAGTTCGCGCACTCGCAGGGCGCGACGGTGGTTGCGCTGACGCAGCCCGACACGCCGCTGGCCGAGCTCGCCGACATGGTGCTGGCGGTGTCGGTGCGCGAGGACGCAATCATGCGCGTGGGCACCGAGTCCTACCTCGCGCACCTGGTGGTGATCGAGATCCTGATGGTGCGGCTGGCGCAGAAGCTCGGGCCGCAGGTGGCGCGCGGCTTGCAGCAATTCAAGCAGTTGCTGCACAAGCACGGCTTCGACAGCGCGGAATATTCGGGCGCGCAAGACAGCGCCGAGCAACCCGGAGGGAAGAACTGACATGGCGCAGGCGACCTTGCTCAAGAACGGCCTGCTGGTCGATGGCACCAATTCGCCCGGGCAGGCGGGCGACCTGCTGCTGGCGGATGGCCGCATCGTCGCGGTGGGCCAGATCGGCCCCGAACTGCTGTCGCAATACACGGATGTGGCCGAGGTCGATTGCAGCGGCCACGTGATCGCGCCCGGCTTCATCGACGTCCACACCCATGACGACGCAGCCGCGCTGGACAAGCCCGACATGCTGCCCAAGTTGTCGCAGGGCGTGACGACGGTGATCGTCGGCAATTGCGGCATCTCGCTGGTGCCGATGGTGACGCAGGAGCCGGGCGCGCCGCTGTCGCTGCTCGGCGCCAAACAGTTCCGCCACGCGACGATGGCGGCCTATGCGAAGGCGATCGACGAAGCCCGGCCGGGTGTCAACGTCGCCGCGCTGGTCGGCCACACGGCGTTGCGCATGCGGCACATGGGCGCGCTGGACCGCGTCGCCACCAGTGACGAACGAGCGGCGATGGCGGCCGACATGCAGGAGGCGATGGATGCCGGCGCGCTCGGGCTCTCGTCCGGCGTGTTCTACGCCCAGGCCTTTGCCGCAGACGTGGAGGAGCTGGTTGCCGTCGCCACCGTCGCGGCGCGCAACGGCGGCGTCTACGCGACCCACATCCGGGATGAATTGGCCGGCGTGCTGCCGGCGCTGCAGGAGGCCGCGCTGACCGCGCGCCATGCCGGCTTGCCGCTGGTGATCTCGCACCACAAATGCGCCGGCCCGGCGAACTGGGGCCGCACGCTCGAAACCCTGCCGCTGATCGAACAGCTCGCCAAGGGCCAGCCGATCGCGCTGGACGTCTATCCGTACACCGCGGGTTCCACCGTGCTGCGCGAAGACCTGGTCGACGGCATCGACGTGCTGATCACCGGCAGCCAGCCGCACCCCGAAGCGGCCGGCCGGTATCTCGCCGACGTCGCGCGCGAATGGGGTGTGACGGATCGCGAGGCCTGCATCCGGCTCAAGCCGGGCGGCGCCTGCTATTTCCAGATGAGGGAAGACGACGTCGAGCGCGTGATCGCGCATCCGTTGTCGATGATCGGCTCGGACGGCCTGCCGCACGACGAGCGGCCGCACCCGCGGCTGTGGGGCGCCTTCCCGCGCTTGCTGGCGCGTTACTGGCGCGAGAAGGGCCTGTTGCGGCTGGAGCAGGCGATCTACAAGATGACGGGGCTGTCGGCGCGGCAGTTCCGGTTGGACCAGCGCGGCGAGCTCAAGCCCGGCTACGTTGCCGACGTGGTGGTGTTCGATCCGCAGCGGGTGAAAGACGGCGCGACTTTCGAGAAGCCGGTGCAGTTTGCCGAGGGCATCGAGAAGGTGTGGGTGAACGGCGTGTTGAGCTACACCGCCGAAGGGCGCGCGACCGGCGAGAGGGCGGGGCGCTTCGTGCGGCGCGGGCTCGTCACTTGAAGTCCAGCAGCACCTTCATCGCCTTGGACCGGTCCGCCGCCAGCGCGAAGGCGCGGCCGGCATCGCGGTAAGGCACGGTGGCCGAGATCAGCGGCTTGACGTCGACCAGGCCCTTGTTCAGCAAGTCGACGGCGATGCCGAACTCCTCGTGAAAGCGGAACGTGCCGCGCAAGTCGAACTCCTTGGCGACGATGGTGTTGACCGGCAGCTGCATCTCCCCGCCGATGCCCACCTGCACGATGATGCCGCGCGGCCGCACCGCGTCGAATGCGCCGCGCAGCGCCCGCTCGTTGCCGCTGGCCTCGAACAGCACGTCGAACTGGCCCTTCTCCGCGGTGAACGGCTGCAGCGCGTCGGGCTGCGCCGCGATGTTGAGCGCCTGGTTGGCGCCGACCTTCAGTGCGCTGCGCAGCGGATAGTCGCCCATGTCGGTGACGACGATGTTCGATGCCCCGGCATGCCGCGCCGCAACCACCACCAGCGCGCCGATCGGCCCACAGCCGGTGACCAGCACGTTCTTGCCCAGCAGCGGCCCCGCGCGGCGCACCGCATGCAGCGCCACGGCCAGCGGCTCGGCCATCGCGCCTTCCTCGTCACTTACTGTGTCGGCGAGTTTGTAGGCCTGGCCCTTTTCGACCACGATCTCGCGGCGAAACGCGCCTTGCACATGCGGCGTGCGCATGGCGCTGCCGAAGTAGCGCATGTCCAGGCAATGGTTCTGCAATCCCTGCTGGCAATAGTGGCAGGCTCCGCACGGCAGGCTGGGGCTGATGGCAATGCGCTCGCCGGGGGCGAAGCCGGCCACCTGGCTGCCGACCTGCTCGATCATGCCGGCCACTTCATGGCCCAGCACCATCGGCTCCTTGACGCGGATGGTGCCGAAGCCGCCGTCCTGGAAATAGTGCAGGTCCGAGCCGCAGATGCCGCCGAAGCGCACGCGGACACGCATCTGGTGAGCGAGCACCTCCGGCGTGGGCACGTCCTCGACGCGCAAGTCGCGGGCGGCGTGGATGACGAGCGCGTCCATGTCTAGAGCGTGGCCGTCACGCCGCCATCGACGTACAGGATGTGGCCGTTGACGAAATTCGAAGCCTCGCTGGCCAGGAACACCGCCGCGCCGACCAGGTCTTCCACGTCGCCCCAGCGGCGCGAAGGCGTGCGGTTGACCAGCCAGGAACTGAATTCGGCGTTGTTCACCAGCGCCTCGGTCAGCTCGGTCTTGAAGTAGCCGGGGCCCAGGCCGTTGACCTGGATGCCATGCGGGCCCCAGTCGATCGCCATGCCCTTGGTCAGCATCTTTACCGCGCCCTTGCTGGCGGCGTAGGGCGCGATGTGGGGCCGGCCCAGTTCGCTTTGCACCGAGCAGATGTTGATGATCTTGCCGCGCTTGCGCGGGATCATCTGGCGCGCCACCGCCTGGCCGACCAGGAACACGCTGTCGACGTTGGTCTTCATCAGCTCGTGCCAGTGCGCCTCCTCGAACTGCTCGAGCGGCGCGCGCCGCTGCATGCCGGCGTTGTTGACGAGGATGTCGATGGCGCCGACTTCGGCCTCGATGCGTGCGACGGCTTTTGTCACGGCAGCGCCGTCCGTCACGTCGAAGGGCATCGCGACGGCTTCGGCGCCTGCAGCGCGCAACTTCTCGACCGCCAGTTCCAATTTGCGCGGATCGCGTCCGTTCAGCACGATGCGCGCGCCCGCGCCTGCCAGTCCGCCGGCCACCGCATGGCCGATGCCGGAGCTCGACCCGGTGACCAGCGCCGTGCGGCCGCTGAGGTCGAATTTCTGGAGGACGGAATTCAATGGTTGTCCCTGGGCACGAATGCGCCGCGCTTGCCCACCAGGAAGTCCAGGTCCACGCCTTCATCGGCCTGCAGCACGTGGTCGATGTACAGCTTCCAGTAGCCCGACTTCAAGGGCGGCTCCGGCGCCTTCCATTGGGCGAGCCGCCTGGCGAGTTCTTCGTCGCTGATGTGCAACTGGATGCGCCGCTTCGGCACGTCCAGCTCGATGATGTCACCGTTTTGCACCACCGCCAGCGGGCCGCCGGCCGCAGCTTCGGGCGCGGTGTGCAGCACCACCGTGCCGTACGCCGTGCCGCTCATGCGGGCGTCGCTGATGCGGACCATGTCGGTGATGCCCTTGCGCAGCACCTTGGGCGGCAACGGCATGTTGCCGACCTCGGCCATGCCGGGGTAGCCCTTGGGGCCGCAGTTCTTCAGCACCAGCACGCAGTTCTCGTCGACGTCCAGGTTCTCATCGTCGATGCGCTTGTGGAAATCCTCGATGTTCTCGAACACCACGGCGCGGCCCTTGTGCACCATCAACTTGGGCGTGGCGGCGCTGGGCTTGATCACCGCGCCGCGCGGCGCCAGGTTGCCGCGCAGCACCGCGATGCCGGCGTTGGCCTTGAACGGCTCCTTGAAAGTCTTGATGACGCGGGGGTCGTAGTTCTGCGCGCCTTCGAAGTTCTCGGCCACGGTCTTGCCGCTGGCCGTGACGATGTCGGTGTGCAATAGGTGCGCGATTTCCTTCATCACCACCGGCAGCCCGCCGGCGTAGCAGAAGTCTTCCATCAGGTGCTCGCCGGAAGGCTGCAGGTTCACCAGGCACGGCAGCTCGCTGGCGAGCTTGTCGAAATCCTCGATGGTGAGTTCGACGCCGATGCGCCGCGCGATCGCCGTCAAATGGATCACGGCGTTGGTGGAACCACCGATGGCGGCCAGGGTCCGGATCGCATTCTCGAAGGCCTTGCGCGTGAGGATGGAAGAGAGCTTCTGGTCGGTGTGCACCATCTCCACGATGCGCCGGCCCGCGTTGCGCGCCAGCACGTTGCGCCGGCCGTCGACGGCGGGATAGGCCGCGTTGCCCGGCAGGCCCAGGCCCAGCGCCTCCACCATGCTGGCCATGGTCGAAGCCGTGCCCATGGTCATGCAATGGCCGTGGCTGCGGTGCATGCAGCTCTCGGCCTCGAAGAAATCCTGCAGCTTGAGCGTGCCGGCGCGCACCTGCTCGCTCATGCTCCACACGCCGGTGCCCGAGCCCAGTTCCTGGCCGCGCCATTTGCCATTGAGCATCGGCCCGCCCGACACGCCGATGGTGGGCAGGTCGACGCTGGACGCGCCCATCACCAGCGATGGAGTGGTCTTGTCGCAGCCCATCAGCAGCACCACGCCGTCGATCGGGTTGCCGCGGATCGATTCCTCCACGTCCATGCTGGCGAGGTTGCGGTACAGCATCGCCGTCGGGCGCAGCATGGTTTCGCCCAGCGACATCACGGGGAACTCGAGCGGGAAGCCGCCGGCCTCGTACACGCCGATCTTCACCTGCTCGGCGAGCGTGCGGAAGTGGCTGTTGCAGGGCGTGAGTTCGCTGAAGGTGTTGCAGATGCCGATGACCGGCCGGCCGTCGAACTGGTCATGCGGCACGCCCTTGCCCTTCATCCAGCTGCGGTAGGCGAAGCCGTCGCGGTCCTGCCGGCCGAACCATTGCTGGCTGCGAAGTTCGGAAGGTTTCTTGCGGGGTTTGTCGTCCATGGGTACTCCGTTTAGGGAAGCCGAAGTGGTCCTTCGGGTTTTCCCTTTGACATGGGAAGTTGGCTTACATCATATGATATCCAACCTCGCGATGCCAAGCCTCGCGCGGCCCTTTCGAACCCATTTCCAGGAGACGAGGAATGAAGATCAGGACACTTTGTATTGCGATGGCGGTGGCCGGCGGCTTGCTGTCCACCGGGCAGGTTGCGGCCCAGGAGAAGCTCACTGTCTGGTGGGTCAAGGGCTTCTACAAGGCCGAGGACGATGCGCTCTTCGCGGCCATCAAGAAGTACGAGGAAAAGCACAAGGGCGTGAAGATCGAGCTGTCGCAGTATCCGGTGCAGGACATGATTCCCAAGACCGTCGCGGCGCTCGATTCGGGCAACCCGCCGGACGTCGCTTATGCCGACGTGTACGACTTCCAGGTCACCGGCAAATGGGCCTACGACGGCAAGCTGGAAGACATCAGCAGCGTGATCAACCCGATCCGTTCGCGCTTCGCGCCGAACACGGTGGAGACCACGTTTCTCTACAACGACGCGAACAAGACCCGCGCCTACTACGCCTTCCCGATCAAGCAGCAGACGATGCACATCGAGTACTGGATCGACATGCTCACCGATGCCGGCTTCAAGGAAAGCGACATCCCCACCGACTGGAAAGGCTATTGGTCGTTCTGGTGCGACAAGGTGCAGCCGGCCCACCGGCAAAAGACCGGGCAGCGCAGTTTCGGCATCGGCCAGCCGCTGGGCGTGGACTCGAGCGACTCGTTCTATTCGTTCCTCACTTTCATGGACGCCTACAACGTGAAGCTGGTCAACGACTCGGGCAAGTTGCTGGTGGACGACCCGGCCGTGCGCACCGGCCTGATCGGCGCGCTCACCGACTACACCGCGCCTTACGCCAAGGGCTGTACGCCGCCTTCTTCCACCAGCTGGAAGGACCCGGACAACAACGTCGCCTTCCACAACAAGACCACGGTGCTGACCCACAACGCGACGATCTCGATCGCCGCGAAGTGGCTCGACGACGCCAACAACGCGGCGCTCAAGCCTGAAGAGCGCGAGAACGCGCAGAAGAACTATTCCGAGCGCATCCGCACCGCGGGCTTCCCCAACAAGCCGGACGGCGGCAAGATGGTCTATCGCACGGCGGTGAAGACCGGCGTCGTGTTCAACCAGGCGAAGAACAAGACGCGCGCCAAGGAGTTCGTGGCCTTCCTGATGCAGGAGGAAAACCTCACGCCTTACGTCGAAGGCTCGCTCGGCCGCTGGTTCCCGGTGACGAAGACCGCGCAGCAGCGCCCGTTCTGGCAGGCCGATGCGCACCGCAAGTCGGTCTACAACCAGTACGCCAACGGCACGGTGACCTTCGAATTCGCGAAGAACTACAAGTTCACGATCCTCAACAACGAGAACGTCTGGGCCAAGGCGGCCAACCGCGTGATCAACGAGAAGGTGCCGGTCGACAAGGCAGTCGACGAAATGATCGCCCGCATCAAGACGGTGGCCAACTAGGAGCGCGGGCTGAGCACCGCCGTCATCGACCCGGTCGCCGCGCCCGCGCGGCGGCCCCGCACCGGCATGTCGTCCTGGCAGTTCTGGGGGACGATCCTCGTCATCCCCTACCTGCTGGTCTTCCTGGTCTTCGTGATCTATCCGGTGGGCTACGGGCTGTGGCTCGCGCGCCACCCGGAAAGCTACGAGCGGCTGTTCGCCGACCCGATCTTCCTGCGCACGGTCGTCAACACCGTGATCTTCGTGGTCGTCTCGGTCAACGTGAAGATGATCGTCGCGCTGCTCCTGTCGGGCTTTTTCCTGAGCACGCGCTGGTGGGTCAAGGTGCTGTCGATGATCTTCATCCTGCCCTGGGCGGTGCCTTCGATTCCCACCATCCTGTCGATGCGCTTCATGCTCAACCCGGAGTGGGGCGTGATCAACACGCTGATCTTCAAGATGACGGGCATGGACGGCCCCAACTGGCTGAATGAGCCCGCGCTGGCGCTGTCGTTTTCCATGCTGGCGCACATCTGGAAATCGCTGCCGTTCTGGACGCTGATCCTGCTGGCCGGGCGCATGGCCATTCCGGGCGAGCAGTACGAGGCGGCGTCGGTCGACGGCGCCACGGTGTTGCAGAAATTCCGCTTCATCACCTGGCCCTCCATGCGTTCGCTCTACCTCACGTCCACCATCCTCTCGATGATCTGGACGCTGGGCGATTTCAACAGCGTGTACCTGCTGACCGGCGGCGGGCCGGCCGACCTGACCCACGTGCTCGCGACGCTGGGCATCCGCTACCTGCGGCTGGACCAGGTGGACCTGTCGCTGGCGTCGATCGTGGTGGCGCTGCCCCTGGTGCTGCCGCTGGTGTACTTCATGATGAAGCGGTTGTCCAAATGAAGCGCATCACATTGCGGATGGTGACCACCGAGGCCAAGCTGCTGCTGATCGGCATCCCGGTGTTCCTGTGGACGATGATTCCGATCTACCACATGTTCCTGTTCTCGATTTCGTCGAAGGACCAGGCGACATCGGGCCGTCTCTGGCCGAAGGAGCCGACGCTGCGCAACTTCGAGTTCGTCTTCCAGCAAAAGCACTTCTACCTGGATCATTTCTGGCGGCAACTGGGCAACTCGTTGCTGATCGCCGTGTCGGTGGGCGTGATCACGCTGGTGGTGTCGACCTGCGCCGCCTTCGCCATCAGCCGCCTGAAGGTGCGCGGCGGCCGCACGGTGATGAACATGGCGCTGTTTACGTATTTCATTCCCGCGGCGTTCCTGGCCGTGCCGATGTACAAGACGATGGGCAACTACGGCCTATTGAACAGCCAGTGGTCGCTGATCCTCGCGATGGTGACCATCGCGTCGCCGTATTGCATATGGGTGCTCAAGCAGGCTTCCGACAAATTGCCCTGGGAGCTGGACGAGGCCGCGCGCATGGACGGGGCCACCGCCATGCAATTGTTCCGGCTGGTGTACCTGCCGCTGATGGTTCCTTCGCTGGTCGCCGTCGGCACTTACGCGCTGCTGCTGGCCTGGAACGAATACCTCTACGCCTTCCTGCTGCTGTCCAACGACACCAGCGTCACGCTGGCGGTGGCGCTGGGCAACTTCCTGGCGGCCGACGATTCGCCGTGGGAACTGCTGATGACCACCGGCCTGATCTACGCGTTGCCGCCCGCGGCGATCTATTACGCCTTCAAGCGCTACATGGTGTCGGGCCTCACAGCCGGCGCCGTGAAGAGCTGACATCCGAGCACAAGAAAAAAGGAACGCGTCCCCATGGCTGCCGTCTCGTTCAACAAGGTCGAAAAGAGCTTCGGCAAATTCAAGATCATCCACGGCATCAGCTTCGACATCGCCGACGGCGAGTTCGTGGTGCTGGTGGGCCCGTCGGGCTGCGGCAA
>JAQGMS010000153.1 GCA_028292245.1 Ramlibacter sp.
CCAGCCCGTCGCTGATCTTCACGTTGTCGGGCTTGAGTTCCATCCCCGCATCCCTGGCGGTCTCCAGCAGCAGAACAGCGAAGTCGATGTCGTCGTGTCCGCGCCCCACCATCCGTGCGACCGATTCGCGCGTGGCCGCCGCCGCCGGCATCACCACACCGTGCGTCCTGGCCGCCGCCATGCCCAGGTCCATGTCCTTGAGCAGCAGCTTGGGCGTGAAGGTGACCTGGTCGAACGTGAGGTTGGTCAGCATCGGCGTCTTGTATCGGGTGTACATCGAGCCCAGCACCGAATCGTTGATGCTCTCCAGGAACACATGGCGCGGGATGCCGGCCTTTTCGGCCAGCACGGTGATCTCGCACAGGTTCTGGATGACCACGCCGAACATGACGTTGTGCGCGATCTTCCAGATGCGGGCCAGCTCGCCTTCGCCCACCCACATCACCTTGCGCGCCATCGCTTGCAGGTAGGGTTCGGCTTGGTCGTACAGCGCCTTCGGGCCGGACGACACCATCAGCAACTTGCCGGCCTTGGCCACCTTCGCGTTGCCCGACACCGGCGTGCACAGGTAGGCCACGCCCGCCGCCTCGAGCTGGGCGCGGATCTGGGCCGAGCCTTCCTGCGAGATCGACGAGCAGTCCACCACCACCTTGGGCTTGGCCTTACCCGCCACCAGCCCGCCCTCGCCGAACAGCACCTGCTTCAGGTCGTCGGTGGTCGAGACCATGGTGAAGACGATCTCGCACGTCGCGAGCTCCTGCTTGTTCGCGGCTACTGTGGCCCCGTATTCCGCCAGCGGCGCCGCCTTGGCCGCCGTGCGGTTCCACACGCTGACGCCGTGTTCCTTCTTGAGCAGGCGCTTGACCATGGCCTCGCCCATGCGGCCCAGGCCGATCCATCCGATGCGGTTTGTCATTTCGAAAGATTCCTTGTCTGTCCGGTTCAGCGCGCCATTGCGCGCTGCCAATAGCGGTCGTCGACGTATTTCTCCGGCGATTCCAGCCGGCGCGGCGGCTCGCCCAGTTTGCCGCGCAGCGCGAGCACGGCACGCACGCCTTGCGGGTCGAGCCGCACGTCCGAGTAGAAACCGGTCTGGGGATGCAGCAGCAACTCGCAGGATTGGCGCGCGATCTGCGCGCTCATGCCCGGCACGTTGGCCATCAACAGCGCCTCGGCCGCCGGACGGTTGGCCGGGCCTTCCAGCCATCTCACCGAATCGCGGTAAGCGCGGATGAAGCCGATCACGGCGGCTTCGTTGGCCTGCGCCCAATTGCGCCGGGCGGCGCCGACGATGCCCAGGTACGGTCCCAGCACTTCGCGCGCGGTGGCCAATTGGTGGAAGCCGCGGTTGCGCGCTTGGATGTCGAACGGCGCGCGCAGCATGGTGGCGGCGTGCTGCCGCTCCATCAGCGCGGCGAAGCGGCGGTCGGTGCCGCCGGCGCGCGCCCATTGCACGTCGGTCTCCGACAAGCCGTTGCGCGCCAGCATCTCGCGCAACGCGAACGAAAAGCCGTTGGTCATGGCGTCGACCGAGATCGTCTTGCCGCGCAGGTCGGCGAAGCTCGCGACGTCGGGCGCGGACACCAGGCTCAGGAAACCGTCGTCCGAACCCATGAACGCGAAGAAGTCCGAGGGCGGGTTGAACGGGACTTCGCCCTGCCCTTCCTGGTACGCGACGATGTTGTCGAACGCGGTGACCGCCACCTGGTAGCGGCCGTCCATCAGGCCGGTGAACACCTGGCGCGAATCGGCCGTGATGGTCAGCGTGGCGGCGATGCCGTGGCGGGCGAAGAAGCCCTGGTCACGGGCCGCCCACAGCGGCAGGTTGAAGCCGCCGCCGAAGCTGATCACCGACACCGGCACGGGCGGCGCGGGTGGCGCCGTGGCCGCGCAGCCTGCGATTGCCAGCATGGGGGCCAGCGAAGCCGCGAGCACGCGGCGCCTGTTCCAGTTGTAGTTGAATGTCTCCATGGCCGGAGTGTGAAACCGAGGCCACGCCGTGGCAAGGGGCGGGGCCGGAAATCAGTTTTTCAGCCCTCGCCGACCTTGCTACAGTGGCCGAATGACTGACACCGCCACGCCTGCCGTGCTTGCCCCGCTGCGACAGATCGCCGATTTGCCGGGGCCGCCGGGCATTCCACTGATGGGCAACAGCTTCCAGGTCACGCTGCCGCGCATCCACCAGGACCTGGAGCGCTGGGCCCGCCAGTACGGCCCGGTGTTCCGGCTCAAATTGGGCCCGCGCCAGATGGTCGTCGTCACCGATCACACGGTGATCGCCGGCATCCTGCGCGAGCGCCCCGATGCCTTCCGGCGCCCGGTGCGCAGCAGCAGCGTCGGCCGCGAGATGGGCTTTCAGCCCGGGCTGTTCGCGGCCGAAGGCGATGCGTGGCGCAACCAGCGGCGCATGGTCATGACCAGTTTTTCGCCGGGCAATATCAGGGCCTACTTCCCCTCACTGCAAAAGGTGGCGCTGCGGCTGCGCGGGCGCTGGCAAACAGCGGCGCGCGAGGGCGCCAGCATCGACCTGCAGTCCGACCTGATGCGCTTCACCGTCGACGCCATAGCCGGGCTGGCCTTCGGCACCGATGTGAATACTTTGGAATCCGACGACGACGTCATCCAGCAGCACCTGGACAAGATTTTCCCGGCGCTGTTCCGGCGGATCTTCTCGCTGTTTCCCTATTGGCGCTACGTGCGCCTGCCGGTGGACCGCCGGCTCGACCACAGCGTGAAGGAGATCAACCGCGCGATCGAGAACTTCATCGGGCAGGCGCGCCGGCGGCTGCAAGACGACCCCGCGCTGCGCGAGCACCCGCGCAATCTTCTGGAGGCCATGATCGTTGCGGCCGACCAGCCCGGCAGCGGCCTTGGCGACAAGGACGTGGCTGGCAACGTGCTCACCATGCTGCTGGCGGGCGAGGACACCACCGCCAACACGTTGGCCTGGATGATCCACCTGCTGCATCGCCACCCGCAGGCGCTGCAACGTGCACAGGAAGAAGTGCGGCGGCTGGCGCCCGACCCGGCCGCGTTCACGCCGGAGCAAATGGCATCACTCGATTACCTGGAGGCTTGCGCGCAGGAGACCATGCGGCTGAAGCCCGTGGCGCCGAACCTGCCGGTCGAGGCGATCCGCGACACCGTCGTCGCCGGCGTCGCGGTGCCGGCCAACACGCTGGTCTGGTCGCTGTTGCGACACGACAGCGTGGATGACCGGCACTTCCCCAACGCCGCCCAGTTCCAGCCCGAGCGCTGGCTCGAAGCCGGCGCGCAGGACCAAGGCACAGCGTCCACCAAGCGCGTGGCGATGCCGTTCGGCAGCGGCCCGCGCGTCTGCCCGGGACGCTACCTGGCCTTGCTCGAAATCAAGATGGCGATGGCGATGTTGCTGAGCAGCTTCGAGATCGACCGTGTCGACACACCCGACGGCGAGCCGGCGCAGGAACTGATGTCGTTCACCATGTCGCCGGTCGGCCTGCGGATGAAGCTGCGCTCGCGTTAAACCCGCTCCAGGATCATCGCGATGCCCTGGCCGACGCCGATGCACATGGTGCACAGCGCGTAGCGGCCACCGCTCTTGTGCAACTGGTTGACGGCCGTGGTCGCCAGCCGCGCGCCGGAGGCCCCGAGCGGATGGCCGAGCGCGATCGCCCCGCCATTCGGATTGACCCGCACGTCGTCGTCCTTCAGGCCGAGCATGCGCAGCACCGCCAGGCCCTGCGCGGCGAAGGCTTCGTTCAGTTCGATCACGTCCAGCTGCTCGAGCTTGATGCCGGTGAGCGCCAGCACTTTCTGCGTGGCCGGTGCCGGGCCGATGCCCATCACGCGCGGCGCCACGCCGGCCGTGGCCATGCCGACGATACGGGCGCGCGGCGTCAGCCCATTCTTTGCGGCGGTTCCCTCGTCGGCCAGCAGCAAGGCGCAGGCGCCGTCGTTCACGCCGCTGGCATTGCCGGCCGTCACCGTGCCATCGGGCTTGACCACGCCCTTGAGCTTGGCCAGCGCTTCCAGGCTGGTTTCGCGCGGATGCTCGTCCTTGCTCACGACCACCGGGTCGCCCTTCTTCTGGGCGATGGTGACGGGGGTGATCTCGCTGTCGAAGTAGCCGGCCTTCTGCGCCGCCACGGCCTTCAATTGCGAGGCCAGCGCCATCCGGTCCTGGGCTTCGCGCTCGATCTTGTAGTCGGTGGCGACGTGCTCCGCCGTTTCCGGCATCGAATCGACACCGTACATCTCCTTCATCAACTTGTTGACGAAGCGCCAGCCGATGGTCGTGTCGTACACCGCGTTGGCGCGCGAGAAGGCGCTCTCGGCTTTCGGCATGACGAAGGGCGCGCGGCTCATGCTTTCGACGCCGCCGGCGATCATCAGCGTCGCTTCTCCCGCCTTGATCGCGCGCGCCGCTGTGCCGATGGCGTCCAGGCCGGAGCCGCACAAGCGGTTGATGGTCGCGCCCGGCAGTTCGATCGGGAGTCCTGCGAGCAGGCTTGCCATCCGCGCCACGTTGCGGTTGTCCTCACCGGCCTGGTTGGCGCAGCCGTAGATCAGGTCGGTGACGGCCTGCCAGTCGACCTTGGGATTGCGCGCCATCAGCGCCCTGAGCGGGATCGCGCCCAGGTCGTCGGTGCGGATGGAGGACAGCGCGCCGCCGTAACGGCCGAAGGGGGTGCGGATGGCGTCGCAGATGAAGGCTTGTTTAGTCATGATGTTGCTCCGGGAGGGTCAAACCGCGATCGGCAGTCCGACGAGTTTTTCGAGTTCGGCGTGGCTGAGGCCTTCGACCAGGTCGACCAACTTCAGGCCCTGCGGCGTGCAGTCGAGCGTCGCGATGTCGCTGTAGACGCGCTTGACGCAGGCGATGCCGGTCAGGGGGTAGGTGCATTGCGCGACCAGCTTGCTCTCGCCCTTCTTGGTCAGCAGGTCCATCATCACCCAGGTCTGCTTGGCGCCGATCGCCAGGTCCATCGCACCGCCGACGGCGGGAATCGCATCCTTCTCGCCGGTGTGCCAGTTGGCGAGGTCGCCGGTGGCGGAAACCTGGAACGCGCCGAGCACGCAGATGTCGAGGTGCCCGCCGCGCATCATCGCGAAGCTGTCGGCGTGATGAAAGAACGAGCCGCCCGGCAACAGCGTCACCGGCTGCTTGCCGGCGTTGATCAGGTCGTAGTCCTCACTGCCCTCGGCCGGCGCCGGGCCCATGCCCAGGATGCCGTTCTCGCTCTGCAGGATCACTTCGATGCCGGCCGGCAGGTGATTGGCCACCAGCGTCGGCATGCCGATGCCCAGGTTGACGTAGGCGCCATCATGGATATCGCGCGCGACCCGCTGGGCCAATTGGTCTTTGGTGCGTTTCTGGTAAGTCATGTCCGGTCTTTCCTCATGCGGCCTGCTTGAAGCCGCCGGCCTGCGTGGCGACACGCTCGACCTTCACGATCTTGCTGACGAAGATGCCGGGCGTCACCACGTTCTCCGGATCCAGCGCGCCCAGCGGCACGATCTCGTGCACGGTTGCGATGGTCTGCTTGGCGGCCATCGCCATCACCGGGCCGAAGTTGCGCGCCGCCATGCGGTACACCAGATTGCCCCAGCGGTCGCCGCGCTCGGCCTTGATCAGCGCCACGTCGCCGTAGATCGGCTGCTCCAGCACGTAGAATTTGCCGCCAATCTCGCGCGTTTCCTTGCCCTTGGCCAGCTCGGTGCCGTAGCTGGTCGGGCCGAAGAAGGCTCCGATGCCGGCGCCGGCCGCGCGGATGCGTTCGGCCAGGTTGCCTTGCGGCACCAGCTCCAGCTCCAGCTTGCCGCTGCGGTACAACTCGTCGAACACGTAGCTGTCGGCCTGCCGCGGGAAGCTGCAGATGATCTTGCGCACGCGGCCCGCCTTGAGCAGCGCGGCGAGTCCCTGGTCGGCATTGCCGGCGTTGTTGTTGACGACGGTGAGGTCGCGCGCACCCTGCTCGATCAGGCCGTCGATCAGTTCGTTGGGAATGCCGGCGGTGCCGAAGCCGCCGATCATCACGGTGGCGCCGTCGCGCACATCTTTCAGTGCCTCGGCAACCGAGGCGGCTATCTTGTCGATCATGAAAGTCTTCCAGAATATGCAAGCGCGCGGGGCTGCGGGTGCTTGCCAAAAACCGAGGTAGTTGGTCTAATGCTTGTTCTAATGTTGAACAAGTGTTCGCATACTGAATTTTAAGGGTAAACGCTCTCCATGGCAATTTCCGCGTCCGATGCAGGCACTCCCAAGCCCGGCGACAACTATGTCCAGTCGTTCGCCCGCGGCCTGGAGGTCATCCGTTCGTTCAGCGCCGCCGCGCCGCGGCAGACGCTGACCGAGGTGGCCGGCCGCGCCGGCCTGACGCGGGCCGGCGCGCGGCGCATCCTGCTGACGCTGCAGACCTTGGGCTATGTGGAAAGCGACGGCAAATTGTTTTCGCTCACCCCGCGCATCCTGGACCTGGGGTTCGCCTATCTCTCATCAATGCCGATCTGGAACCTGGCCGAGCCTGTGATGGAAGCACTGGTCGAGCAGGTCAAGGAATCCTGTTCCGCCGCCGCGCTCGACGGCACCGACATCGTTTACGTGCTGCGGGTGCCCACGCGCAAGATCATGAGCATCGTGCTGGGCGTGGGCTCGCGGCTGCCCGCTTATTGCACGTCGATGGGCCGCATGCTGCTGGCCGACCTGCCCGACGACGAGGTGGTGCGGCGCTTGCGCGCGTCCAAGCGCGGACAGCTCACGCGCCACACCATCACCGATGTGGAAACGCTGGCAGCCAAGGTCCAGCAGGCCCGCAAGCAGGGCTGGTGCCTGGTGAACCAGGAACTGGAGGAAGGACTGGTGTCGATCGCGGCCCCCGTCACGAACCGTGCAGGCCGCATCGTGGCCGCCCTGAATATCAGCGGCCAGGCCAACCGCACCAATGCCAAGACGATGCAGGAATCGATGCTGCCGCCGTTGCTGGATGCCGCGCAGGCGATTTCACGCCTGTTGAGCGCGCAGTCCGCTTGAGGCGGGCGGGCGCTAGTTGCGCTTGAAACTGAAACCCAGCAACAGGCCGCCGACGAGCATCGCGCCGACACTCAGCCACTGGGGCACGTTCACCGCTTCCTGCTCCTGCACTTGCAATTTGAGCGGCCCGATCTGGGCCTTGGTCTCGTTCTTGGTGAAGCTGAAGCCGCCGGTGAAAAGGCCGGCCAGGCCGAGTACCAGCAGGATGATTCCGGCAATTCGCATCGGGGTCATGGCATGTCTCCTTTGAAAGCACAGTAGCACGCGCCTTCTGGCTCGGCCGTAGGACAACATCGGTGCATGCTACGCTGGCCGCCATGTTCAACCCATCGCAAGAAGACGTGCGGCGTTTCTTTTGCGCTGTTCACGCCAAGACGCGCGCCGGCCAGCCGCTGGACGCGCTGGAAACCTTGGCCGGCCAGTGGCTGGCGGAGCATCCCGAGTACGACCCCGAACTCGCCGACGCCGACGCCGCGCTGGCCCGCACCTACGACGGCCAGGACGGCAAGACCAATCCATTCCTGCACCTGTCGATGCACCTGTCGATCAGCGAGCAATGCTCGATCGACCAGCCGCGCGGCATCCGCCAGGCGGTGGAGTTGCTGGCCGCGCGCCGGGAGTCGCTGCACGACGCCCACCACGAAGCGATGGAGTGCCTCGGCCAGATGCTGTGGGAAAGCCAGCGCTCCGGGCGCCCGCCCGATGGCGCGGCCTACATCGACTGCGTGCAGCGCCGCGCCACCCGCGACTAGATCTGCCCGCTCGCCTAGCGGCTGCGGCCCGCCAGGGCGCGCAATTGCGCCATGAACTCGCGGGCGTGAACCGGTGGCTCCGCCTCGCTGCGCAGCAACAGGCCCACCGGCTCTTCGGTGCCGGGTGTCGGCAACGGCAATCGCGACAAGATCCCGCGTGAAAGGTCGTCCGCCGCCGCTCCGAGCGGCGTGAACCAGACTGCGTCGGTCTCGCGCACCAGCAGCCGGGCCACCGCCACATCCAGCGTGTCGAGCCGGCGCGCCGCCGGCAATTTCAGGCCCCAGGCCGAGAGGAAACTTTCCGTCGTGTGGCGAGGGATGGTGCCCTCGCTGTACACCACGAGCGGGTAGTCCAGCACGGCATGGATCGAAAGCGCCGGCAGCGACATCAGCGGATGGCCGGGCCGCGTCACCAGCGCCAGCGGCTCGGCCTGCAGCAACTCGAACGACAGGCCCGTCATGTGCTGGGGATCGGACATCCGGCCGAGCACGAGGTCGAGCGCCCCGCCGCGCAATTCCTCCAGCAACTGCGGGTTCGGCCCGGTCGTAAGGCTGACTTGCACTTGGGGCTGGGCCTGCACGAATGCCGCCAAGGCCTGCGGCAGCCAGGCGGGCGCGACGCTGGGCAGCGCACCCAGCCGCAGGCGCGCGCCTCGCGCGTCGGCGCCGCCCTCCACGCTGTGGCCGGCTTCCCCCACCGCTTCCAGCACGCGCAGTGCGTGCGCCAGTAAGTCGTCGCCCGCGGCCGTCAGCCGCGCGCCGCGGCGCCCGCGCTCGACCAGCCGCCGGCCGGCCAGCGTTTCCAGCTCGACCAAGGTCTTCGAAACCGCGGGCTGGCTGAGCGCCAGCCGCTCCGCTGCCCGCGCCAGGTTGCGCTCCTGCGCCACCGCCACCAGGCAGCGCAGGTGGCGCAGTTGAACGTTGCGGGCGAACCCGGTTGCCGAAATCTTTTTCATTCGTTCTGGTTATCAAAAAGATAAGAACATTCAATTTACATGCTTTTCGCTCATGTATAAAGTACTGGAATGCCTACCTCCATCACCCCCCGCGGCTGGGAAAACCACCCGCCCTACGTCTACCCCGGCTACAAGTCGACGATCAAGCGCGGCCCGACCAAGCCGCTGGTCCCGCTGAAAGCCGCCCTCGGCGAACTGGCCCAGCCTGTGTACGGGCACGACGTGATCGGCGAGCTCGATCACGACCTGACGCGCAATTCCCGGCGCAATGGCGAGCCGCTGGGCGAGCGGATGATCCTGACCGGCCAAGTGCTGGACGAGTACCGCCGCCCGGTCGCCAACACCCTGGTGGAACTGTGGCAAGCCAACGCCTGCGGCCGTTACGTGCACAAGGTCGACCAGCACGACGCGCCGCTCGACCCGAATTTCCTGGGCGCGGGGCGCTGCATGACCGACAGCGAAGGCCGCTACCGTTTCCTCACCGTCAAGCCCGGCGCCTATCCCTGGGGCAACCACCCGAATGCCTGGCGGCCGCAGCACATCCACCTGTCGCTGTTCGGCCAGCATTTCGCCAGCCGGCTGGTGACCCAGATGTATTTCCCCGGCGACCCGCTGCACCAGTTCGACCCGATGGTGATGAGCGCGCCGGAGCGCCTGCGCAAGCGGCTGATCGCGGACTTCAGCCTGGACGTGACGGAGCCGGACTACGCGCTGGGCTACGTCTTCGATATCGTGCTGCGCGGTGCGGACGAAACACCTTTCGGGAATCGCTGAAATGAACAAGCCTTCGATGATGAGCGGCCAGCAGGCCGACTTCGGCCCCACCCCGTCGCAGACCGTCGGGCCCTTCTTTGCCTATGGCCTGGCAGCGCGCCAATACAGCTACGACTTCGGCCAGCCGTTCGATGATGTCGTCGCGCTGCCGGAGGCCGCCGGCGAACACATCGTCCTGCAGGGCCAGGTGATCGACGGCGACGGCGAGCCGATCCTCGACGCGATGGTGGAAATCAGCCAAGCGGACTCGCAGGGCCGCTATCCCAAGGACCTCGCCGCCGTGCAGGCCTCGGGCTTTCGTGCCTTCGGCCGGATGGGCACCGGCACCGACGCGCAGAACCGCTTCACGTTCCGCACCGTCAAGCCAGGCGCGGAAGGGCCGGGCCAAGCACCGCACATCAACGTCATCGTGCTGATGCGCGGCCTGCTGCTGCACGCTTTCACCCGTGTGTATTTCAGCGACGAGGCGGCCGCCAATGCGGGCGACGCCGCGCTCAATTCAGTGCCCGAGGAGCGGCGGGCGACGCTAGTCGCCGAGCGCCGCGAGGAAGGTGGACTGCCGGTCTACCGCTTCGACATCCACATGCAGGGCGCGAAGGAAACCGTCTTCTTCGACGTCTAGCGGAAGCGGTGTTCCGGCACGGTCTTCAGATCGCCGTCGAGCGAACTGACGTAGCCGGCCAGCGCCTTGAGCTCGGCGTTCGAGAACTGCTTGGCGATCGCGCCCATCACGCCGTTGGAGCGGCCGACCCCCGGATTGTTCTCGGTCTTGTAGGCCTTCAGCGCGACGAAGAGGTAGTCGGCGTGCTGGCCGGCGATCTTCGGGTAGGTGGGATCGATCGGGGTCGCGAAGTTGTTGCCGTGGCATGAGACGCAAGCGGCCTTCTGCAGCAGTCCCGCAACCTGCGAGTTGGGCGTCTTGTCCGCAGTGGCGGGCAGGACGTGGGCCGGGTCCTTGCCCAGCGACGAGTAATAGCCGGCGACGTCGGCCATGTCCTGCTCGGAGAGCGAACCGGCGATGGCGCGCATGGTCGGGTGCCTGCGATCGCCCTGCTTGTAAGCGGTGAGTGCCGCGATGATGTACTTGGCGCTCTGCCCCGCGATCATCGGCACCTTGTAGACCTCGGGGAAGGTGGCCTGGTAGCCGCGGATGCCGTGGCAGCCGACGCACATGGCGACCTTGGCCTCGACCGACTTGGCGCCGGCGGGCGCCGGGGCCGAAACCGGCGCGGCCGCAGCCGGCGCGGCCGAGGCTTTGGCCTGCGCCGGTGCCGGCGTTTGTGCAGACACCAGGCTGGTCACGGAAGCGACAGCCAGGGCGAAGAGCGTGGTCAACAACTTGTTCATTTTGCGCGCACAATCCCGGTGAGAGGTCAGTCTTCTAATCAACCTTCGATTATATCCGGCGCGATTGCCCGCGCCCTTTCATCGCAACGCCCCATGAAGTTCCAAGGTTCCCAGAACTACGTCGCCACCCAAGACCTGATGCTGGCGGTGAACGCCGCCATCACCCTCAAGCGGCCCCTGCTCGTCAAGGGCGAGCCCGGCACCGGCAAGACCATGCTGGCCGAGGAAGTAGCCCTGGCGCTGGATGTGCCGCTGCTGCAGTGGCACATCAAGTCCACCACCAAGGCCCAGCAGGGCCTGTACGAGTACGACGCCGTGAGCCGCCTGCGCGATTCGCAACTGGGCGACGGCCGCGTCAAGGACATCCACAACTACATCGTGAAGGGCGTGCTTTGGCAGGCCTTCACCGCCGACGCGCCGGTGGCCCTCTTGATCGACGAGATCGACAAGGCCGACATCGAATTCCCCAACGATCTGCTGCGCGAGCTCGACCGGATGGAGTTCTACGTTTACGAGACGCGCGAACTGGTCAAGGCCAAACACCGCCCGCTGGTGTTCATCACCTCGAACAACGAGAAGGAACTGCCCGACGCCTTCCTGCGCCGCTGCTTTTTCCACTACATCAAGTTCCCCGACGCCGACACGATGAAGCAGATCGTCGACGTGCACTTCCCCGGGCTGAAAAAGGAATTGCTCACGGCCG
>JAQGMS010000390.1 GCA_028292245.1 Ramlibacter sp.
CTCGCTCAAGCGTGATCTGCGCCCCGAGATCGCCGGCGTGCAGCCATATCTGGCCGGGGCGAAGTAGGACAATGAATCTCCCGCGCCCAAAGCCGCAGGCGTGGGCCGCGCGGGGGACATTCGCCGAGACGGGCTGCCCCGCCCTGGGCCGGACCGGAGGCACCATTGCAGGTGACAACGGTTCGGCCCGCCCTCAGTGCCCGAAACAATCCGCCAAGCAGTGCGCCTGCACGAGGATGACATTGCACGGGCCGCGCAGCGGCCCTGGGCAATGTCACATGTTTTCGATCATCACCTGCCCGAAGCCCGAGCAACTCACCTGCGTCGCGCCATCCATCAGCCGCGCGAAGTCGTAAGTGACCTTCTTCGACAGGATCGACTTCTCCAGCGAGCTGATGATCAGGTCCGCAGCCTCGGTCCAGCCCATGTGGCGCAGCATCATTTCGGCCGACAGGATTTCGGAACCGGGGTTCACGTAATCCTTGCCGGCGTACTTGGGTGCCGTGCCGTGGGTGGCTTCGAACATGGCCACCGAGTCGCTCATGTTGGCGCCGGGGGCGATGCCGATGCCGCCGACCTGCGCGGCGAGCGCGTCGGAAATGTAGTCGCCGTTCAGGTTCAGCGTGGCCACGACGCTGTACTCCGCAGGGCGCAGCAGGATCTGCTGCAGGAAGGCGTCGGCGATCACGTCCTTGACGGTGATGTCCTTGCCGGTGCGCGGGTTCCTGAACTTCATCCACGGGCCGCCGTCGATCTCCGCCGCGCCGAATTCCTTCTGCGCCAGGGCGTAGCCCCAGTCGCGGAAGCCGCCTTCGGTGAACTTCATGATGTTGCCCTTGTGCACCAGCGTGACCGAGGGCTTGCCGTTGTCGATGGCGTACTGGAAGGCCTTGCGCACCAGGCGCTCGGTGCCTTCCTTCGACACCGGCTTGATGCCGATGGCGGAGGTGTTCGGAAAGCGGATCTTCTTGACGCCCATTTCCTTGATCAGGAAATCGATGACCTTCTTCGCCTTGTCGCTCTCGGCCTCGAACTCGACGCCGGCGTAGATGTCTTCCGAGTTCTCGCGGAAGATCACCATGTTGGTCTTCTCCGGCTCCTTCACCGGCGAGGGCACGCCCTTGAAGTACTGGATGGGGCGCAGGCAGACGTACAGGTCCAGTTCCTGGCGCAGGGCCACGTTCAGCGAGCGGATGCCGCCGCCCACCGGGGTGGTCAGCGGGCCCTTGATGGAGACGACGTATTCGCGCGCGGCGGCCAGGGTTTCGTCGGGCAGCCAGACGTCCGGGCCGTAGACCCGGGTGGCCTTCTCGCCGGCGAAGATTTCCATCCACTGGATCTTCTTCTTGCCGCCGTAGGCCTTGGCCACGGCCGCATCGACCACCTTCAGCATCACCGGCGTGATGTCGATGCCGGTGCCGTCGCCCTCGATGTACGGGAGGATGGGCTGGTCCGGCACGTTCAGGGACATGTCGGCGTTGACGGTGATCTTCGCGCCCTGTGCGGGCACCTTGATGTGCTGGTAGGCCATGGGGGGAAAACGTCTCCGGGGAAGGGAAATCAGCTTGCCTGCGGCAAGCGGCAAACCCGCAAATTCTAGCGGTGAATCACCCGCCCTCCCTTTCCGGCCCCACCCGCGCCAGGCTTGTGTCAACCATTGTCGAGCATGCCGCGTTGCCGGGAGGCCTGCCGAAACCGCGGCGGGCGTTTTTCAAAAACAGATCGATCTGAAGGTAAATTCCAATGAGCAAGCTCCTCGCCACCCTGGTTGCCGGCCTCTTCTCCGCTGCCGTGTTCGCCCAGGCCCCCGCCGCCCCGGCTGCCGCCGCCGCCCCGGCGAAGACCGAAGCCAAGGCCACCGCCAAGACGGAAGCCAAGGTCGAAGCGAAGAAGGAAGAAAAGGCTGCCGCCAAGACCGAAGCCAAGGCCGAAGTCAAGGCTGATGCCAAGACCGAAAAGAAGGTCGCCAAGGCCGACAAGAAGACCGCCAAGGCCGCGAAGGCCGTGAAGGTCGATGCCAAGGCCGAAAAGAAGGCCGAAGAGAAGAAGGACGAAGCCAAGAAGTCGTAATTTCTCGACGTCGGCTCGCAGGGTCCGCCGGTTCCGGCCCCCCTGTCCCGGAAAAAGCCCGCCTCCCGGCGGGCTTTTCATTTTGGACGGAGCCTGTCAACCGCCGGGCTCCACACGCCGTTACGGATGGGCCTTCCGGTTGACGGAGGGAAAAATTCCAAATCCGGACAACCCCTCAAAGGACGTTTTTCATGAACAAGCTGCTCGCCGCCCTGATCGCTTCCCTCTTCGCCGTCTCTTCCTTTGCCGCTTCGCACGTCGGCGCGCCGATGGCCGCTGCTTCCGGCGCCAAGGCCGAAGCCAAGGCTGACACGAAGACCGAAAAGAAGGCCGCCAAGAAGAAGGCCGCCAAGAAGACCGCGGCCAAGAAGTCCGCCGCCAAGGCCTCCGACACGAAGTCCTGATTCCAGGGTTTCGCTCGTGAAATGCCCGCCCCGCGCGGGCATTTTTCCTGGTCCGCCGCCACAATACGCCCGATGAAAAAGCTGTTCGCACTCGCTGCCGCCCTGGCCACCACCCTGGCCCTGGCGCAGGACCCCCAGATGACGCTGCCGCGCGTGAAGCTCGGCGCCGGCATGCACCAGATCGACGCCCAGGTGGCCGCCACCCAGGACCAGCGCATGACCGGGCTGATGTATCGGCAGGAAATGCCGCAGCAGGAGGGGATGCTGTTCGTCTTCGAATACCCCAGCCAGCAATGCTTCTGGATGAGGAACACCCTGCTGCCGCTGTCGGCGGCCTTCGTGGGAGACGACGGCACCATCGTCAACATCGAGGACATGGCGCCCCAGACGGACGACTCCCACTGCTCCGCCAAGCCCGTGCGCTACGTGCTGGAGATGAACAAGGGCTGGTTCGCGAAGAAGGGCATCAAGGCCGGCACCAGGTTGACCGGCGTGCCGTTTCGCTAGCTGACCGACGCCGCGCAGCGGCGCCGACCCTGGACAAGGGCCCGAGGGGGCCCTTGTCTTGTCTGTTCAACCGAAATTCTTCGCCG
>JAQGMS010000155.1 GCA_028292245.1 Ramlibacter sp.
TACATCGACGAGTTCGTGCGCCTCGGTCACGAGGCAATGGCGTCGCCCGACAGCGACTACTGCGCTTTCGTCGAGCCCGGCAACGTCGTCACGCGCCGCGTGGGCCTGAAGGCCCAGCCCGGCGACGACCTGGGCAGCGTGCCGCCGCGCCTGCCGCAGATGCCGGCCTATCACTTGATGCGCGCCGACCACAGCGGCATCACAATGGTCAACATCGGCGTCGGCCCCGCCAACGCCAAGACGATCACGGACCATATCGCCGTGCTGCGCCCGCATGCCTGGATGATGCTCGGCCACTGCGCGGGCCTGCGCAACAGCCAGCAGCTGGGCGACTACGTGCTGGCCCACGCCTATGTGCGCGAGGACCACGTGCTCGACGAGGAGCTGCCGCTGTGGGTGCCGATCCCGGCGCTGGCCGAGATCCAGCTGGCGCTGGAGAAGGCGGTGGCCGAGGTCACGCAGCTCGACGGCCCGGCCCTCAAGACCATCATGCGCACCGGCACGGTGGCCAGCACCGACAACCGCAACTGGGAGCTGCTGCCGAACAACCAGCCGCAGCGCCGCTTCAGCCAGAGCCGCGCGGTGGCGCTGGACATGGAGAGCGCGACCATCGCCGCCAACGGCTTCCGCTTCCGCGTGCCCTACGGCACCCTGCTGTGCGTGAGCGACAAGCCGCTGCACGGCGAGATCAAGCTGCCCGGCATGGCCAACCACTTCTACCGCGAGCGGGTCGACCAGCACCTGCGAATCGGCATGCGCGCGATCGAAATCCTGCGCGCCGAAGGCAGCCAGCGGCTGCACAGCCGCAAGCTGCGCAGCTTCGACGAAGTGGCGTTTCAGTGAGCGGTCAGAGAGTGTGCGAAGTCGTGGTCGCGGGCCCCTGGCGCCGGGCGTGGGTGCGCACCGCCATGGCGCGGCCCAGCAGCCCCAGCACCAGGATGCCGGTTCCCATCCCGACCGACAGCGCGTAGCCGCCGGCGACGATCGGATCGCCCAACCCGTGCGTGAGCAGGTACAGCGTGCTCAATGCTGCGACCAGCATGGCCATGGCCGCGACGAAAAACGCGACGAAGTCGCCCAATTGGACCTTCTGCCCGCAATGCTTGCAGGCGGAAACGTCGCTGAAGAACAGTTTGGGCACGCTGAGCATCTGCGTGCACTGGGGGCAGCGATAGTGCATGGCGCGGTTCCTTTCGTGAGCGGGTCGCACGCGGCATCTTGCCGGGCGATCCACGCTTTATAACCACAACCGGCCCGATTGGAAAGCGTCAGGGACGCGCCGCCGCCATCGCCTCGCCCAGCCGCACCGGCCGGGTCGGCGCCCAGTCGGGATGGAAGGTCACCACATTCTTCGGGAACAGCATGACGATGGTGGAGCCGAGCAGGAAGCGGCCCATCTCCGCGCCCTTGGCCAGCACGATTTCCTCATTGTCGTAGCGCCATTCGCGGATGGTGCCGGTGCGCGGAGGATTCACCACGCCATGCCAGACCGTGGCCATGCTGCCGACGATGGTCGCGCCGACCAGCACGTTGACGAACGGCCCGTGCTCTGTGTCGAAGACACAGACCACGCGCTCATTGCGCGCGAACAGGCTGGGGACATGCCGCGCCGTCAGCGGGTTGACCGAAAACAGGTCGCCCGGGATGTAGATCATCCGCCTGAGGCGTCCTTCGCACGGCATGTGGATGCGGTGGTAGTCCTTGGGCGCGAGGTACAGCGTGGCGAAGTGCCCATGGTCGAACTGGTGCGCCAGCGACTGGTCGCCGCCGACCAGCGCGCGCGTTGAATAACTGTGGCCCTTGGCCTGGAAGATCTGGTCGTGCTCGATCGGCCCGAACTGGCTGATGGCGGCGTCCACCGGGCAGACGAACGGCGCGTCGGCGATCGGGCGAATGCCGTCGCGCAAGGGGCGGGTGAAGAACTCGTTGAAGCTGGCGTAGCTCTCTATGCGCGGGTCGGCCGCTTCGCTCATGTCCACGCGGTACTTGGCGACGAACCTGCGGATGATCGCGTGGGTCAGCGGCCCGCCATGCCAGTTGGCGACCATGCCGGCGAACACGGTGATCGCCCGCTTGGGCATCAGGTACTGCGGCGTCACGGCCAGGCGATTGGACACTTCGGTCACCGGTAGTTGCGGAAAGCGAAAATTCTAGGCTACCGACACCCCGGTACAGGCCCTGGGACACAATTAAGGCATGACGGAGCATCTGTTCGAGGCGCGCGACCTCAGCAAGCGCTATGGCCAGGCCGAGGTGGTGAAGAACCTGTCGTTCGAGATCGAGCGCGGCGAGTGCCTCGGCGTGATCGGGCCGAACGGCGCGGGCAAGACCACCACCATCCGCATGTGCCTGGGCCTGACGCCGCCGGACGCCGGCTCGATCACCGCGCTCGGATTGTCGATGCCACGGGATGCGCTGTCGATCAAGGCCCAATTGGGCGTGGTGAGCCAGTTCGACACGCTGGACCCCGACTTCAGCTGCGCCGAGAACCTGCTGGTCTATGGACGCTACTTCGGCATGAAGGACGCGCAGATCCGCGAGCGCATCCCCCGGTTGCTGGAATTTGCCGCGCTGTCGCACAAGGCCGACGCCAAACCCGGCGAACTCTCGGGCGGCATGCGCCGCCGCCTCAGCCTGGCGCGCGCCCTGGTGAACGACCCGCGCCTGCTGATGCTCGACGAGCCGACCACCGGGCTCGACCCGCAGGCCCGCCACCTGATGTGGGAGCGGCTGCAATTGCTGCTGCAGCAAGGCAAGTCGATCCTGCTGACGACCCACTTCATGGACGAGGCGGAGCGGCTGTGCTCCCGACTGCTGGTGCTGGACCATGGAAAGAAGATCGCGCAAGGCCGGCCGCGCGACCTGATCGCGCAGTACCTGGAGCCCGACGTGGTGGAGGCTTACGGCAACGGCGCGCTGGCGCTGGTCGATTCGCCGCTGAAGGCATTGGCGGCGCGGGTCGAGGTCAGTGGCGAGACGGTGTTCTTCTACACGCAGGACGCCAGGCAATTGCTCGATGCGCTGGCGGCGCATCCGAAGCTGCGCACCTTGCATCGCCCGGCCAACCTCGAGGACCTGTTCCTCAAGCTCACCGGCCGGCAGATCCGGGAAGAAGGCTGACCATGAACCAGAGCATCTGGCGCGTTCCCGATCTTTCATTGCGCTGGTGGCCGGTGTTCCTGCGCAACCTGCTGGTGTGGCGCAAGCTGGCGATCCCCAGCCTGGTGGGCAACATCGCCGAGCCGCTGATGTGGCTGGTGGCCTTCGGCTATGGCATGGGCGCGCTGGTCGGGGAAGTGCACGTCACGACAACGGCCGGAGAGACCCGGGTGCCCTACATCCTGTTCCTGGCGAGCGGCTCGATCTGCATGAGCGCGATGAACGCCGCTTCGTTCGAGGCGCTCTATTCGGCCTTCTCCCGCATGCACGTGCAAAAGACCTGGGACGGCATCATGAACGCGCCGGTCAGCCTGGACAACATCGTGCTGGCCGAGATGCTGTGGGCGGCCTTCAAGTCCATCTTCACGGTGACGGCCATCCTGTGCGTCATGCTGGCCCTGGGCATCAGCGCCAGCCCTAAATTGCTGGCCGCGTGGCTGGTGCTGCTGGGCGCCGGGATCACGTTCTCGTGCATCGCGCTGATTTTCAACGCGCTGGCCAAGGGATATGATTTCTTCACTTATTACTTCACGCTGTTCCTCACGCCCATGATGTTCCTGTCCGGCGTGTTCTTCCCGCGCGAGCAATTGCCCCCGCCGCTGCGCGCGGTGTCCGACTGGCTGCCGCTGACCAACGCGGTGGAACTGGTGCGCCCTATGTTCATGGGCCAGTGGCCGGCGGACGGGCTGCGCGACGTGCTGGTGCTGGCCGCCTATACGGTGGTGGCGTTCTGGGTTGCGCTGGCGCTGACCCGCAAGCGCTTCGCTTCCTGAGCCGCGTCTTCTTGCGGCGCGCGCGCGGCCGCCTTGATCATGTCGGCCGCCTTCTCCGCGATCATGATGACCGGTGCGTTGGTGTTGCCGCCGACGATGCGCGGCATGATCGAAGCGTCGACCACGCGCAGGCCGGCCACCCCATGCACGCGCAATTGGGCGTCCACCACGTCGAGCGGCCCATTGCCCATGCGGCAGCTGCCTACCGGGTGGTAGATGGTGTCGGCATGGCTGCGGATGAACTGCTCGATCTGCGCATCGGTGCGCGCGCCGGCGGAGGCCGGCAGCTCGCGGCCGCCGTAGCCGGCCAGCGCTGGCTGTCCGAGGATGTGGCGCATGGCCTTGAACCCCTTCACCAGGAGCTGCACGTCACTCGCCTCGCCCAGGAAGTTGGGGTCGATCAGCGGCGCGGCCATCGGGTCGTTGCCGGCCAGCCGGACGCTGCCGCGGCTGGCGGGCCGCAACAGGCACACATGGCATGAATAGCCGTGGCCGAACACGGTCTTGCGGCCGTGGTCCACCAGCTTGCCGATCACGAAGTGCAATTGCAGGTCCGGCACCGGCTCCTCGGGCCGGCTCTTGATGAAGCCGCCGGCCTCGGCGAAGTTGGTGGTGAGCATGCCGCGGCGGTAGTTGCGCCATTCGAAGATGCCCTTGACCAAGCGCACCAGTCCGGCCGCCGAAAGCCCGAACAGGTCCTTCAGGCGCGGCGCGTCCACCACTTGCACCACGTCGACGTGGTCGTGCAGATTCTGGCCGACGCCCGGCAGCTCGTGCAGCACCGAGACGCCGCTGGCGCGCAGGTGCTCGGCCGGCCCGATACCCGACAGCATCAGGATTTGCGGCGACATCAGCGCGCCGGCGCAAAGCAGCACTTCGCGCTCGGCCTTCAGCTGCTTGAGCTCGTCGCCTTGCCGGTATTCGACGCCGACCGCGCGCCGTCCTTCCATCAGGATGCGCGTGGTGTGCGCGCCGGTGATCACCTGCAGGTTGGGGCGCTGCATGTTGGGCGTGAGGTAAGCCTTGGCCGCGCTGAAGCGCTCGCCGTTCTTGTGCGTCACCTGGTACATGCCCACGCCCTGCTGGTGGGCGCCGTTGAAATCCTGGTTGTGCGGATAGCCGGCTTCCATCGCCGCCTGCACGAAGACCGGCCCGAAGCGGTTGGGGCTGCGCAGGTCCATCACGTTCAGCGGCCCGGCGGTGCCATGGAACTCGCCGGCGCCACGCTCGTTGTGTTCGGCCCGCTTGAAATAGGGCAGCACGTCGCTCCAGCCCCAGCCGGGGTTGCCCTGCGACTGCCAGTGGTCGTAGTCGCAGCGGTGGCCGCGCGCATAGATCATGGCGTTGACCGAACTCGAGCCGCCCAGCACCTTGCCACGCGGCTGGTAGCCGCGCCGTCCGTTCAAGCCGGGTTGCGGCACCGTTTCGAACGCCCAGTTGGCCTGGCCGTTCTTGGCCAGCAGCGCCAAGCCGGCGGGACAGTGGATCAGGACGTTGCGGTCCGGCGGCCCGGCCTCCAGCAACGTCACCTGCACGTCGGGATTTTCTGAAAGCCGCGCCGCCAACACGCAGCCCGCCGAACCGCCTCCGATGATCACGTAGTCAGCCATGACTGCTCTCCATTTGTTGACGGACCTTACAACGAAAGTAGCGCTCTGGGCAGGCTGCTTGTACCATTGCAGGGTCATTCCGGGAGGGAACATGACCAGGCTTTCGACGGGAGCGGATCCAGCGTGATCAACCAGCCCACGCCCGTGGAAGCCGGGGCCGCGCCGCTGGAGGACGCGCCGCTGGTGCTGCGGCCGAGCCGGGAGCTGGCGCATGTTCCCACCCCGCGACAGGCTACCTCCACGGTCGCCAACCCGATGGTGGCCAACGCGCAAGCCGACGCTGTTTCGGCCGAGCCGCCGCCGTCCTCGGGCCAGGGCATCCAGCGCGGTACCTGGCTGTTGATGGGTGCGGCGATGCTTGCCAGCCTTGGCTGGATGGTCGAGCGCCGGCGCCGGCGCCTGCTGGAAATCGAGAAGGACTCGGTGCTGTGGGCGGACGTCCAGCCGCCCGGCTCGTCGATCGTGACCACAGCCGGCGGCTTGAACCAGATCCTGCCCGACAGCCCCAACCCGGCCGAGGCGGCGCGCGCGATCTACGTCACGGCGATCGGCGAAACCAATTCGCGGCGCGAGGCCACGCTGATCGACCTGCACCAATTGGACGCCAAGCTGAGCCGGCGGCGCCAGCGCGGCGACAACGTCTCGGCCGTCCTGCTGCTGCAGGAGCACCTGGTGAATTTCCGCTACACCAGCCCCTGGGTCTTCCTGGAGCTGCGTGAGCTGTACAAGGCGCTGGACCGCGGCAAGGAATGGGAAGTCGCCCGCCAGGCGTTCGGCCAGCGGTTCAGCCAGAACGCGCCCGCCTGGGACGCGCCCTCGACGGCAGGCGCCGAGCTGCTGGCCGACACCCAGCTGTGCCACGAGGTGGAGCGTCACTGGCCGTATCGCGAGGCACGGATGTTCGTGCTGCACTGGATGCTGGGCGAACAGGAAATGCGGCACAAGGGCTCCGGGCCACCGCTGCTGGCACTGGGCATCTACCGCGACCTGATGCTGCTGGACACGATGCTCGACGACGTGATGGACACCCGTACCGTGCCGGCCGACTCCCTGCTTTAATAGCGTTCCTGCACCCAGGAGTTATCGATGGATTACACCGAGACGCGCCGCCACGAGCTGCGCAAGCGCCGCATCCTGATGGTCGATGGCAACCTCACGCTGAATTCGCAGACGACCGATGCCGGCGCCAGCACCCGCGTCTACCGCGACGGCTATTGGGGCTTCGCGTCGACCAACGACACCCGCCCCTCCAGCGTCGCGCACGTCGCCGCCAGGGCCCGCCAGAACGCGAGCGCGATGGCGCGCTTCGGCGTCAAGGACTTGCGTCCGCTGCCGGGCGGCACCTACCGCGGCGAGCACGTGTTCAAGGGCAAGGCCGCGCTGAGCCAGAAGGACTGCGTCGACCGCATGGGCGAGTTGCAGGCCTGGTGCAAGCAGCGCTACCCCGACCTGGTGTCGATGCGCTTCCTGCTGCACGACGAACACCACAGCAAATGGGTGAGCACCAGCGCCGGCAGCGAAGTCCTGAACAGCATCCAGCGCGCGGCTTGCGGCGTGACGTTCACCGCGTTGGGCGACGACGGCGCGCCGGTGGAGCTCTACGAGCCGCTGTCCTGCAAGGGCAGCCTGGCCGACCTCGACCTCACTCCCGCAGCCCTCAGCGGCTGGCTGGACCAATTGCATGAGCACCTGCAGGCCAAGCGCCACGCGGTGCCGGCGCGCGGAGGCTCCCACCTGATCGTGCTGGCGCCCGAGCTGGCGGGCATCCTGGCCCACGAAGCGATGGGCCATCCGTGCGAAGCCGACATCGTGCTGGGCGGCGCCGTGACCGGCGACCTGGTGGGACAGCGGGTGGCCAGCGACCTGATCACCATGGTGGACGTCGCCAACAGCTTCGACGGCCAGGAGACAATGATCCCGGTGTATGCCGACGACGAAGGCACGCCGGCGCGCGACGCGGTGCTGATCCGGGACGGTGTTCTCACCGAATTCATGAACAGCCGCGAGACCGCGGAGCGCATGGGCCTGCCGCCGACCGGCAGCGCGCGCGCCTACGCGCCGACCGACGAGCCGCTGGTGCGCATGCGCAACACCGTGATCCTGCCCGGCAGCCGCAAGATCGCCGACATGATCGCCGAGGTCGACGACGGCTACCTGCTGATGAAGACCGCCAACGGGCAAGCCGACTCGACCACCGAGTTCATGTTCGGCATCCCTCTGGCCTACGAGATCAAGGGCGGCCGCGTCGGCCGCGCCGTGCGCGACACCACCCTGTCGGGTTCAGCCATCAAGGTGCTGCAGTCGGCGGACGCCGTGTCCGACGACATGTACTGGACCTGTTCGGGCTACTGCGGCAAGAAGCAGCCGATGGTGGTGTCGATGGGTGGGCCGGCGCTGCGCGTGCGCGCCCACCTGGGAGGCCAATGATGCAAGCCGCCACACCTTTGCAAGATACCGCCGCGCAGGCCCTCGCGTGGATGCGCGCAGCGGGCTTCGAGCATGCGCAGGTCACCGCCAGCCAGGCCAGCATGGACGAGCTCAACGTCAACCTGAACGAGCCGACCCTGTTGCGCAGCACCGAGTCGAACAAGCTCGCGCTGATGGGCATCACCGACGGCCGGATGGCCAGCACCGAAGTGGCCGACCTGCAGCCGGAGAGCGTGCGCACGCGCATCGCGGCCTTGTTCTCCGATGCCGCTGCCGCGCCGCGCGACGAGGCCAACGCGGTTTCCGCCGGCCAGCACACGCGCATCGTCAAGGGTCCGCAGCAAGCCGACCTGGAGCTGCTGGCGGCCAAGATGGGCGAGCTGCTCGAGTTCAGGTCGCGCGAAACGCCGAAGATGATGGTCGAGGAAGCCGACGCCAAGCACACGCTGCTGCGCTGGCACACCCTGACCACCGGCGGCAGCGACCTGGCGGGCACGCTGGGCTGGTACGGCCTGGGCGTTTCCGGCACGGCGCGAGAGGGCAAGCAGTGCAGCTCGTTCAACTACACCGGCGGCGTCGCGGACGGGCTGGCGGCGGCGCCGGTCACCGGCTATTTCGGCATCGAGGACATGATGCGCGACACCGAGCGGCAGATTCGCACCCAGCCCCTGGGCGGCAAGTTCGCCGGTGACGTCGTGCTGATGCCCGAGGCGGTGGCGTCGCTGCTCAACTGGCTGCAGGGCCAATTGAGCGACACCCAGTTGATCGCCGGCAGTTCGCTGTATCGCGACAGCGTGGGCCAGCCCATCGCTTCCCCGCTGCTGACGCTGCGCAGCCGTTTCGACGCGCCCGGCGTGGCGCCGGTGTCGGCCGACGGCTTCGTCACGCCGCAGGTGGACATCGTGCGCGCCGGCGTCCTGGCCACTCTGACACCCACCTTGTACGGCAGCCGCAAGACCGGCCTGCCGCACGTGCCGGTCGCACCCGGCGGCTGGGAGATTCCAGCCGGGCAGACCTCGCGCCAGGACATGCTGGCCGGCGTCGCGCGCGGGGCCGTGGTCGGACGCCTGTCGATGGGCATGCCCGCCGCCAACGGCGACTTCTCGGGCGTGATCAAGAACAGCTTCGCCATTCGCGACGGCGCCGTCGGGCCCGCGCTCTCGGAAGCGATGGTCTCGGGCAACATGGCGCGGATGCTGCGCGACATCGTCGCCGTCAGCCGCGAGCGGATCGACACCGGCTCGCTGGTGCTGCCGTGGCTGAGGATCGCCAACCTGCATTTCTCCTGAGAGCGACTGGAGCCGCGGCACATGCAAGTCTTCCTCCTCCTGTTCATTTCGCTGTGCTTTGCCTTCGCGCTGGAGGAGTTCGTTCTCATCAAGCCGGTGTCGACGATCGCGCAGTCGGATGCGCTGAGCCGGCGCATCGAGTTGCTGGCGATCTGGGTCCCCGCGGTGGGCATGGGCCTGTGCGGCGCGACCATCGCGGCGTTCGGGCATTTGTGGATGGACGGCCTGGTGAACGCCTTGGGCGTTGTGCTGTGTGTAGCCGGGCTCGCATTGCGCTACTGGTCGCGCCGCATCCTCGGCCGCTTCTTCACGATCGGTGTCGTTCGGCAGGAGGGCCATACCGTGATCCGCACCGGACCCTATCGGCGGGTGCGGCATCCGGGCTACCTGGGTTTCCTGGTTTTCTATACCGGCCTGCCGCTGGTGGTCGGCAGTGGGTTCGGCCTGCTGGTGCTGACGTTGCCGGCGTGGCTGATTTTCGTCTGGCTGATCACCGTGGAAGACCGGCGGCTGGAGGAGGAACTCGGCGGCGACTACGCGCGCTACAAGAGCGAGTCGGCGCGGATCGTGCCGGGTGTCTGGTGAGCGGAGGCCCGCCATGACAGGTCCCGAAGCACCGCCCGAAGGCTCGATCCATTGCGAGCGCCGCGGCGCGCTGCTGCTGATCGGCATCAACCGCCCGGCCAAATACAACGGGTTCACGCTGCGCATGTTCCGCGAGCTGGGCGAGGCTTATACGCGGCTGGACGACCAGGACGACTTGCGCGTCGGCGTGCTGCACGCGTTCGGCAAGCACTTTACGGCGGGCCTGGACCTGCCCGCCATCGCGCCGCTGATGCAGCGCGGCGAAAAGGCCGTCCCGGCCGGGCTGGTGGAACCGACCGACCTGGGCACGCCGGGCTACCGCAGGCGCCGCAAGCCGATGGTCGCGGCCGTCAAGGGCATCACCTATACGCTGGGCATCGAGCTGATGCTGGCGGCCGACATTGTGGTGGCGGCCGACGATTGCCGCTTCTCCCAGCTGGAGGTCAAGCGCGGGATCATGGCCACCGGCGGCGCCACCTTGCGCATGGCCGAGCGCGCCGGCCTGGGCAACGCAATGCTGCACCTGCTCACCGGCGACGAGTTCGGCGCGGCCGAGGCGCTGCGCCTGAATTTCGTGCAGCGCGTGGTGCCGGCGGGCCACGAACTGGAAGAAGCACTTCGCATCGCGCAGGCGATTGCCGAGCAAGCCCCGCTGGCCGTGGTGGCGACTCGCCTGAATGCACTGAAGGCCGTGGAGCACGGGCCGCTGGCGGCCATGGAAGAGTTCATCGAGGTGCAACGGCGCCTTTCCAACAGCGAGGACGCCGCGGAAGGCGTGCGCTCCTTCGTCGAGAAGCGGCCGGCGCGGTTCACGGGGCGTTGAAAACGCGCATTTCCCATTTATATTGCACACAATTTAATTTGACACTATAATTCAGCCATGCCGCAAAAAATCGATCCTGACCAAGCGCTGCTGCTGGACAACCAGCTGTGCTTCGCGCTGTATTCGACGTCGCTGGCCATGACCAAGCTGTACAAGCCGCTGCTCGACGAGATGGGGCTGACCTATCCGCAGTACCTGGCGATGCTCGTGCTGTGGGAGCGCGACGGCCTGATGGTTTCCGAACTGGGCGAACGCCTGTATCTCGATTCCGGCACGCTCACGCCGCTGCTCAAGCGCCTGGAAGCCGCCGGCCTGATCGCCCGCATCCGCGCCGTCCAGGACGAGCGCCGCGTGCACATCACGCTCACCGCCGCCGGCCGCAAGCTCAAGGCCCGGGCCCGGAAGATTCCCGCCTGCGTGCGCAGCGCCAGCGAATGCTCCATCGCCGAGCTGATCGAGCTCAAGCAGCAATTGCACGGCCTGCGCGAGCGGCTGGCCGGCTGACCCGTCACCCCCCCTTTTTTTCAAACGCAGTTCAACCCCAAGGAAGCACCATGACCACCCAACTCGAAAAAGTCCTCTACACCGCCAAGGCCCACACCACCGGCGGCCGCGAAGGCGCCTCGCGCACCGATGACGGCCACCTGGACATCAAGCTGTCCTCGCCCGGCACCGGCGGCGCCGGCACCAACCCCGAGCAGCTGTTCGCGGCCGGCTATTCCGCCTGCTTCATCGGGGCGATGAAGGCGGTGGCCGGCAAGACGAAGGTCACGCTGCCGGCCGACCTGGCGATCGACGCCGAAGTCGACCTCGGCCCGACCCCCGGTGCCTACGGCATCGCCGTGCGCATGAACGTCAGCCTGCCCGGCATGGACCGCGCGGCTGCCCAAGCCCTGCTAGACGCCGCCCACAAGGTGTGCCCCTACTCCAACGCCACCCGCGGCAACATCGACGTGGCGATCAACCTGGTCTAAAGGCCGTCCTGTCCCTTCGCGGGCCACCGCGGAACGGCTTGGCCGGGTCGCTGGTGGCGCCCCCTGGGGGGAGGCGCCGCAGGCGCTTCGGGGGGAGTCACATACGCGGCCTGCCTGTGTTGAACGGGCAGGCCGTTTCGTTTAGGGTGCGTGGATGACCAACACCACCCTCCTCGTACGGCAGGACCAGCTGGGCACGACGCGCATCGAGACCAGCGAGGCCGCGCCGCTGGCCGATGGCCAGGTCCGCGTGCGCGTCGACACCTTCGCGCTGACCTCCAACAACATCACCTACGCGGCGTTCGGCGACGCGATGAACTACTGGCAGTTCTATCCGACCGGCGAAGCGGGCTGGGGCATCGTGCCGGTCTGGGGCTTCGGCACCGTGACGCAGTCGCTGCATCCGGGCGTCACGGTGGGCGAGCGGCTCTACGGGTATTGGCCGATGGCGAGCGAGGCCGTGCTGCAGCCGGACCGCCTCTCCCCTTCCGGTTTCAGCGACGCCGCGCCGCACCGCGCGGCCCTGCATGCGGTCTACAACCAGTACCTGCGCTGCAATGCCGATCCGTTCTACACCGCAGGCACCGAAGATGCGCAGGCCTTGCTGCGGCCCTTGTTCGTCACCTCCTGGCTGATCGACGATTTCCTGGCCGACAACGATTTCTTCGGGGCCAGGACGATGCTGCTGTCGAGCGCGTCCAGCAAGACGGCCTACGGCACCGCGTTCCAATTGATCCAGCGGCCGGGCATCGAGGTGGTGGGCCTGACGTCCGCGGGCAACAAGGCGTTCTGCGAGAGCCTGGGCTGTTACAGCCGGGTCCTGGCCTATGAGGAACTCGATCGTGTGCCGGCCGATTCGGCCTGCGTTTACATCGACTTCGCCGGCAACGCCGACCTGCGCCGCCAGGTCCACACCCGTTTCGCCAACCTGAAGTACAGCTGCTCGATCGGCGGCACGCACGTCGAGCATCTGGGCGGCGCCAAGGATCTGCCTGGTCCGCGCGCCACGCTGTTTTTCGCGCCGGCGCAGATCAAGAAGCGCCAGGGCGATTGGGGGCCGGCCGAACTGGGCAAGCGCCTGGTGCAGGCCTGGCATGCATTCCGCGCGAAGGCCACCGGAACGCCGGCGCCGTGGCTCACGGTGCAACAGCATCGCGGGCCGCAAGCCGTGCAGGCGGCATATGCGCAGGTGCTGGGCGGGCGCGGCGACCCGCGGCAAGGACACATGCTCTCACTGGACTGATCGCCGCGGGCGCGACAATGGGGCATGTCGTCCCATCCTTATGAAGTCCTCACGCCCGACGCCGTCATGGACGCGCTGGCCTCGGTCGGCCTGCGCGGCGATGGCCGGTTGATGGCGCTGAGCTCCTACGAAAACCGCGTCTACCAGGCGTACCTGGAAGAGCCCGTGGAAGGCCACAACGCGGTGGTCGCCAAGTTCTACCGGCCGGGCCGCTGGAGCGAAGCGCAAATCCTGGAAGAGCATGCGTTCTCGGCGGAGCTGTCGGCGGCGGAAGTGCCGGCGGTGGCGCCGCTGGTCCTGAACGGCGCCACGCTCCACAAGCATGGCGACTTTTCCTTCAGCGTGAGCCCGCGCCGCGGCGGCCGGGCGCCGGAACTCGACGACGGCGAAGTGCTGGAATGGATCGGCCGCTTCCTGGCGCGCATCCACATCGTCGGCGCCGGCAAGCCCTTTGCAACGCGCCCTGCGCTGGACCTGCGCACCTTCGGCTTCGAGCCGCGCGACTGGCTGCTGGAACACCACAAGATCCCGCTGGATGTGCAGTCGGCCTGGGAGAAGCAGTGCAACGAAGCGCTGCGGATGATCGAGGACACCGCGCTGGGCAATCGCGCGGCCGACGGCATCGCGATGATCCGCCTGCATGGCGATTGCCATCCCGGCAATATCCTGTGGACGCCGGGCCAGGGGCCGCATTTCGTCGACCTCGACGACGCGCGCACCGGCCCGCCGGTACAGGACTTGTGGATGCTGCTGTCGGGCGACCGCTCGCAACGGCAAAGGCAGCTCGGCGGCCTTGTCGACGGCTACGAGCAGATGCGCGAGTTCGACCGCAGCGAGCTGCCGCTGATCGAGCCGCTGCGCACCTTGCGCCTGATCCACTACAGCGCATGGCTGGCGCGGCGCTGGGACGACCCGATCTTCCCGATCAACTTTCCCTGGTTCGGCTCCAGCGACTACTGGCAGGGCCAGGTGCAGATGCTGGAAGAGCAGATCGAGGCGATGGCGGAGCCGGCACTGATGGTGTAGGCTTTGCTGACGTTTTTGGGGGGCACAGCAAGGTTTCCAGCACGCCGCTTGCGATCGCGGCCAAGTTCAACGGCAGCAAAGAGTGGACGCGAAAGTGGCGAGTCCGTCTTCACAGCGGCAGGTACGTGGATGCACTGGGGCCGGAGTTCGAGACGCGGCGCGTTGCCACCTCGACGAAGGGAACCCGTCCTCGCTCTCTAGAACGAATGTCGCACGCCGACCATGAATCCCTGAACGTCGAGTCCCGCAGCCGTGGGCGCAAACGAGACCTGGGAGATATTCAGCGGAAAGCTTCCGGCGCCGTTGTTGCTCGTCTTACCATAGCTGGCGTACAGGTTGGTGCGTTTGGACAGCTCGTGGGTATAGCTCAGGCCGAGCGTGCTCGCGCGACCGTTGGCCACCTCGGTCTTCAGCCTGATGATCTGGGCCAGCCACTGGCCGGCGCCTGTCTTCATCGCCGCGCCCACATGCGCGAAAGTCACCTTGTTGCCGGGGCCAAATGGGTCGCTATAGCCCGCGCCCGCCGTGACACGCACGGTGCCGAAGTCATAGCCTCCACCGCCCGCGAGCTGCTTGCGGGTCGTAACCGGTGTACCCGCCGGGGTAGCGGCGCCCGCGACTTTCATCTGCAGGTACGAGAGGTTTGCGTAGAAGGCGCCCGTGCCAAAGCGGGCGCCAACGGCCGAAACATCGCCCGCGCGAGGCGACGCGACAGGCCCCTCTCCGAGGGCATGCATCACCCTGAGCTGTATGCCGCCCATCACCGGTGTGGCGTAGAAAATTCCATTGCTGGCGCGCGGCGTCGCTACCGCAAGCGAATTGATGCTTTGCAAGGTGCCGAACAGCCCGAACCGTGAAATGTCATTCTCCAGCAGGGCCCAGTAGGCCGGCGTGTAGTCGCGGCCAAGCGTCAGCTCGCCGAAGGCGCCGCGCAGGCCGACGATCGAACGCCTGACGAAGCCGGCGGTGGCGGCGGTGGACATGTCGCCGGTGTCGGAATCGAACTGCCCCTCCAGGTTGAACAGGGCCGACATGCCGCCACCCAGGTCTTCGGTGCCGCGCAGGCCCCAGCGACTGGCCGCTTGGCCGCCCGAAGCCACCAGCGTCTCACGACCCCGGCCGCGGTCGATGGAGACCAGGCCGGTGTCCACGATGCCATACAACTGCACGCTGCCCTGCTGGGCATGCGCTTGTGCTGCCCATCCTGCGCCCGTGCACGCGAGCACTGCGGCGGCAAGCCGCGCCATGCGCTTTTGATTCCTCATCGCTGATCTCCTCTGTTGATAATTTGTTCGACCGGTTACCGGGCGGGCGTGATCACCAGGAACCTTGCAGTGCCTGGACCAGCAATTGGCGAAGCTTCCCGGCTTCGAGCGCCGCCGGGTTCACGTACCCGTCGCTGTGCATCAGCTCCGCGGTGATTTCGTCCAGTCGCTGCGACGTCATGCCAAGCTCGGCCAGCGAGGCCGGCACGCCCAGCTCCATGCCCAGCTGGCGCAGGACATGCGGCACGTCTTGTGGCGAAGGGGCGCCAAGGGCCTGGGCGATCCGCCCCAGCGCCGGCCCTATGCTGGGCGCGTTGTAGCGCAGCACATAGGGAAGCACGACCGCGTGCATGGGCGCATGCGGCAGGTTCAGCTTCCCGCCCAGGACGTGGCAGATGCGATGGTGCAAGCCCATCTGGGTCGTACCCAGCGCCGCACCTGCGAGCCAAGCCGCGTACAGGCAATTGGAGCGGCCTTCGGCAAGCGCTTCGCCCGCCACCAATTTCTTGAGCCCATCGGCCATGGCGCGGATCGCTTCCTCGGCCATCAGCCCGACGACGGGATTGGTGTCCGGCGCATACAGGGCCTCGGCCGCATGGGCCATCGCGTTGAATCCACTGGTGACCGACATCGGCACAGGCAGGGTCTGCGTGAGAACCGGGTCGTACAACACCGTGCGTGGCAGCACCCGCGGATCGCGGCCGGTCTTCTTGGCGCCTTGGTCGGTGATGCCATGGATCGTGGTCATCTCGGAGCCGGCATATGTGGTCGGCACCGCGATGATCGGCAAGCCGGTGGCCAGCGTGACCGCCTTGGCCAGACCCAGCGTGGAACCACCGCCGATGGCCAGCAGCCCGTCGGCGCCGCCCTGCCGCGCGGTGTCGGCGGCAGCTGCCACCTGCGCGGCCGGCACGTGCATCGCCGCCTGGTCGAACACGCCCGCGAACCGTGCCCCGAGCAGGCGTGCCGCCATTTCGGCGTGGCCGCGCTGTTCGGGCGTGCACAACACCAACACGCGCTGCAGGCCCAGCGACGCGGCCTCCAGCTCCAGGTGCTGCACGGCATCTGCGCCGAACCGGACCTTGACGGCGAACTGGTGGTAGACGAAGGCGTGCACGTCAGTCCGCCTTGATGTTGAGGCGCTTCACGATGTCGGCCCAACGGGCGATTTCGGCTCGCTGAAACGCCGCTAAGTCGGCGGGCGACCGGTTGATGACGGTGATGCCCTGTGCGGCCAGGCGCTGCGCCACCGTGGATGATCCCAGCACCTTCCTGACCGCATTCCACAGGTACTGCACCGCCGGCGCCGGCGTGTTCTTCGGTGCGAACAAGGCAAACCAGGGCCCGCCGTCCAGGCCCTTCACGCCGAGCTCGGCGAAGGTCGGTACCTCCGGGGCCGCGGGGCTGCGCGCGGCGCTGGCAACAGCCACGGCACGAATGCGCCCGCCCTGCACCTGGGGCATGCCGGACGCCAGTGTGTCGAACATGAAATCGACCTGCCCGCCGATCAGGTCCTGCATCGCCGGAGCCGGCCCCTTGTATGGGACGTGCAGCCATTTGACGCCCGTGATGGATTGCAGCAGTTCGGCATACAGGTGGCTGGAGGAGCCGGGGCCGAACGATGCGTAGTTGAAAAACTCGGGCTTGGCGCGCGAGGCGGCGAGCACCTCGTCGAGTCTTTGGTAAGCGATCTTCGAGGCCGTGTAGAGCGCGACCGGTGTGGATGCGACAAGCGCCACCGGAGCGAAGTCGCGCACGGGGTCGTAGCCCAGGTTCTTGTACAGCGCCGGATTCACCGCATGAGTGCCGATGTGCCCCATCATCAACGTGTAGCCGTCAGCCGGCGCGGTCTTGACGAAGTCGCTGGCGATGGCCCCCGCGGCGCCGGGCTTGTTGCCGACAATGAATGGCTGGCCGGTGGCGGTGTGCAGTTCCGCGGCCAGCAGGCGGGCCAGCGCGTCCGTAACGCCCCCCGGGGGAAACGGGACGACCAGCTGGACCGGCCGCGCCGGAAAGGCCTGGGCATGGATCAGCGGCGACGAGACCGCCAGGCCCAGCGCGCCTGCCGTTTTCAGCAGATCGCGCCTTCGCTGCAAGAAAGAGAGGGGATTCAAGTTTGTCTCCTGGTGTTCGAGCGGGGCTCAGCCCAGCTTGCGTGCCGCGTCCCAACCTGGAAGCGGCGATGGAATGGCGATGCCGCGCTGCACAGCGGGGCGCGAGAGCATGCGCGCGTACCAGCGGCCGAGGCCGGCATGCCTGCCCAGGTCGAAGTGCATGGCCGCGAGGCAATGGAACCAGCCGAAATAGGCGATGTCGACGATCGAATACGCGCCGCACATCCAGTCACGGCCCTGCAGCCTGGCATCGACCACCGAACACAGGCGCTCGGCCTCGATTCGGTAGCGCTCGATCGCGTAGGGCACGGGCTCGCCGGCGTAGTAGGTGAACCAGGCCCATTGCCCGAACATCGGCCCGGCACCCGATGCCTGCAGGAACAACCACTGCAGCGCCTCCCAGCGCTCGTTGGGCGCGATGGGCATGAGGCGGTTGGCCTTGGCCGCCAGGTACATCAAGATGGCGCACGACTCGAACACCGTTGTGTTCGAGTCGTGGTCGACGATCGCAGGAATCTTGCCGTTCGGGTTGATTTGCCGGAATGCCGGCGTGAGGTGCTCGCCGGCCCGCACATCGACCACTTCAACACGGTAGGGAAGCGCCAGTTCCTCCAGCGCAATACTGATCTTGTGCGAGTTGGGCGTGTTCAGGGCGTAGTGCGTGATCATGCGGGCCCCCTAGGTGATCTCGGCGGCGCGGCGCACCGAATTGATCATCGATGTTTCCATCAAGTACTGCCTCGCACGCTCCTTGTCCGACGCCGTCGCGCGCAACAGGGCCGCCTGCTCGGCGCGGCGGACGGGATCGCGCTCTTCCATTTGCTTCTTGTTGCGGATGCTTTGCGCCTGGACATGCTCCACGGCCACATAGTGCCGCTGGCGCCCGTAGAGGTCCAGGCCATCTTCCGCGCCGCCTTGCCTGATCACTTCCACCAGCCTGCGCGAGAGATTGAACGCGTCGTGCACCCCGCCGTTCAGGCCGAATCCTCCGAGCGGGTTGTTGATGTGCGCGGCATCGCCGGCCAGCAGCAGGCAGCCCTTTCGGAACTGTTGTGCGACCCGCTGGTGCACGCGGTAGGTGTTGCTGTACACCACGTCGAACGGGCCGTGGCCGGGCATGATCTGCTGCAGGCGCGCCTGCACCGCCGCCGGCCCCAGCAGTTGGTCGTCCGGGAGGTCGGGGTCGGCGGCCATGGCGACGCGCCACAAGTCCTGGTACCGATGGTCCGAGAGCTTGAGCACCACGGCCCATTGATCGGGGTCGCCCACGTAGGCCGCACCCGAAAATCCGCAGGCTTCCAGCGGTTGCGTGACGTTGGTCACCAGAAAGCGCTCGGGCCAGCTGAAGCCGGGGAACTCGATGCCCGACTGTTTGCGCACCAGACTGTGCGCACCATCCGCGCCGACGATCCATCGGGCCCGGAGTGTCTGCTCGTGCCCTTCCCGGTCTAGGAAGCGAATCTCCGCGCCCTGCGCCTGGGTTGTGACGCCCACCACGCGGTGCCCGTGCAGTACCTGGGCCGACGTGGCCCGCAGCCTGTCCACCAGCACGTCCGACAGGATGTGCTGCGGCATGTGAAAGCGGTATGGGTAGCCCGTCTCATCGCGCAGGAGGCCGAGATCGAATTCGGCAACCACTCCGGCCCTGTCGCGCACCTGCCAGACCGGCACCTTGACACCGCGCGGCAGGATGGCTTCGGTGATTCCCAGTTCGTCCAGCATTTCCAGCGTGGGCGGATGGAACGCCGCGCCGCGCTGCTCCTTTGCCGTTTCCAGCTCGACCTCCAGCAGCACGACGTCCACGCCGTGCCTTGCAAGGTAGAGCGCGATCACCAGGCCGACCGGGCCCCCGCCGACGATGACGACATCTGCATTCACGCCGCGGTCTGCCCCGCTTGGTAGGTGTCCACATGGCCGGCCGTGAAGTGCCGCAGCTCCTTGTCGTACCGGTCGCCGAAGAGCTTACGTGCGGACGGCACGGGGTTGGCGTCCTGCAGGAACGGGGTTTCGAATGTCCAGTTCCCGGTGTAGACCGAATATTCCATGTAGACCCCGTTGGGATCGCTGAAGTAGATCGACTTGCAGAACAGGTGGTCGATGACGTCCGACACTTTCACGCCGTGCGACTCCAGATGCTTCTTCGCATCGAGCAGCGCCGGCTCGCTCTGCACGCCCAGGGCGACGTGGTGCGCGAAGCCCTTGTTCTTGGTCTCCGGGGTTTCGTCCTTGAGGTCGAAGAAGGCAATGCGGTCACCGTTGCCGATGTCGAAGAAGTAGTGCTTCTTGTCGGCAAGATCGCCCCAGGTGAGGCCCGCGAACGGATCGACCGGCGGCAGATGCAGTGTGGTGACGACCGGACAGCCCAGGACCTGCGTCCAGAAACGCACGGTCTCCTCCATGTTGTTGGTACACAGCGCCAGGTGGTGCATGCCCGTACTCTTGATGCTCATGACAGACTCCTTTGGGGTTTGCGAGAAGGTCTGGATGCTATGCGGCACGGGCCGAATGCGATAGGCTGTGCGGCTTAGAACCGGTATAAGCGCGATGCATATCAGCAACCTGGACCTCAAGACCATGACCGTTTTCTCGACGGTCATGCGGCTGCGCAATCTGTCGCAGGCGGCGGAACATCTGGGGCTGACGCAGCCCGCCATCAGCCAGTCGGTCACGCGGCTGCGAAAGCACTTCGGCGATGCGTTGCTGGTGCGTACCGGGCGCGGCATGGAACCGACACCCCGCGCGCTGGAGCTGCTCGAAGCCATGGATGCGATCCTCGCCATCGCGCACGAGCAGCTCGACCCGCAAGCCGCGTTCGAGCCGCGCGGCGCCAGGCGCACCTTCACGTTTCTGGGAACTGATTTCGGTGCGACCCTGATGTTGCCCAAGCTCGTGACCACCTTGCGCGCGGAAGCGCCGGGTATTTCGGTTCGAGCCGTGACGAACACCCTGCGGCCGGTTCGCCAGCAGCTCGAATCGGCCGAGGTTGATCTTGCCGTCGGCGGGTTCACCGATCTTGGCGGCAGCTTCTATCAGCAGGCGCTGTTCCGGGACAGCTATGTCTGCCTCGCCGGCAGCGCGTTCGCCGGAGGCGCGACCCAGCTGAGCAAGACCGCCTTTCGCAAGGCGTCGCACGTAGTGGTCGCACCGCTCCCGCAGGGATACGACGCGGTGGAGAACTTGGTGCGCAACGAGGCGGAGTCTGGCCGCATCGCATTGGAAGTGCCCAATTTCCTGTCGCTGCTGATGGTGCTGCGCGAAACCGACATGCTGTGCACCGTGCCGGCACGCGTCGGCACGGCAACCGGACGCCTGCTAGGACTGCGTACTTATGCGCCGCCCTTTGCCCTGCCCACTCTGAACATCAAGATGTTCTGGCACGAGCGCCTGCACCGCGATTCGGCGCATCGCTGGTTTCGCGCGCTGATGACCCGGCTGTTCCACGCTGCGTGACGCTGGGCGGTGTTGCGCCATCAGCGCACCGGGTTCTCGAGCTGGCCGATGCCGTCGATCTCGACGCGCACCACGTCGCCCGCCTTCAAATACTTCGGCGGCTTGAAGCCGATCCCGACGCCGACCGGTGTGCCGGTGGCGATCACGTCGCCCGGATAAAGCGTGATGCCGGCCGACAGGGTTTCGATCAGGGTCGGGATGTCGAAGATCAGGTCGGTGGTCGATGCGTTCTGCCGCTCTTCACCGTTGACGTAGCAGCGCACGCCGGTGTCGGTGCCGTCGCACTCGTCGGCGCTCACCAGCCAGGGACCCATCGGGCAGAACGTGTCGAACGACTTGCCCAGGTGCCACTGCATGTGGCGGCTTTGCCAATCGCGCGCGGTGACGTCGTTGATAATGGTGTAGCCCCAGACGTGTTTCATCGCGTCGGCGGCCTTGATGCCCTTGCCGCCCTGGCCGATCACCACGGCGAGTTCGGCTTCGTAGTCGATGGCAGTGGACACCTCGGGCACGATCAGGATGGCCTCGCCCGGGCCGATCACCGACTCCGGCACCTTGGTGAAATAGATGGGCACGGCCGGGATGTCTTCGCCGGGCTTGGCCGACTTGTCGAAGCCGCTGCCCGCGAACTCCCTGGCGTGCGCGTGGGTAATTCTTTCCTACGCAGAAGATGTTGCGGCGCGGCCGCGGCAGCGGCGCCGTGAGCCGCACACGGTCGAGCGGCACGGCGGGGCCCAGCGCGGGCAGCGGCTCGCCGCGCGCCAGTGCCTCGATCACCGGCAAGGCGCCGGACGCGCGTTGCCGAGCTGGCAGTTCCAACGGACGGACCTGTTTCAGGTCATCGGAGACCAGGCCCACGGCGCTCTGGTCCTGGTGGATGTAGGCGGCGATCTTCATGGGGAAAACTCTCTCGCGATAGGCTTGTCAATGTAGCATGCTAACCAAAAAATCCCGTCACCAGAAACCTCTTTCGTGAGCTCATCCATGCACCGCCGCTTTGCCTTCGCCGCCTTGTTGTTGTCCCTCGCCGCGCCGGCCATCGCGCAGGCTCCCTATCCAAGCAAGTCCATCACGATGGTGGTGCCGTTCCCGCCCGGCGGGCTGGCCGACATCGTTGCCCGGCCGGTGGCCGAGGCGATGTCGCGCGAGCTCGGCCAGCCGGTCGTGATCGAGAACAAGGGCGGCGCCGGCGGCGGGATCGGCATGGGGCAGGTGGCCAAGGCACCGGCCGACGGCTACACCATCCTGATGGCGCTGTCGTCGTTCAGCGTGATCCCGGAAGCGGATGCGCTGCTGGGCCGCGCGCCGATGTACAGCTTCACCGAGTTGCGCCCGATCGCGCGCTTCACCGCCGACCCGACGGTGCTCGCGGTGCGCGCCGAGGCGCCGTGGAAAACGGTCAAGGATTTCGTGGAGGATGCGAAGAAGCGGCCCGGCGCGATCAACTTCGGCTCTTCCGGCAACTACGGCACCATGCATGTGCCGATGGAAATCCTGGCGCAGAACGCCGGCCTGAAGATGACGCATGTGCCCTTCACCGGCGCGGCGCCCGCCATCGTGGCCTTGCTCGGCGGGCAGATCGACGCGGTGTCGACCGGCCCGGCCACGGTGCTGCAACATGTGAAGGCAGGCAAGATCCGCGTGCTGGCCCATTGGGGCAACAGCCGGCTCGACGCGTTGCCGGACGTGCCCTCGCTGAAGGACGCCGGCTACAACGCCGAGTACGCGCAGTGGTCCGGCCTGTTCATCCCCGCCGCCACCCCCGAGCCGATCGCGCAGCGTTTGCGCGCGGCAGCCCACGCGGCGGCGATGGACGGCAAGGTGAAGGAAGTCATCCTCAACGCGGGCAGCCCGGTGCTCTACCAGGACACGCCCGATTTCGAGAAGTACGTGCAATCCGACGTGCGGCGCATGGCCGACGTGGTAAAGAAGATCGGCAAGGTGGAGTAAGCGGCACTGGAGAGTCCCATGTCACTCGCATTTCGTTTCTGGCTGGCACTGTTCGGTTTGTGGACGGCCACCGCTTCGGCCCAGACCTATCCCACCCGCCCGGTAAAGATCATCGTGCCCTTCGCAGCCGGCGGGCCGGCCGACAACTACGCGCGATTCCTCGCGCAGCGGCTGCAGGAGTCGCTCGGCCAGTCGTTCGTGGTGGACGACCGGCCCGGCGGCGGCTCGGTGATCGGCACCGACGTGGTCGCCAAGTCGCCGGCCGACGGCTACACGCTGTTGCTGATGTCGAACACGCACACGGTGAACGAGACGCTGCTGCCCAACAAGCCGTTCGCGCTCACGCGCGACTTCGTCGGCATCGCGCCGATCAACTATTCCGACCTGGTGCTGGTGGCGCATCCCTCGCTGAAGGCCTCCACCATCAAGGAACTGCTGGCGCAGGCCAAGAGCCAGCCCGGCAAGATCAACTACGCGTCCTCCGGCCCCGGCACGCCCTACCACATGGCCGGCGAGCTGTTCAAGAGCATGGGCGGCGTCTACCTCGTGCACATTCCTTACCGGGGCAGTTCCGGTGCGCGGACCGATGTGATGGGCGGCCAGGTCGACCTGATGTTCGACGCCGTGACGACGATGGCCGAGGTGGTGAAGTCGGGCAAGGTGAAAGCGCTGGCGACCACCGGACTGCAGCGCTCCAGCGTGCTGCCCGATGTGCCGACGGTGCACGAAGCGGGCGTGCCCAACTACGAAGCCACGATCTGGCTGGGCCTGTTGGCGCCCAAGGGCACGCCGCGCGCCATCATCGAGCGATTGAACGAAGCGGTCTCCAAGATCGCCAGCCAGCCCGATGTGCGCCAGCAATGGGGCCGCCAGGGCGCCACGCCGATGGTGATGACGCCGGCGGCATTCGACAAGTACATCCAGGACGACATCACGAAGTGGGCGCGCGTGATCAAGTCCGCCAACATCAAGGCAGAGTGATCATGAAGACCCTTCACTTGATCAGCGGCGGCGCCGCGCAAGGCCTGGTTCGCCAGCTGCAAGAGCGGTTCGCGGCAAGCCAGGGCGTCGCCATCGAAGGCACCTTCGGCGCGGTGGGCCTGATGCGCGACAAAGTGCTGGCCGGCGACCCTTGCGATGTGCTGATCCTGACCGGCGAGCAGATCTCCGACATGGCGCCGCGCGGACAGATCGTGGCGCGCAGCGCGCGCGCCTTGGGCCGCGTGAAGACGGGCGTCGCCGTCAAGGCAGGTGTGCCGCTGCCAGCGGTCGACACCCCCAAGGCCCTCGAAGCGCTGCTGCAGCGGGCACAGGGCATCTACTTCCCCGACCCGCTGAAGGCGACCGCGGGCATCCATTTCATGAGGGTGCTGCGCATGCTGGGCCTCGACGAAAAGCTGGCTGACAACCTCCGGCCCTTTCCCAACGGCGCCACCGCCATGCGCGAAATGGCGGCGGCCACCGGCGAGGGCCTGGTCGGCTGCACGCAGGTGACCGAGATCCTGTACACGCCCGGCGTGCAATTGGCCGGCCCGCTGCCGGCGAAGTTCGAACTGGCCACGATGTACACGGCGGCGGTCAGCACCCGGTCCACCCAGCCCGAGGCCGCGGCCGCGCTGGTGGAGCTGCTGGCGGGCGACGAGGCACGCGCGGTCAGGCAGGCCGGCGGCTTCGAGGCCGAGTAAGGGCCGGCCGCCGCGCTACACCAGCAGCGCGTTCACCCGCTTGACGTAAGCGGCCGGGTCCTCCGGCAGGCCGCCTTCGGCCAGCAGCGCCTGGTCGAACAGGATGTGTGCCAGGTCGTCGAAGTGCTCTGAGCCATCGAGCTTCTTGACCAGCGGATGCGAAGCGTTGATCTCCAGCACCGGCTTGACCTCGGGCGCCTTCTGCCCCGCCTGCTTGAGCATGCGGGCCAGTTGCATGCTCATGCCGCTGTCGGTGACTACCAGGCAGGCCGGTGAATCGACCAGCCGCGTGGTGACGCGGACGTCCTGCGCCTTGTCCTTGAGCGCTTCCTTCAGTTTCTCCAGCACCGGCTTGAAAATCTCGGCGGCCTCTTCCGCGGCCTTCTTTTCGCCCTCGTCCAGCAATTTGTCGAGCTGGACGGCGCCCTTGGCCACCGATTGCATCGGCGTGCCGTCGAATTCCTCCAGGTAGTTCAGCGCCCACTCGTCCACGCGATCGGTCATCAACAGCACCTCGATGCCCTTCTTGCGGAAAACTTCGAGCTGCGGACTGTTCTTCGCCGCCGCCAAAGTGTCGCCGGTGATGTAGTAGATCGCTTCCTGGCCTTCCTTCATCCGCGCCTTGTAGCCGGCGAGCGAAACGCTCGTGGTGTCCGAGGTGGTGGACGCGAAGCGCAGCAGCTTGGCCAGCCGCTCGCGGTTGCCCAGGTCCTCGCCCATTCCCTCCTTGAGCACTGCGCCGAACTCGGCGTAGAACTTCGCGTACTTGCCCTTGTCTTCGTCGGAGGCGCCCTCTTCCTGTTCGGCCTTGGCCAGGTCTTCCAGCATGCCGAGCACGCGCTTGGTCGAGCCCTCGCGGATGGCCTTCACGTCGCGGCTCTCCTGCAGCAGCTCGCGGCTGACGTTCAGCGGCAGGTCGGCGGAGTCGATCACGCCCTTGACGAAGCGCAGGTACGACGGCAGCAAGGCCTCGGCCTCGTCCATGATGAACACGCGTTTGACGTACAGCTTGACGCCGGCGGCCTTCTCGCGGTTCCACAGGTCGAACGGCGCGTGGGCCGGGATGTAGAGCAGCTGGACGTACTCGGTCGAGCCTTCGACGCGGTTGTGCGCCCAGGCCAGCGGCGCCTCATGGTCGTGGCTGATCTGCTTGTAGAACTCCTGGTACTGCTCGGGCGCGATGTCCTTCTTCGGGCGGCTCCATAGCGCGCTGGCCTGGTTGACCGTTTCCCACTCGTCGGTGAGCACCATCTCGCCGCCTTTGTTATCCTCACCTTCCTTCCACTCCTCCTTGCGCATCACGATCGGCAAAGAGATGTGGTCGGAATACTTGGCGATGATGGACTTGAGCTTCCAGGTGGAGAGGTAGTCGGCGGCATCCTCGCGCAAGTGCAGCGTCACCGACGTGCCGCGCTCCGGCCGGGTGATCGCTTCCACCTCGAAGTCCCCGGCGCCGGTGCTGGTCCAGCGCACGCCCTCTTCGGGCGGCAGGCCGGCGCGCCGCGACTCCACGCTGATCTTGTCGGCGACGATGAAGCCCGAATAGAAGCCGACGCCGAACTGCCCGATCAGTTGCGCATCGGCCTTCTGGTCACCCGAGAGGCGATTGACGAACTCGCGCGTGCCGCTCTTGGCGATGGTGCCGAGGTTGTCGATCGCTTCCTGCTGCGACAGGCCGATCCCGTTGTCGGTGATGGTGAGGGTCCGGGCTTGCTTGTCGAAGCCGACCCGCACCTCCAGGTTCGGCGAGTCCTCGTAAAGCGCGTTGTTGTTCAGCGCCTCGAAGCGCAGCTTGTCGCAGGCGTCCGAAGCATTGGAGACCAGTTCGCGCAGGAAGATTTCCTTGTTGGAATACAGCGAGTGGGTGACCAAGTGCAGCAACTGGGCCACTTCGGCCTGGAAGGAAAGGGTTTGTTTTTGGCTCATGTTGTCTGGGGGGTGTCAAAAATTTGCCTCCGGCAAATGGAGCCGCCGGGCCCGCTTTTCAAGCTGCGGCGGGGTCGATGTGACAAATTCGACGACAAGCCCACTTTCCCCGGGTCACCCGCCCATCGGGGCTGGACATGCGCGAACGGCTTGTTACATTAGATGGTTATGGACATAGATCTTCTGCCCTTCAGCGCCTTTGCCCTCGAATCCGCTGGCGCCCCGGCCTTGGCCGGCGGGGAAGCGCAGACCCTGACGCTGCCGTTGGGCCTGCTGGTCGACCCATCTTACGAGCCCATGGGCGGCTCCCTCAGCATCGACGGCGCGGCGACGGTTCACTGGGCCCATTCGTTGCGCGCGGCCGTGGTGCCAGCCGACGGCAAGGCCCTCTCCATCACTTTCTGAGGTCGGGCCCTAGCGGGGCCTGTTGTCCGCGTTGAATTCGACTTCGAGCCGGATCTGCGATCGGACGGCCATTCCATCGAGTTTTCCCGGATTGAAACGGACGGCCGAAAAACTGTCCAGCACCGCGACCACGAACGGCGAAGGCACGTCCGGGCTGTCGATGCGAATCCGGCGAACCGTGCCAAGCTCGTCGATGAAGAGCGCGATGCGGACCTTCAGGTCGACGATGCCGCTCACGTCCGCAGGGAAGGGGACCTCCACCATGTCCTGCGGCTGCGGCGGCGCGGACAGTTTGCTGCGCGGCAGATAGTCGGCGAACGCCGATTCATCGGTTTCGGCCGACGTGGCGAGACCTTGCACCGGCGGTGCCGCAGCAGCTTGGGCGACCTGCAAGGCGCGATCGAGCACCGTGAAGGAGGGGCGCATCTGCAGTTCCGGTGCCGCCTCGGCCCGGGCTTGCGGCGTGATCGCGAGCAGCGCCGGCGGCGTGGCGGCTGGAACCTGCCGCACGTGCATCACCCGGCTGCTGCCATCGGCCTGGCCATGCCCCACGTGTGCCGAAGGCTGGCCCATCGCCCAGAGTGCCGCGCCGTGCGCCAGCGCGACGGTCAGCACCAAGCCGAAATGGGGGCGGGCAAACACGTCAATCAGACAATTCGCGCCACGACGCCCGGCGCAACGCGCCGCCCAACGATGGCGCGGCTTCCACCCGCGTTTCAAGCGTGCCGTCGCTCTTGGTCAGGATGGTGACGATGCTTCCTGGCGACGAGCCGACACCGGCCAGCTGCACCGTCGTAATACCCTGGATGAGGACGGAGCCGATCGTGGTGCCTATGCTGCTTTCCCCGGAAGCGACGCCCCCGGTTGCGATGTCGAACTTGTACAGGAATGACGATCCACCCGCGGTGCAGATGTTGCTGTCGGGCGTGTTCGTGCCCACGTAGAGCGTGCTCAGGATCAGCTGCGGGTTGATGTTCACCCGCTCGCCGGCGACCGGGAAGTCCGCGCGCCAGCCCTTCTTGACCGACCAGTCCACCGGGCTCACCGTGACCGTGCGAGAAACTGTGCCCGTGGAGATGGTCTGTGACACCAGGACGCTGGTCGATCGGATGTCCCCAAAAGTCGCAGTCGTCAAAGGATCCGTGATGGCGTACACGGCCTGAGTGACGGTGCTGCTCACGTCGGTCGTGCCGAGGTAGCGTCCCGTGGCGACGTAGACCACCGGGTACTTGATACTGTTGTAGGTCACTTCGCCCAGCGCCGGCTTCACCGTGATGCTCTGCACAGCGCCGCTGGCCAGTTTCAGCTCGGCCAGCCGCAACGCGGCGTTGTTGGGCGCCACGATGCCGTCGATGTCGAAGCGCCACAGGTTGCCCAGCAGGTCGCCGCCGTAGAAACGCAGGGCATGGTTGTCCAGCTCTGAATCGACCCACGCATTGATCTTGCCCAGGCCGCTCGGCGCGGCCGCGGTCCCGGCCGGTGTCGAACCGCTGGTGAAGGTGTCGATCTTCGCCACCTGCACACCGGTGTTGGCGTTCACCACGTACAGGTGGCCGTTGCCGTCGCCCGTCGTGTTGTTGTAGCCGGAAGAGAACACCACCACCCAGGTTCCATCGCTGCGCTTGGTGATGATCGGGTTGCCGAAGGTCAGGCCCAGGTCGGTCGCCGAGAATTCCCAGAGCAGCTTGGGCGCGGCGGGATTGGTCACGTCCAGCGCGTAATAGCCCTTGCCGCCGGCGTTCAGGCCGCCCACCACGATGGTCTTCCAGGCGCCGCCCACGTAGATGTCACCCAGCTGCGGCGAGCCATCGACGTAGTACGAGTGGTTGGTGCTGTAGTTGCTGTCGGCGAGCTTGTACAGGTTGCCCAGCACGAACGACGGGATGTAGGCCCAGCGTTCCGCGCCGGTAACACGATCGAAGGCATGCAACATGCCGTCGTTGGCGGCAGCCAGCACCACAGCCGTGCGGGTGGTGGCCGCGAAGGCGGGATAGCTGTTCTCGGTGTACTTGAAGCTCGGCTTGCCGACAAACAGCGGCGACGCATTGATGATGTCGCCCAGCGCGCTGTCCCGGGTGCGGTAGTAGTTCAGGGTCTTGTTTCCCCTCAGGTACGACACCAGGTTGGCGCCCAGGTTGGCGGCGATCAGGTCGCTGGCGGTGAGTGTCGCGCATTGGCCTGGGTTACCGGTCCCGCTGGCGCTCGTCTTGGTGCAGAAACTGTCGAACTTGGCGTTGTGCGAATCGGTGGTGAGGTTCGCGTACGTGAAGTCCCGCAGCGCCGACGCGCCCGAGGGGTTCGGATAGTAGATGACGCGAGACGACTCGGCTATCAGGTCCAGTTGCGCGGCAGCTTTCCAGGTGGTGGTCGACGAGATAGCTCCGGTCGAAGGATCGATCTTGTAGGACTCGATGTCGCCCACCCACTTTTCCGTGGTGAACTTGGCCAGGTAGATGTCGTTGTCGCCTTCGACCGGCTGCAGTGAACTGGTCGACGCGGCGGAGGCGGCGCCGGTGATGGCCTGGATGGAGTTCAACGCCCCGCTCAAGCTGCTTGCCAATGACGCGGGGTCGCCGGCGCTGAAATACGTCCCTCGCCCGTTGACGGCGGCATGCCAGAGGTCGTCGATGTTCTCCGCGGACTTTGTCGGGCCTGGCGTGGGCCAGTCCCTCGCGTTGTGCGCGATATCGAAGAAGTCCCCGGACAACTGCGTCTGGTAGTTGGGGTCGTATTTCAGGATGCCCCCCACGCCAAGGCCCAGGGTGAACGTGGTCATGTGCTGCCAGGTCGCCGAGTCGCCATAGGAATGCATGAGGTCGCCTGTGGCGCCCTTCACGTTGTTGGCGCAAATGTTGGTCCCTAGCGCCCCTGTGCAGTTGCCCAGGCTCGCATCCCTCAGGTCGGTGTTGTAGTAGTACGCGGCCACATCCGCCAGCGAGTCGGATACACCGTTGACCGATACGGACGCAGACGCCGTCACGCGGGCGCTCGCCGAGCTGGTGGGCGCCACGGTGGTGGTCGAGGTTCCGGTCGTCGTGGTGGGTCCGCTAGGGGTGGGACCTGCGAAAGTACTGGTAGCAGTCGTGCTGGTCGCCGCCGGCGAAGAGTTCGAAGGATTGGGGCTGGGCAAAGTAGCGCCGCACGTGGTTGGGTTGTAGACCCATGTATTGGTGTTGGTCGTCCACGAAGTCGTGGAAGTGCCGTTGGCACCCGTCGATGTCGTGAATGTCGGAACCGAGAGGGTCATGGTGGTGGCGACCGTGGAACTCGTAGGCACCAGGGTTCCCGGGACATCGCCCGTGTCGGATTGCTGGACGCCGTCGATTGTGATGATCACTCGCGAGTAAGGCGTCGACTGCGACGCCGTGGTCACCGCTGTGACCGTGGAGTACGTGGTGGTGGTGTCCACCCGCGTATTCGTTACCGAATTGACGACGTCCTGCATTTCAGTCTTGCGCAGCACGCCGCACGCCTTGATGTAGTAGTTCCCGCTTGGGCTGTTTGGCCTTGCCGGGCTGGCGAACGTCGGCGTGTATCGAAAGTGCGTGCTGTCTATGACGTCGATGACGACCGTGCCGGTGTAGCCCGTGACGGTGCTCGTGGAGCTGATCTGCACACTCTGCGTGTCGGTCAGATAGTGTGGCGAGGAGGTCGTGACGGTGATCCAGAAGGGAGATGTACTGACCGGACGGACGACCGACGACAACGTGGTGGTGACCGGCAGCGAGGAGTTGAAGCGCGAGAAACCGGCCACGGGGGTGATGGTCGTCGTGCTTTTCGTGCTGGTCGAGACGATGGTCTTGGGCGTGATCACCGTGGTAATCGTTCCCACGCTGGTCGTCCAGGTTTCGGTGCTGGTGGTGGTGACGCTGTTGCCGTCCAGCATCGGGCGTTGCGTGCCGGATCCGTCCTGCTGGCCTACCAGCGTCGCGTTGTCCAACTTGTAGGGCCCGTACCGGGGCGCGCTGTTGTCTTCGTCGGGCGTGTTCCAGTAGCCGTCCGTGGACAGGATGGTGAAGTTGCGCTGGCAGGAATATTGCACCGGGTCCACGGTCTGCCCATTGGCCTTGTTTGCGTAGTACAGCCCGGCCTTGGACAGCGCTCCCCGCAGCGGCGTCCAGCTGATCGGCGATGCAGCGTTGAAATTGGTATAGAAAGCCGCCTTCTGCGTGGCATCGAAGTCGCTGACGTTGAGGAAGTTGGTGGCCGCCAGCGTGTTGGTCGACGAGATGGTGCTGTAGCCCACCCGATAGCGGCTGTCCACGCCCTTGAACGCCAGGCTGATGGAGGACTTCATCATCGTCATGCGGGTGCGGTAGTACGTGTACCAGTTCGCATAGTTCTGCGCTTCGGCCGAAAGCGAGGTGACATTGACCGCCGTAAAGACGCCGTTGCCGGGCGAGGACCCTATGTCACTGCTGCATTCGCGGTAAAAGGTGGTGGTGGTGACGACGCCGGCCGACGTGTACGTGTACGCAAGCCGCGGTTGGGTGCCCGAATACCGGTAGTAGGTGGAACCTGTGGGCTGCCCGATACCGACGATCGGGGTGGTCATGGCAACACCGCCGGGGCCAACAACCAAGCCCGACGACAGATCGATCACCAGCGCGCCGGTGCTACTGTTCCAACTTGCGACTGTGCCGACGATGTACCGGCTGGGATCGCCGTTTTGAAATACGGTCACGACGTCCGGCGGACCAAGACTGGGGGTCAAAGGGCTCGAGTACCAGCTCGATCGCCTGGACCCGGTGGTCACGGTCACCGTGATGGTGCCGGCCGCCGAAGCCGGCGTCGCCGCGATCGGCGACAAGGTGCGTTGGCTGCTCGTCTGCGTGGTCGGGTCGAACGTGATGAAGGACAAACTGCCGGGCGAAGCGGCCGTCCCGGTGGAGTTGACCGGTAAGCTGTAGGTGATGTTGGGGTTGTAGGCTACGCCGTTGCACTGCGAGGCGACCTTGCCGTACTTGCTGCTCGCCATGTTGGAGGCGTCCGGCAAAAAGTCCCAGGCCATGCTCCCCGAATCGTCGAGGATGAACAGGATGTTCGGCTTTACCGTGGTGGTCGACGACGTGAAAAGCGGTTCGTTGCCGATGTCGGTGACCGCCGCGGGCGAGGAGCCGCACAGCGACAGCCACAGCCCCAGCACGAACAGACATCGCTTGGCGACTTCGGCCATGGACAATCTTGAGAAACTCATAAAACGCCTTTCAAAGCGCATCCATGGTCAGAAATGCACCATCGATTCGGTATAGCTGAGCGTGCCGCGCGGTCCTTCGACCCGCACGATCACCCGGAAGTAAGGACTGGCCGTGCCCACGCTGATCCGGCCGCCGGAAAGCAGTTCGCCACGATCCTTGGAGCTTGCCGTGGAGAGCGAGACAGGCCGTATGCACAGGTTGCTGCCGCTCGCCGAGCCTGGGCTGTCGCACAGCCGGGTGATGACCCACTGGATCTTGTTGCCGTTTACCGCTGTCCCGGTGAATGGAAGCGTGCTGCAGTTCACGAAGGTGCCGCTGGTGGCGCCCTGGCAACTTCCGTCCCAGTTGACCAGCGGCTTGGGGTCGGCGGCTGTGCTCTTGTTGCCGGTGGGATCGAGTTTGTCCAGGCTGCTTGCGTAGTAACCAAGGTCGGTATGGTCGCTGTCCAGCACGCCGGTGTTGATGTTGTTCTGGATCCAGGTGATGGCCTGCTCGGCGCCCGAACCCGCGGAGACCAGCGTGTCCTGCTTGAAGGCGAGGTTGCCCATGATCAGGATGCCTGTGTCGACCGAGCGCGTCAGCGCGACGGCGGCGAAGCCCAGGATCACCAGCGACATCAGGGCGAACAGCAGCGAAATGCCCCGCTGGAGGCGGCGCACCGCGAACGAGGGCGCGAAATTGCGCATGGAATGTCTCATTCGGACCACACCATGTTGCGCAGCGCGATGACCGTATCGAAAACCTTGTACCGGTAGTGATTCCAGTCGGCAAGGTGGTCGACCTTGACACTGACGCATTTGCTGGTCCCGCAAGTGGCAGCACCGGTAACCGGGATCACGTTGCCCACGTCCCAGAGCGGGTTGGCGAACGTCACCGTTTCTTTCTCGTACTGGGAGCTGCGCGCGACCAGGACCAGCCGCACCGCATACAGGGTCTGCCACTCCGCGGCGTTGGCCGGAGTCGTGTTGTCCCAGCTGGTGACGACGCCGGCTGCGCCCTTGCCGTACAGCGCTTTCAGGTTGACGATCCCGGGGAAAAGTTCGACCGGGCCCTCATAGGATGGGGTCGAGTCGGCCGCCAATTTCAAGGTCCTCACCTGCAGCCCGCCGGTCTCGCCGGCGGCCACGCTGTAGGTCTGGTCCACCATGGGGCCCATGTTGATCAGGTAGTTGCCGTCGCCATAGGAGGCTGCGGGGAACCCGACCTTGTTCCACTTGGTGGCGTCGTCGGCGCGGTCCACCACCGGACTGGAGCCCGGGTCGGAGGTGACCTGGAACATTTCGCACGCCGCGCTGCCGCTGGAGGCGGCGACCATCAGGTCGCCGGGCCCGATCACGTTTCCGCTGATGTCGGTCTTCGGTCCCAGCACGCTGCGCACGCTCGAGACCGAGAACTTGTACTTGGTCAACGGGTCCGTCGGGTTATAGCCCGGCGCGGACATCCGGATGGGCACGGAGTACGAGGTCTTGCCGCTGGCCAGCACACGGATCGAATCCGGAGCGCCGGATGCGCCCTGCGTGATGAAGACCGGCGCCAGCCGGGTCGGGAACGTGGGCAGCAAGGTGGCGATCGACGTGCCGTTGAAGACCGCCGTCAGGGTGCAGCCCATCAGGCTCGGGACGGTGGTGAACCCATAACCGGCCTGCTGGAAACTGCGCTGAAGCGAACTCAGGGCCAGGGCGCCGTTGACCTGGGCGTCCGAACCGGAGGTGGTGGTGCGCTTCTGCCCTTCCGAACTCACCATGACTTGCGTCACCGCCAGGGTCGCCAGCAGGCCGATGACGACACCCACCATGAGTTCGATCAGGGTGAAGCCCAGCGAACGGCGCCGGCTACTGGATGGTCGTGTTGAGTACATAAGACCGTGTTCCTTCGTTCGCGACCGACCATGTGACCGTGAGGCCCACCACGCCGCTCGTCGTGACGACAGAGAGCTGGCTGCCGCCCTGCGGCAAGCCGGACGCAACCTTGGCGATCCAATCCGCGCAACGCGCGTAGGTGCAGGCCGAGCCGCTGCTGGTGACGTAGCTGGCGAGGTTGGGCTTGTCCACCCACATCACGCCGATGATTTCGCTGGCCAGGTAAGCCGCATCGGCCCGGTATTTGGCGGCGCTCTGGGCCCGCGTCATCGAAGCCTGCAGCCCGACCAGACCCAGGATGCCGATGCTGAAAATGAGGATGCCGACCAATGCCTCGATCAGGGCGATGCCCCTGCTGGTGTGCCGTTTGGCGAGTCGGGAATGTCTCATGCTGTCGGGCCTCAACTGCAAACGCGCGGATCGCTGCCGGTGACGTCGCGATCGCACATGCGCACTCCGCCGCTGGTGGAAATCTGGATGCGCAGGCGCCGCGCGCCGGTGTTGGAATGGCTGACGTCGATACGGCTCAAGGGCTGGCCGGTCTGGAGAGCCTGGCCGTAGCCGTTGAAGCTGACGGAACTGGCGGCCGTGGTTCCATCGCTGGCCAGACCGGCGATCGTGATGCCGTTGGCGCCCTGGCCTGCGCCGTACGCTTCGACGGTGCGGGGCGCGACCGTGAGCGAAGGCGCGATATCGCACTTGCCGGTGGGATCGTCCAGGCTGATGACCCATGAGGCCGATGCCGACGACACTGCACAGCTGTTGTCCAGCGGCGCCGCGGTGGACGGGGACACCAGCCAGAACGTCACCACCTTGTTGCGACGGAGCGCTTCAGCCCGGGCCCTTTGCAAGCCGTTCTGGGCCGACTCGGCGATGCTCCTGACGTGTGTATTGCGGATGTATTCGGATACGCTCGGCAGGACAGCGGCCATCAGCACGCCGAGGATGGCCATCGTGACGGCCACCTCGATCATGTTGAAGCCCCGCTGGCGCGCAGAACCTAGCATTCGGTCCCCTTGACCAGCCAGCAGCCCTTGGAAACCGTCTGGCCCTTGAACTGCGTGGTGTGCTCGCGGGGGGTGACGTCCGGGGCAAAGGTGTAGACATGGCCCACGGCCATGCCGGAGCTTCCGGTGGCAGTCAGCGTATAGCCCGCTGTCGTGGTCGTGCACGTATATGTGAAGTACTTGGCACCGTTGGGCACGAAGTTGCTCCAGGCCGGAGCGTTGGTGCCGTTGGCGCAGGCGCCGCCATTGGTCGTCCCGTAATTCTTGTTGTCCTGGAAGTACTGCTCCAGCTTGATCCGGTAGTCCGCCATGGCGCCGAAGGCCTCGGGAAGCTGGCCCCGCCGCACATAGTCCCGGTAGGACGGCAGCGCGACGGCCGCCAGGATCCCGATCACCGCCACGGTGATCATCAGTTCGATGAGCGTGAAGCCACGCGTGCTGCGGACGAGCCCGCCGCGACGGGCGATGGAGCGAAGATGTGCCACGGTTAACCCTTCCTCTGAGCATTGCAGACGCCGCATGCTAGCGCGGCACCTGCCCCTGCGCAAAACCCCCAATGACCGGCGGCAGGATGGGAGCGATGGGCGGTCCCGGAACTGGCCGTGCCCGGCCAGGCCGGGCGCAGGCAACAAAAAACGCCCCGAAGGGCGTTTTTTGGTTCCGGAGGCGGCTTCGGCTTTTAGATGCTGCCGGCTTCGCCCGAGGGGATCTGGCCCAGCCGCACGGCTTGCGCGGCTTGCGCGCGCAGCACCTTGCTGTCGACGCTGGACTTCACGGGCGCCGCGACGCGCGAGCCGGCCGGCTCGGTGCTGCGGGTGGCGGCCACCGTCGCGGCTTCGGCCATGACTTCGGCGCGGGTGCGGCTGCCTTCGAACTGGATGACGGCTTGCGAGGCGTCGGCTTCGTCGGCGCGGACGCCCGTGGAGGCGATGGCGGCGAAAGCGGCGATGGCGAGGATGGCTTTGGAGTTCATGATGAGGACCTTTCAGTGTGTGGAGATGAACAAGTTTCTTCGGTTGCTGTCTGGTCTCTTGGGGTCAAGCATCAACCGTGATTGAACTGTAGGCGGCGCTATTTAGCTGGCCCTTAGCGTTGGCTTAGGTGGGAGTTAGCGGGTCCAGCCGCCGCCGTATTCCACCTGCATGGCCGCCACTTCGTCGCGGTGCGCGAGGTAGTCGGCCCGCACTTGCGCGCGGGTCTTGGTCGACTGGAAATGCGCCATCTGGTCGTAGGCCAGCGACCAGGGGTCCACGCCTTCCTTGACGTACTGCGCCAGTTCGGCCTGCACTTGCGCGCGGCTCTTGGTCGACTGGAAGTTCGCCAGCGGGTTGTAGTCGAGGGACCACGGGTTCACGCCGGCGCTGTTGAACTGCGCCAGTTCGGCTTGCACTTCGGCGCGCGTGCGGGTGGACTGCAGCGGCGCGTTGTCGATGGTGATGTCGTCGGCGCGCGCGGCGGTGCCGGTGAGCGCGGCGAATGCGGCGATGGCCAGGAGGGCTTTGGAATTCATGATGGAGACCTTTCAGTGAGTGATTCGGATCGATGCGGTTTGCGTAAACCGTGATCTCACTGTAGGAGCGGCCATTTAGCTGGCCTTTAGCGCTGGCTTAGCTGGGAATGAGCACTACGCGAGCTCGACGCGTGCGACCAGGCCGCTGCGGTCATCGCGATTGCGCAGCAGGATGCGCAGGCCGCAGCGCTGCGCCGCGGCTTGCGCGATCGACAGGCCCAGGCCGCTGCCGCGCGCGTTGCCGCCGGCGACGCGATAGAAGCGATCGAACACGCGCGCCAGCAAATCGGGCGGGATGCCCGGGCCGGTGTCGATCACTTCGATGGCGGCACGCCCGCCCTCGGTGAGCAGCCGCACGTCGACCACGCCGCCTTCGGGCGTATAGCGCAGCGCGTTCTCGATCAGGTTGTCCAGCACGCTGCGCAGGTCGCCAGCCGCGCAGCGCAGGGCTGCCGCCGGCTCGCCCGGTGGCATACCGACCAGGCCCAGGTCGATGTTGCGCTGGTCGGCCAGTGCGATCAGCGCATTGATGCTCTCGTGCAACTGTGCATGCAAATCCACCGGGCCTGCCGCTTCGGCCACCGGCGCCTCCTGCCGCGAGAGCTTGAGCAGCTGGTCGATCAGCCGCTGCGCGCGGCCGACGCCGGCTTCGAGCTGCGCGAAGCTTTGCTGGCACGCGCCCGCCGGCAGGTCGGCGCGCACATTTTCCAGCTGCAACGCCACGGCGGTGATGGGCGTGCGCAATTCATGCGCGGCATCCTGCACGAAACGGCGCTGGGTGGCGAAGGCGTCGCGCACACGAGTGAGCAGGCTGTTGAACGACTCCACCAGCGGCTTGAGCTCGCGCGGCACGCGCTCCAGCGGCAGCTCGGAGATGTTGTGCTCGTCCTGCTGCGCGGCTTGCCGGCCGATGTCTTGCACAGCGCGCGACATCGCGCCGGACACGCCCCACAGGATCAGGATGGCCAGCGGCAGCAGGATCAGCACCGGCGCGATGGCGGCGCCCGCCCGCTCCACGGCCAGGTGCGCGCGGAACATGCCGCTCTGGAATATCTGGACGCGGCGCCCGCCATGGTCGGCTGGATTCGTCGCATAGACGCGCCAGGACGTGCCGTCCACGCGCACGTCGTCGAAGCCTGCCTGCGGCTGCGGCCCGGCAGTCAATTGCGGCCAGGACGTGATCTGCATCCGGCCGTCGGCACCGTACACCTGGACGATGTAAGCGCCCCACTTGTGCACGCGCTCGTCGCTCGGGACCGGCGGCATCGCATGACCTTCCTGTATGGCGATGGATTCGCCCAGCTGTTCCATCTGGGTGTCCATGAACTCGCGCACCATGTAGCTGTAGCTCCAGTACGAGAACGCAGCGGAAGCGGCGCCGACGATCAGGAACAGCGGCACCAGCCACATCAGCAGGACGCGTCGCATCGAGCACATCCGCCCCTCGGGGAACACGTGGAACCGCGAATCGGCATGGCGCGGGCCTTCATGGGGAAAGCCCTGCAGCTTCGCGGCGCCTTGCCCTGCGTGCATCTTCATCATGGCGCCACGCCTTCACCGGCGCCGGCCTGGGTTTGCACCGCCGCGATACGCCAGCCCAGGCCGCGCACGTTCCGGATGGTGTCGGCGCCGAGCTTGCGGCGCATGCCGTGGATCAGCACGTCCACCGCGTTGCTGCTGACCTCTTCGCCCCAGCCATAGATGCGGCTTTCCAATTGGTCGCGCGACAGGATCGCGCCGG
>JAQGMS010000160.1 GCA_028292245.1 Ramlibacter sp.
AGCGAGGACAAGGGCGGTTTCACTGCCGGGCATTATCCCCACCCGCGGCCGCGCGCTTGCGGGCAGAATCTGCGGCTTGCGTTTTTTCGGCCGGAAGGAGAACACTGCTATGGATACCGAGGCAATCTGGGCCTTCCTGGGAACACAGGGAGTCGATTTCGGCTTGAAGGTGCTCGGCGCGATCGTCGTGTGGCTGGTCGGGCGCTGGCTGATCGGCTGGGCGCGGCGGCTGGCGAAAGCCGCGTTGCAGCGCGGCCGGCACATCGACGAAACTCTGGCGCGCTATCTCAGCTCGGCCCTGGCGGTAGCGTTGAACGTGCTGCTGATCCTGGCGGTGCTGGATATTTTCGGCGTGAAGACGACGTCGTTCGCGGCGCTGCTGGCCGGTGTGGGCCTCGCCGTCGGCACCGCATGGGGCGGCCTGCTCACGCATTTCGCGGCCGGCGTATTCCTGCAGGTGCTGCGGCCCTACAAGGTGGGCGACCACGTGATCATCGGCGGCGTCAACGGCAAGGTGACCGAGCTGGGCCTGTTCGGCACGACGCTCGTCACCGGCGACAGCGTCACCGCGCTGGTCGGCAACAACAAGGTCCTGTCGGACACCATCCAGAATTTCAGCAGCCTGCCGGCGCGGCGCGTGGACACCACGGCCAAGATCGCCAACAGCGTCAACGCGCACGAGGCGATGGAAAAGCTGAAGGAAGCGGTCGCGAAAATCCCGAACGTCGCCAAGGACCCGCCGCCCGAAGTCGAGATCCTGCAATTCACGCCCGAGGGGCCGCTGCTGGCCGTGCGCGCCCATACGCACAACGACAACTACTGGCAGGTGTATTTCGACACCCACAAGGCGATCGTCGATACCTTCGGCGCGGCCGGCTACCCGGTGCCCGAAACGCCGACGGTCCAGCGGGCGTTGGCCGAAAACAAGTAGTTCGCGTTAGCCGCCGAGCAGCGCTGCCAATTTCGGCAACGCCGCCACTGCGTTGCGGGTGGTGGCCAACGCGAGTTCGTCCAGGCTGATGCCGCGCAGGCCGGCCAGCACCTGCGCGATGCGCGGCAGCTCGCCCGGCTCGTTGCGGCCTTGCGGCTGCCCGGTAGCGCGCTGCTCTGCCGTGCGATACAGCCAATGGGGCGGGATGTCGGGCGAATCGGTCTCGAGCACCAGCGCATCCAGCGGCAGCGCGGCCGCCAGACGCCGTACCTGCAAGGCCCGGTCGAAGGTCAGGGTGCCGCCGAAACCGAGCTTGAACCCGAGCCGGACGAACTCCTCGGCCTGCTGGGCGCTGCCGTTGAAGGCATGCGCGATCCCCGCCACCTCGGCCCGCCGCAGGTGCTTGAGCAGCCGGTCGGCCGAACGGCGCACGTGCAGCACCACCGGCAGCTTGTGGCGCCGGGCCAGCGCGAGCTGCCGCTCATAAAAAAGTTCCTGCCGGGTGGGGTCCAACCCCGGCACGAAATAGTCCAACCCGATTTCCCCGACGGCGACCAGGCGCGGATCGCCTGCGGCCTCGGCCAGCGCCTGGTCGAGCAAGTCGAGGTCTTCCTCCCGGGCACGGCCGGTGCACAAGGGGTGGATGCCCAGCGCGTAGCTGTCGCCATGGAGGTGCGCCAGCTGCCGGACCGCTGCGAAATTGCCCACCTCCACCGCCGGCAGGACGCAGTGCACAACGCCGCCAGCGGCAGCGCGGGCGCGCACACCCGCCGCGTCGGCCGAGAATTCGGCGGCATCGAGGTGGCAATGTGTATCAATCCACGCGGGCATCCGCGGATGATGCCCGAGCCGCCCGCGAACCGTGCATGGCGGGGCAAACCGTGATACCGTGTGTTTTCGCTCTCGTGTTCTTCGCTTTTTCCCGCAGTTTCGATAGGTGAACGCATGCGCAGGCCAGCCCTTTACAGCTCAAGCCGATCGGGCCGTTCGGGACCAGAAGCTTCCCCAACTGCAGTGCCCACGCCTGCCCAGCCGGCGCCGGCCAAATCCCGCTTTTCCGTTTCCAGCACCCAATTGCTATGGGCCGCCATCGTCGTCCTGGCGGCGGCCCTGGCGTTCATGTTCAGCCTGGGGCTGCAGCCCGGCCAGCGCAAGCTGACCCAGGAAGACATCAACGCCGCGGTGCTCAAGACCATGGAAACGCAGGTCATGCCTTCCGAATATGCCAAGGCCTACGAGAACATCTTCCCCTCGGTGGTGCGCGTCATCAGCTACGTGAAGAAAAGCCGCCTGAAGGAAGAAGTCGCCAAGGCAGAAGCGGGCGCCAAGCAGCTGCCCGGCGCCAAGCCGCTGCCCGGCGCCAAGCCGAAAGCCAGCGTCAAGCCCAAGCCTCTGGGCCCGGCCAAGGGCGACCCGCCGCCGACGGCCGCTGAAGACGAGGAAGTCGAGCAAGGCGTGGGCACCGGCGTCGTCATCATCGACAAGGGCGTGATCCTCACCAACCTGCACGTCGTGTCGGGCGCCGACCGCATCAAGGTGATCTTCTCGGACGGGCTCGAAGCCAACGCCACCATCACCGGCGCGCAGCCCGAGAACGACCTGGCCGTGCTGCAGGCCAGCAAGAGTCCCGACGACCTGATCGCCGCCACCATGCGGTCCACCAGCGACCTCGCGCCCGGCGACAAGGTGCTCGCCGTCGGGTTCCCGTTCGGCATCGGCCCCTCGGCCTCGGGGGGCATCATCTCCGGGCTGAAGCGCGCCTTCCGCTCGCCCGAAGGCAAACAGGAAATGAACAACCTGATCCAGTTCGACGCAGCGGCCAACCCGGGCAATTCCGGCGGGCCGCTGGTCACCATGGATGGCGAGGTGGTCGGGATCGTCACCGCGATCCTCAACCCCACGCCGGCACGTACCTTCCTGGGCATCGGTTTCGCCGTGCCCATCGAGAACGCGGCGCAGGCGGCCGGACTGCCGCCGTTCTGATTCGCCCGGTTTGCCGTTTTCCCTTCGCAACGAACAACACCCACCCCATGGACTCCACCACCCGCCAGGACAGCGCCACCGCCCAGTTGATGGAACAGATCCTCTACGAGGTCAAACGGGTGGTGGTCGGCCAGGACCGCTTCCTCGAACGCGTGATGGTCGGCATGCTGGCGCAAGGCCACCTGCTGGTCGAAGGCGTGCCGGGCTTGGCCAAGACGCTGACCGTGAAGACCCTGGCCAACACCGTGCACGGCCAGTTCAAGCGCATCCAGTTCACGCCCGACCTGGTCCCCGCGGACCTGGTGGGAACGCGCATCTACAACCAGAAGACCGGCGAATTCAGCACGGCGCTCGGTCCGGTGTTCACCAACCTGCTGCTGGCCGACGAAATCAACCGCGCGCCGGCCAAGGTGCAAAGCGCCTTGCTGGAGGTGATGCAGGAGCGGCAGGTCACGATCGCCGGCGAGACGCACAAGGTGCCCAGCCCGTTCCTCGTCATGGCCACGCAAAACCCGATCGAGACCGAAGGCACCTATCCGCTGCCCGAGGCGCAGGTCGACCGCTTCATGATGAAGGTGCTGGTCGACTACCCGACCGACGAGGAAGAGTTCGTGATCGTCGAGCGCGTCACCGGCCCGCCGGTGAGCGTGTCGGCCGTCGCCACCACCGAACAGCTGGCGCAATTGCAGCAGGAATGCCGCCGCGTGTATGTCGACCCTTCGCTGGTGCAGTACGCGGTGCGGCTGGTGTCGGCCACGCGCACACCGGAAAAGCACGGCTTGAAGGACCTCGAGAAGTACATCACGTTCGGCGCCAGCCCGCGCGCCACGATCAACCTGACCGAAGGCGCTCGTGCGCTGGCGATGCTCCGCGGCCGCACTTACGCGCTGCCCGAGGACATGACCGACCTGGTGCCCGACGTGCTGCGGCACCGGCTGGTGCTGTCGTACGAGGCGCTGTCCGAGGGACTGTCGCCCGACGCCCTGGTCGGCAAGATCATGGCCAAGATTCCGTCGCCCCCGAGGCCCCTTGAACATGAGAAATTGGCTGCGTAAAAGCGCCCCCACCCGAGGTGTCGCGCCGCCGATGGTGGCCCCCCCGAATGAAACCGCCGAGCACGTGCTGCGGCGGCTGGAATGGACCGTCATCCGCCGGCTCGACGGCCTGCTGCAAGGCGACTACCGCACGCTGATGCGCGGGTCCGGGCTGGACCTGGCCGACCTGCGCGAATACCAGCACCACGACGATGTGCGCCACATCGACTGGAACGTGACGGCGCGGCTGCAGGTGCCGCATGTGCGGGTGTTCACCGAAGACCGCGAGATGGCGGCCTGGTTCCTGCTGGACCTGAGCCCGTCGGTCGATTTCGGCTCGGGCGAGCAGCGCAAGCGCAATGTCTCGGCCGAGTTCGTGGCCGTCCTGGCGCGCATGCTCACCCGGCACGGCAACCGCATCGGCGCGATGCTCTATGGCTCCGGGGTCGACACCGTGATCCCGACACGCGGCGGCCGCCGCCATGTATTGCACCTGCTGCACAGCATGCAGGAGCGGCCCGCGTCGACCGAGTCGGGCACCACCAAATTGCGCGACCTGCTCGAATCGGCGGCCGGCCTGATCAGGCGCCGCTCCACCATCTTCGTCGTGTCCGATTTCATCAGCGAGCCGGGCTGGGAGCGCTCGCTGGCCCTGCTGGCCCAACGCCACGAGGTGGTGGCGGTGCGCCTGCTCGATCCGCTGGAACTCGACCTGCCCGATCTCGGCTTGCTTACCATCCGGGACTCGGAAACCGGCGAGCAGCTGCTGGTGGACACGCATGACTCGGGTTTTCGCAAGCGCTTCGCCCGCATCGCCGCGCAGCGCGAAGCGGAGCTGCGCCAGGGCTTCATGCGGGCCGGCGTGGACGCCTTGGAGCTGTCCACCGACGGCGACCTGGTCGATGCCGTCGTGCGCTTCGCCGAAATGCGCAAGCGCCGCGTCCGGCTCGCCGCCGGCGGCGGCTTGCCCCGTCACCTGAGGCAGGCGTGAGCGGAGACAAACAATGAACTTCCTCTGGCCCCAATTCCTCTGGCTGCTGTTGGCGTTGCCGCTGCTGGTTCTCTTGTACGTCTGGCTGCTGCGCCGCAAGAAGAAGATGGCGCTGCGCTACGCCTCGCTGTCGATCGTCAGGGAAGCGATGGGCTCGGGCCAGACGATCCGCCGCCACATCCCGCCCGCGTTGTTCCTGCTGGCGATGGCCGCCATGCTGCTGGCCACCGCGCGGCCGGTGGCGGTGGTCACGCTGCCGTCCAACCAGCAGACCATCATCCTGGCGATGGATGTCTCGGGCAGCATGCGCGCCACCGACGTGCAGCCCAGCCGGCTGGTGGCCGCGCAGAACGCAGCCAAGTCGTTCATCGCCGAGCTGCCGCGCCACGTCAAGGTGGGCATCGTCGCGTTCGCCGGTTCGGCCCAGGTTGCGCAGTTGCCGACCGTGAACCGCGAGGACCTGGTCACGGCCATCGACCGCTTCCAGCTGCAGCGCGCCACGGCCACCGGCAACGCGATCGTGATTTCGCTGGCCACTCTGTTCCCCGACGCGGGCATCGAACTGGCATCGCTGCAGACCGGGCGGGATCGCCAGCGCGGCTTCGCCATCGACGGCGACAAGAAGGAGAAGAAGGAATTCACGCCGGTCGCGCCGGGCTCCTACGCCTCGGCCGCCATCATCATGCTGACGGACGGCCAGCGCACCACCGGGGTCGACCCGCTGGAAGCCGCCAAGATCGCCGCCGACCGCGGCGTGCGCGTCTACACCGTGGGCATCGGCACCGTGGACGGCGAAACGATCGGCTTCGAGGGCTGGTCGATGCGGGTGCGCCTCGACGAGGAAACCTTGAAGGCCATCGCCAACAAGACCAGCGCCGAGTATTTCTACGCCGGCACCGCCAATGACCTGAAGAAGGTGTACGAGACCTTGAGCTCGCGCCTGACGGTGGAGAAGAAGGAAACCGAGGTCTCCGCCCTGCTCGCGATGGCCGCGGCCGCGCTGGCGCTGCTGTCGGCGGGGCTGTCGCTGCTCTGGTTCAACCGCATCTTGTGACCGGTCCGCAAACGCCGGCCCAGGCGCTCCAGGAGATCGCCGGCCTGTTCACCGCCGGCCGCCATGCCGAAATCGAGTCGTCGGCACGCCGGTGGCTCACCACGCATCCCGACAACGGCCACTTCTGGAAGGCGCTCGGAATCGCCTGTGGCGCACTTGGCAAGAAAGACGAGGCACTGGCCGCGAAGGAGCGGGCCGTCGCGCTGCTGCCGCGGGATGCACAGGCGCAGGCGAACCTCGGCAACGCGCTGGTGGCGGAACACCGGCACGGTCAGGCCGAGCAGCACTTTCGATCCGCGCTCGCGCTCGACCCGGGTTTCCTGAACGCCATGAGGGGCTTGGCCAGCGTGCTGGTGGCCATCGGCCGGTTCCCTGAGGCCGCCGAGTGGCGCGAGCGGATTTGTTCGTTGCAACCGGGCTCGGCGGCGGCGCTCGCTGAATGGGGCGACGCGTTGCACGCCGCACGGCAGGCGCCGCAGGCGCGCGCCGCGTACGAGCGCGCGCTCGCCATCGAGCCGCGTTGCCTGCCTGCGCTGTCCAATCTCGCGTACACGCTGTGGGACCTGGGCTTTCCCACCGAAGCTGAGCGCCGCTACCGCGAGGCACTGGCCTTCGCGCCGGAAAATGCCGCGCTGCACAGCAACTTCAGCTTCCTGTTGAAGAACCAGGGCCGGCCCGCGGAAGCACTGGAGTTCTGCCGCAAGGCTCTGGCGCTCGACCCCGATTCCACCGCGGCGCACAGCAATTTGCTGCTCACCCTGAACCACCTTTCAGGCGTGGATGCGGAAGATGCAAAGTCCCAGGCCATGGCATTCGGGCGATGGGCGGCGGCTCGCGCGCCACGCATGGACCGCCGGCCCCGGGTCCGCGCGGCCGGCGAGCCACTGCGGGTGGGCCTGGTCAGCGGCGACCTGCGCAGCCACCCGGTCGGGCATTTTCTGGAGTCGACGCTCGCGCAATGGCCGACCGATCGGGTGCAGCTGTACGCCTATCCGACGGTGCCGCTGGAAGACGAGTTGACTTTGCGCATCCGCGGCCGCTTCACTCAATGGCGCCCGATCGCCCATCTGGGCGACGAGCAGGCCGCGGGGCTGATCGCCCAGGACGATGTCGATGTGCTGCTCGACCTTTCGGGTCACACGGCACACAACCGGCTGCCGCTCTTTGCCCGCCGGCCGGCGCCGGTGCAGGCCAGCTGGCTGGGCTACTTCGCCACCACCGGCCTGGCCGAAATGGACTGGGTGATTGCCGACCGTGACAGCGTGCCGCCGGAGCACGAGCGCCATTTCACCGAGCGCGTCTGGTGCCTGCCGCACACACGGCTTTGCTTCACGCCGCCCCAGGACGCCCCTGCGGTCCAACCACCACCCGCCAGTTCGGCGGGGTGCGTCACGTTCGGCAGCTTCCAGAACTGCGGGAAGATCAGCGACGCGGTGCTGGCACTATGGTCACAGGTCATCCAGGCGGTTCCGCGCTCACGCCTGCGCCTGCAGAACAAGCAGCTTGGCGAGCGCGCCGCACAGGATGCATTCGCGGAGCGCCTGGCGCGCGCCGGCGTCGATCCGCGCCGGGTGAGCATGCACGGCGCGACTCCGCGCATCGCCTACCTGCAGGCCCACGCGGAAGTCGACATCATCCTCGACACTTTTCCGTACCCCGGAGGAACCACCACGTGCGAGGCACTGTGGATGGGCGTGCCGACGCTCACGCTTTCGGGCGAGAACATGCTCGCGCGGCAAGGGCACAGCCTGCTGAACGCGGCCGGCCTGCCGGAGTGGGTGGCGCGCGACCCCGCCGACTACCTGGCGCGGGCAGTTGCCTTCGCGGGCGACATCGGCGCGCTGGCGCGGCTGCGCACGGGCTTGCGCGAGCACCTGGGCGCGACGCCCCTGTTCGATGCTTCGAAGTTCGCGGCGAATCTCACCGAAGCGCTGCTCGGGATGGCGCGCCCGACCGCGTAGCGCCCGGCCGGCCGATCACACCAGCAGCCCGCCACTCAACCGCAGTTGCCGATCGCAGCGCGCGGCGAGCGACTCGTCGTGGGTGACCATGACGAAGGCCGTCCCGCGATCCCGCGCCAGTTTCAGCATGAGGTCGAACACGACATCCGCCGTACTGCGGTCCAGATTGCCGGTGGGCTCGTCGGCCATCACGCAGGCGGGATGCGTGACCAGCGCTCGCGCGATGGCCACACGCTGGCGCTCGCCGCCCGAGAGTTCCGCGGGCCGATGGCGCACCCGCTCGCCCAGACCGACCGCGGCGAGCGTTCGGTTCGCCTGCTCTGCACATTGCTCGGGCGGGTCGCGGCGGATGCGCAGCGGCATGCCCACGTTGTCCAGCGCGCTGAACTCGGGCAGCAAGTGGTGGAACTGGTAGACAAAGCCCAGGTGCTTGTTGCGCACGCGTCCCTGCGCGCCGGCGTCGAGTTGCGAGAACTGCTGGCCCATCAGTTCGACGGTCCCGCTGGTCGGCGCATCCAGTCCCCCCAGCAAATGCAGCAACGTGCTCTTGCCGGAGCCGGAGGCGCCGACGATGGCCACGGTTTCGCCAGCCCGCACTTCCATGTCGATGCCGCGCAGCACCTCCACATCCAATCCTCCTTCGGAAAAGCGCTTGGTCAGCCCTCGCGCCTTCAATACCAGCTCACTCATATCGCAAGGCCTCGGCGGGGTTGACGCGGCTGGCGCGCCAGCTCGGGTAGATGGTGGCGACGAACGCCAGCGCGAGCGAGATCAAGGCGATCGGCATGATGTCCGAGCGCTGCGGGTCGCTGGGCATGCGGCTGATCAGGTAGATGTCCTTGGGCAGGAAGCTCGCGTTGAACAGGTGCTCCAGCGCCGGCACGATCACGTCGATGTTCATCGCCACCAGCAGGCCCAGCAGCAGCCCGGCGAGCGTGCCGATCACGCCCACTGCCGCGCCTTGCACGACGAAGATGCCCATGATGCTGCCCGGGCTGGCGCCGAGCGTGCGCAGGATCGCGATGTCGGCGCGCTTGTCGGTCACCGTCATCACCAGCGTGCTCACCAGGTTGAACGCGGCCACCGCGACGATCAGCGTGAGGATGATGAACATCATGCGTTTTTCGACCTGCACCGCCGCGAACCAGGTGCGGTTCTGGCGGGTCCAGTCGCGGATCAGGATTTCGCCGGTGATGGTGCGGCCCAGCTCGGCCGCCACCTCGGGCGCCTGATGCAGGTCCTTGAGCTTCAGGCGGACGCCGGTCGGCCCTTCCAGCCGGAAGATGCGCGCCGCGTCGTCCTGGTGCAGCAACGCCAGGCCGTTGTCGTATTCGAAGTGGCCCGAATCGAAAGTGCCGACCACCGTCATCTGCTTCAGCCGCGGCACCACGCCGGCCGGCGTGACCTGGCCGCTCGGCGCGATCAGCGTCAGCGGGTCGCCCACGCGCACGCCCAGGTTGCGCGCGAGCTCGGCGCCCAGGACGATGCCGAACTGTCCAGGCACGAGCTTGTTCAACACCGGCTGCAAGGTGGCGGCGAGGTCCGTCACTTCGGCCTCATGCGCCGGATCGATGCCGCGCACGATGGCGCCGCGCATCTCCTCGCCGCGCGCCAGCAGCGCCTGGGCCGCGATGAAGGGCGCCGCGCCGATCACTTGCGGATTGCGCCGCGCTTCCGCCATCGTCCGGTTGGCGTCGGGCAGCATGCCGCCGCCGGGACCGAAGATCTCGATGTGCGACACCACGCCCAGCATGCGGTCGCGCACTTCCTTCTGGAAGCCGTTCATCACCGACAGCACGATGATCAGCGCGGCCACGCCCAGCGCAATGCCCAGCATCGAGACGCCGGAGATGAAGGAGATGAAGCCGTTGCGCCGGGTGGCGCGGCCGGCGCGGGTGTAGCGCCAGCCCAGGACCAGTTCGTAGGGGATTCGCATTTGCGCCCGTTATTGTTGAGGCAATTGTGGCATCCCCGAGAATACGGGCATGTCAGACGGCGCCCACTTGTTGATCCCTTTCGCTTCAGCCGCGGCCGAGGGCTGCATCCAGGCGCTGCGGGGGCTGCCATTGCCGCAATTGGAGAAGCTGCTGGCGCGGCTGGCGCCGGGCGGCCGCGAGGACGGCAACGAACTCACGGCCTCGATGCCGCACGAGCGCGCGCTGGCGCGGGCATGCGGGCTGCCGGCGCAGGACGGCCGCGTCCCCCTGGCCGCCTGGCAACTGCGCCAGGCCGGCCGCGAGGACGGCGGCGCGGCCTGGGCCTGGATCACGCCCTGCCACTGGCGGGTGGGCACCGACCATGTCGCGATGGGCGATCCCCCGCAACTGCAGCTCAGCGCCGGGGATTCGCAGGCCCTGCTCGCAGCGATGCTGCCGTTCTTCCAGGAAGACGGCATCGCGCTCGAATACGACACGCCCACGCGCTGGCTCGCGCGCGGAGAGACGTTCCGCGATCTCCAAACGGCCTCGCTGGACCGCGTGGTGGGCCGCACCCTCGACCCGTGGATGCCGCGCACGCCGCAAGCCGCGACGCTGCGGCGGCTGCAGCAGGAAATGCAGATGCTGCTCTACACCCATGAGGTGAACGAACAGCGGGGACTGGCAGGCCTGCTGCCGGTGAATTCCTTCTGGGCCAGCGGCGCCGGTGCCTTGCCGCCGTCGGCTCCCGCCGCGCCGCCGGCCGGCTTGCACGTCGCGAACACGCTGCGCGATTCGGCGCTGCAGTCCGACTGGCCCGCCTGGGCCGCGGCTTGGCAGGAACTCGACTCCAGCGATTGCGCGCGGCTGGTCCAGGCCCACGGCGACGGGCAACCGGTGATACTGACGCTGTGCGGCGAGCGCAGCGCGCAGACTTGGGCCGGCGCCGCCGGCAACGGCATGTTGCGCCGGCTCGGCGGCCTGTTCGCGCGCAAGCAGGCCGCGGCGCAACTCGAAACCCTATGAAAATCACCGCCCGCGAAATTCCGCCGCGCGCCGCCTGGGCGCTGGAGCAGGCCGGCATCCACCCTTTGCTGGCGCGCCTGTACGCGGCGCGCGG
>JAQGMS010000357.1 GCA_028292245.1 Ramlibacter sp.
GGCGCACCTCGCTCTTCAACACCGATCGCATCGATCATCTGTACGAGGACCCGCACGTCGCCGATCGTCGTTTCGTCCTGCATTACGGCGACATGACCGATTCGAGCAGCCTGGTGCGCGTGATCCAGGTGGTCCAGCCCGACGAAATCTACAACCTGGCCGCGCAAAGCCACGTCGCGGTGTCGTTCGAGGAACCGGAGTACACCGCGAACTCGGACGCGCTCGGCGCGCTGCGCATGCTCGAAGCGATGCGTATCCTCGGCCTGGAAAAAAAGACCCGCTTCTATCAGGCGTCGACGTCCGAGCTTTACGGCAAGGTGCAGGAGATACCCCAGTCCGAAACGACGCCTTTCTATCCGCGCTCGCCGTACGCGGCGGCGAAGCTCTACGCCTACTGGATCACCGTCAACTACCGCGAGGCCTACGGCATGTTCGCGTGCAACGGGATCCTGTTCAACCACGAGTCGGCGGTGCGCGGAGAGACTTTCGTCACCCGCAAGATCACGCGCGCGCTGGCACGGATCAAGCTCGGCCTCCAGCAGTGCCTTTACCTCGGTAACCTCAACGCGCTGCGCGACTGGGGACACGCCAGGGATTTCGTGCTCGCGCAGTGGCTCATGCTCCAGCAGGACAAGCCCGACGATTTCGTGATCGCGACCGGCGAGCAGCACAGCGTGCGCGAGTTCGTCGAGGCCGCGTGTCAGCATCTCGGCATCGAGGTCACCTGGCGCGGTGAAGGCGAGAACGAGAAAGGCTTTGACGCGTCGGGCAAATGCATCGTCGCGGTCGATCCGCGCTACTTCCGTCCGACCGAAGTCGAGACCCTGCTGGGCGACCCGAGCAAAGCCAAAAGGCTGCTCGGCTGGACGCCCAAGGTGACTTTCCATGAGCTCGTGACCGAGATGGTGCAGGAAGACCTGCGCACGGCGCAGCGCGACGCGCTCGTCAAGGAGCACGGTCACCGCACTTACGATCGCCACGAGTAGGCGCGCAGACGTGTCACCCGAATCTCGAATCTACGTCGCGGGCCACGCGGGGCTCGTCGGCTCCGCTTTCGTGCGCGAGCTCGAGCGCCAGGGCTATCGCAACATCCTCACGCGGACCCGCGCCGAGCTCGATCTGACCGACCGGCACGCGGTCGGGCGTTTTTTCGACGACGCCGCCCCGGAATACGTCTTTCTCGCCGCTGCCAAAGTCGGCGGCATCGTGGCGAACAACACCTACCCGGCCGAGTTCATTCGCGACAACCTCGCCATCCAGACCAACGTCATCCATGCGTCGCACCTGGCGGGCGTGAAGCGGCTGATGTTCCTCGGCTCGAGCTGCATCTACCCGAAGCTGGCGCCGCAGCCCATGCGCGAAGAGTCGCTGTTGACCGGGCCGCTGGAGCCCACGAACCGTCCTTATGCGCTCGCGAAGATCGCCGGCATCGAGATGTGCTGGAGCTACAACCGTCAGTACGGCACGCGTTACCTGGCGGCCATGCCGACCAACCTTTATGGGCCCGGCGACAACTACCACCCGCAGAACAGCCACGTCATCCCCGCGCTGCTGCGCAAGTTTCATGAGGCGAAGCTGCAGGGCGCCCCCACCGTCACGGTCTGGGGAACCGGCACGCCGCGCCGCGAGTTCCTCTACAGCGACGACATGGCCGACGCCTGCGTCTTTCTCATGAACCTGCCCGAAGAGCGCTACGACGCCCTGCTCGGCAGCGACGAGAGCGTGACCGGCCGGTTCGAACCGCCCTTGATCAACATCGGCGTCGGACACGACGTGACGATCCGCGAATTGGCAGAGCAAGTCGCCCACACCACCGGCTTCAAGGGCGAACTCGTGTTCGACACCTCCAAGCCCGACGGCACGCCGCGCAAGCTGATGGACGTGAGCCGGCTGGACAGTGCCGGCTGGCGGGCCCGCACCTCGCTGCAGGACGGCCTGGCTTCCGCCTACGCCGACTTCGTGGCGTCTTACGTCAGCTGAACAGAGCACAGCCCCACTCGAACGCGAGTGCAACCACACATGGCGCCCTTCCCGGCGGGCGATGCTTCAATCAGGGTTTGCACGCTTTACTTCCGAGCCTCACCTCCATGACTTCCATCCAAGCACAACCCGTGATCATGGCCGGCGGCAGCGGCACCCGCCTGTGGCCGCTGTCCAGAGCCCAATACCCGAAGCAGTTCCTGGTGCTGCAAGGCAATCGCAGCCTGTTTCAAATGGCGGCGAGCCGGCTTGCCAGCGTGGCCGGTGACGACATCACGCTGGCGGCCCCAAGCATCGTGGGCAATGAAGAACATCGCTTCCTGGTGCTCGACCAGTTGCGCGAACTCAAGCTGATGCCTGCCGCGGTCTTGCTCGAACCGACCGGCCGCAATACCGCACCCGCCATGACGCTGGCCGCCCTGCATGCGGTGGCCAGCGGTGGGGATCCGGTGCTGGTGGTCACGCCGGCCGACCAGACCGTCACCAACGAGGCGGCATTCACGGCCGCCTTGCAGCGCGCCGTGCGGGTGGCCGCTTCGGGCGCCATCGTCATCCTGGGCATCACGCCCGACCGGCCTGAGACCGGCTTCGGCTACATCCGCTCTTCGCAAGGCGAAGCCAGCGGCTCCGCCTTGAAAGTGGCGGCGTTCGTGGAGAAGCCGGACGCCGAGACGGCGCAGCGTTATCTCGCCGACGGTGGCTATTACTGGAACAGCGGCATCTTCGTGGTGAGGGCGTCGGTGTGGCTGAAGGCACTCACGCAGTTCCGTCCCGACATCGCCGAGGCCACGCAAAAAGCGTGGGATGCCCGCAGCACCGACGACAGCTTCGTGCGTCCGGGCAAGGCCGAGTTCGGCGCCATTCCGAGCGAATCGGTCGACTATGCCGTGATGGAGAAATGCCCGGCCGACAACGGCTTCGACCTTCGCATGGTGCCGCTGGACGCGGGCTGGTCAGACCTCGGCGCGTGGGACGCCGTGTGGCAGGTCGGCGAGAAAGATGCGCAAGGCAACGTCAGCGTCGGCGACACCATGGTGCGCGACAGCCACGACACGCTCATTCACGCCAGCAGCCGCCTGGTCGGGGTGGTGGGTCTGCGCAACGTGGTGGTGATCGAGACGGCCGACGCGGTGCTGGTGGCCGATCGCGACCGCAGCCAGGAGGTCAAGCACATCGTCGGACAGCTCCAGAGCGCGGGGCGCACCGAGCAGACGCTGCATCGCCAGGTGCATCGGCCCTGGGGCTGGTACGACAGCATCGACATGGGGCCGCGCTTCCAGGTCAAGCGGATCATGGTCAAACCCGGCGCGACGCTCAGCCTGCAGAAGCACCACCACCGGGCGGAACACTGGATCGTCGTCACCGGCACCGCCGAAGTGACGAACGGCGACCAGGTGATCTTGCTCACCGAGAACCAGAGCACCTACATCCCGCTGGGAACGGTGCATCGGCTGGCGAACCCGGGCAAGGTGCCGCTCGAGATCATCGAGGTGCAATCGGGCAGCTACCTCGGCGAAGACGACATCGTCCGCTACGAAGACACGTACGGACGGGTGAAGTAGGTCGGCTAAGCGCCGTTGGCGGAAACCGGCGCGCCCAAGCCACTCAGACGGGTGCGGTCCTTCTGGGGAACGGCCTTCAAGAGGTCCGCAACGAAAGCGTCCTGAGCTTGGAAGGCCCGGGTCGTCGAGCCGTCGATCGAGGAAATGCGGAACAGAAGTCCGTCGGGAACCTGGCCGGTCAGGTTCAGGCGCAGCTCAACCAGGCGCTTCTGGAACCGGCTTTCGATCGGTGTGTCGCCCATCGTGAACCAGTACGTCACCGGTTCCTTGCGAGCACCGAGGCTGGTGTCCAGACGCCGCGCGGCGATGGTGCCGAAAGGCGTCGAAAGCTCCGTGGGCTCGTTGCTCTTCAGCGCAAAGCCCTGTGCGGGGTAACAAACCTCAGGCTTGTGGGC
>JAQGMS010000228.1 GCA_028292245.1 Ramlibacter sp.
AGGCCGGCAATGAGGTTGGTGCCGTGGCCGGTCGTCGAGGCCTGCGCGATGTGGCGCACCGGCGAGTACTGCGTGCCGGTATAGAACTCGGTGATCCAGACCAGCGCGCCGGTCAGTACGAGGCCGACGGCGCATGCGCCGAACAGCCGCATCTGCGTGCCGCTGGAAGTGATGGCGTTGTCGGGCATCAGCCAGGTCGTGACGAAGTAGAAGGCGATCAGCGACAGCACGCCTGCCACGGCCAGCCCCTTGTACAGGGCCGGCATCACGTTGACCATGCCGGTCCTGGCTTTGACGAAGAAGCAGCCGATGATGGACGCGATGATCGACACGCCGCCCAGCGCCAGCGGGTACAGCACCGCGCTGGCGGCTGCGTTCTTGACCAGCAGCGCGCCCAGCACCATCGTCGCGATCAGCGTGACGGCGTAGGTTTCGAACAGGTCGGCCGCCATGCCGGCGCAGTCGCCCACGTTGTCGCCCACGTTGTCGGCAATCACGGCGGGGTTGCGCGGATCGTCCTCGGGGATGCCGGCTTCCACCTTGCCCACCAGGTCGGCACCGACGTCGGCGCCCTTGGTGAAGATGCCGCCGCCCAGCCGCGCGAAGATGGAGATCAGCGAAGAGCCGAAGGCGAACCCGATCAGCGGGTTCAGCAGCTTGGCGAGGTCCTTGTCGGGCGTCAGGTTGCCGTTGCCGACCAGGAACCAGTAGAAGGCCGTGACGCCCAGCAGGCCCAGGCCCACCACCAGCATGCCGGTGATGGCGCCGCCGCGGAAGGCCACGTCCAGCGCCGGGCCGATGCCGCGAGTGGCCGCCTGCGCGGTACGCACGTTGGCACGGACCGATACGTTCATGCCGATGAAGCCGCAGGCGCCCGAGAGCACCGCACCGATCACGAAGCCGATGGCAGTCTGTCCGTCCAGGAACAGCGCGATCAGGATGGCCAGCACGACGCCGACGATGGCGATGGTCTTGTACTGCCGGGCCAGGTAGGCCGCTGCGCCTGCCTGGATGGCGGCAGCGATCTCCTGCATGCGGGGGTTGCCTGCGTCCTGCGAAAGGATCCAGCCTCGGGCCCAGAAGCCGTAAGCCACGGCCGCAAAGCCGCACACGAGCGCCAGAATCAGCGCCGAATTGCCTGTCATTTGGTTTTCTCCTACGTTGTTTCGCTTGAGTAACGTTGCTAGGGGCGCCACGCGAGCGGTGCCCCCGCTGCGTTGCTTCCTCGCAAGCCCCGGAAGGCGGGGCGGAGACGATTGGCCAACCGGCGGAATATAAGCGCAAACTTGTGACGGATTCCTTGCAGGTCCGGGAAAGCAAGGCTGGCGAAAGTAAAATCAGGGTTAATCCCAGGTTTCTTCTTTCAGCATCCGACCCAACGCAAATCATGTCCCTCGACAAAGTCTCCCCCGGCAAACATGTTCCCGACGCCTTCAACGTGATCATCGAAATCCCGATGAACGCGGACCCCGTCAAGTACGAGGTGGACAAGGAGTCGGGCGCGATCTTCGTGGACCGCTTCATGAGCACGTCCATGCACTACCCGACCAACTACGGCTACGTGCCCAAGACGATCAGCGGGGACGGCGACCCGGTCGACGTGCTGGTGATCACGCCGGTGCCCCTGATCCCGGGTGTGGTGGTGACCTGCCGGCCGATCGGGATTCTCAAGATGGAAGACGAGGCCGGGCAGGACGGCAAGGTGCTGGCGGTGCCGACCGACAAGATCCTGTCGATCTACACGCAATGGCAAAAGCCGGAAGACCTGAACCCCATGCGGCTTCACACCATCTCGCACTTCTTCGAGCACTACAAGGACCTGGAGCCCGGCAAGTGGGTCAAGATCCTGGGCTGGGATGGTCCGGAAGCCGCCCGCAAGGAAATCATGGACGGGATCGAGAACTACAAGAAGCAGAACGGGTGACTAGTTGGCCGAGTCCTCGGTCTGCAGCTCTTCGTACTCGTAGTAGCGCTTGATCTGGCGATTCACGTAGTCGCCGATCGATTTGGCATTCATCACGGCCTGGTGCTCGCTCGGCGGCACCCGGAAATAGTTGTAGATCCTGCCGTTGTTGAACTTCACCTGCAGGACCCATTGGCCATCGTCGTAGCCGATGCTTCGCACGGCCTCTGACTTGACCGGATTTCGGGGCATTTCCTTGGAATAGCGCATGGGGTGACCTTTGCGCCATTGAACGCCGGGGGACTTGGCAGTGCGCGTCGGTCCAAACAGTCAACCCGTGTCGTCCTGCTCCTGCCCGGCCGGTTTGGTGCTCAGCTCCGGTCCGGGTCGGGGTAGATGAAGCTCTTCAGCCCGAACAGGCCGGTGCGGTCGAACGGCCGCCAGTTGCCCTCGGGCTGGGCCAGCCGGTCGGCGACGGCCCACCAGGCGCTCGGGTTCACGCCCAGCCCGACATGGCTCGCCAGGACTTCGATGTTTTCGGTCTGGCCGTGGTCGGGGTGCTGGATGCTGCCTTGCCACGCGACGATGCCGTCGCTGCGCGAAAAAATGCTGGTGGTCGGTTGCGGCGGGGCGCTGGGCAGGTCGAAGCGGGTGTGTTCACGCTCGATCTTTCGCCCGCTGGTGAGCTCGTAGATGCGCCAGGCATTGGTCGACTTGGGGGGACCGGCAAAGGGCGAGCCCAAGGTGATCACGCTGCGCACCAGGTCCGGCAGTTCCTTGGCCAGTTCACGGGCATAGACGCCGCCCAAGCTCCAGCCGATCAGGCTGACCTTGCGGCCGCTGCTTTCACAAGCCTGCGCCAAACCGCGGCGGGCTGCCTCGAGCACACCGGCACGGGGCCCAAAATTGAAGCCCTGGCTCCAACCGGAGCTTTTGTACCCGAGCGAGCCCAGGTAGCTGCGCAGCGGAATGGTTGTGGTGTCGCTGGCCGAGAGACCGGGAAAGACCAGCACGGTGTGGCCGTCGCCCGCGGGCGCGCGTTGCAGCGCGGGCCAGGCGGGCAGCACGGCCCCGAATTCAAACGGCGCCCGGAATTCGAGTGCGAGCAGGGCCAGGCTGGGCGGGGGAAGATCCTGATTGAGTGTCCGTCTGGAAGTTGCCATTGGTATTGCGCAGCTGCTTTCCTTGTTGTGCGGGCCATTTCCTCTGGAACATCAAACGGCCCAGGCGCACCCTAGCAGTGTTTGCGTGAGTGCCGCGGGCCGGGCACGCTGCTTTAGAGGCGCGAGTCCAAAGTTCACGCAGCTCAGGCGGCGCGGCGTTCAGCCACGAAAAGGCCCTGGGCTTCCTCGAACGCCGCCCCCAGCATGTCGGCCAGGTCCTGGACATGCGGCACCGCTTTCTTGTCGGCGATGATGCCGAAATCGACGCTGCCCGCGTAGGTCTGGATGGTGATGTTCAGCGCTAGGCCATGGATCACGATCGACAGCGGATGGAACGTCACCATGCGCGCACCCGCCAGGTACAGCGGCACTTGCGGCCCCGGCACGTTGCTGATCGCGACGTTGGCGATCGTGGGCAGCCTCTCGGCGATACCGCCCTTGCCATAGGTCTTGAACAGGGCCTTGGCCGCGCCGCCCATGACCCAGGGCGAAAGCAGCGACGGGTAGTCGGTGGGCAATACCGACTTCAGGTTCACCAGCGCTTCCTTGACCTTCGCCGTGGACGCCATGATCGCGTTCATCCGCTTCATCGGGTTGGCCAGGTGCGTGCCCAGGTCGACCACGGTGATCGAGGCCTGGTTGTTCAGTTCCTTGTTGCTCTCTTCGCGCAGGCTTACCGGCATCGCGGCGACCAGCGGCTTCTTGGGCAGCGTCGCGTGCTTGCCGAGGTAGTTGCGCAGCGCCGTCGAACAGATCCAAAGCACGATGTCGTTGAAGGTGCCGCCGGCGACCTTGGCCATGGCTTTGCACTGCGCGAACGGCAGGCTCGCGGTGGCAAACACGCGATGGCGCGTGATGCCGACGTTGAAGACGGTCTTGGGCGCGAGATTGATCGGCGACTTGGGGCGCAGGCTGGTGATCCCTTTCTCGCCGCCTTTCATCGACTGCCGCGCCACGGCGCCACCCAGCGAAGTAGCCGCGTTCGGCAGCGATCGCGCGAGCTTGGCGTATTGCGCCAGCGAATTCGAAAACACGGCGCCGATCATTTCGCCGATCTTCAGGTCGCCGGCGGTGCGGCCCTTGCGCGATGGATCGGCGGGCGCGACTTCGCGCGGCGCGGCGCTCAGGTCCAGCACGGCGTTGGCCAGCACCGTGCCGCCCTTGCCGTCCAGCGCGGCGTGATGGATCTTGGAATAAAAGCCGACCAATCTTCCCTGGATGCCCAACGCCTCGGGCGCCTTGATGTTGTCGAATACATAGAACTCCCACAAAGGGTGTTCGCGATCGATCAGTTCGCCGTGCAGCTTCGCCGCCATGGCTTCGGCCTGCCGCACCGTGAGCTGCTTGCCCGGTACCTTGCGGATATGGAAGTCGAGATCGACCTGGTCGGCTTCGACCCAGATCGGGTGTCCCAGGTCGAACGGCATGAAGGCCAGGCGCCGGCTGAAGATCGGCGCCAGGTGCATGCGCTTGGCGATGTGCTGCTTCACGGCCTGGTGGAAGCTGCCCCTGGAGCCCTTGGGCAACTCGTACAGGTTCAGCGAGCCCACGTGCATCGGCGTTTCAGGCGTCTCCAGGTACAGGAAGGTGGCGTCCAGGCCGCTCAGCGATTTCATCTGCGTGTGTCTCCGTTGCCGCACCTTAACCCGCGGGCTGCGCTGAAAACACTAGGGTTAGCCAGCGACCTCTCAGGCACGGCGGAACGGGCTGCGCCGCTCCAGGTTTTCCATGTAGTTCTCGATGCCCTGGCCCTCGCGCTCGAGGAAGCGCTCCACGGCATCGGCGAACGCGGGATGCGCCAGCCAATGGGCGCTGGTCGTCTTCACCGGCAGCAGGGCGCGCGCCATCTTGTGCTCGCCTTGCGCGCCACCTTCGAAGCGCCCCCAGCCGTGCTCGATACACCATTGCAGCGGCTGGTAGTAGCAGGCCTCGAAATGCAGGCAGTCAACGCGCTCCAGGGCGCCCCAGTAGCGGCCATACGCGGCCTTCTCGTCCAGCGCGATCAGGCTCGTGGCGATCGGCTTGCCCGCGCGTTCGGCCACGAACAGCAGCCAGTTCTCGGGCATGTCGTGGGCCATGCGGGCGAAGAAGTCACGCGTGAGGTACGGCGAGTTGCCGTGCTCGTGGTAAGTCCGCTCATAGCAGCGGTAAAAGAAGTTCCAGTCGGCTGGGCCGATGTCGCGGCCGCGCGACCAGCGAAAGCTCACGCCGGCCTCGGCCACCTTGCGCCGCTCCTGGCGGATCTTCTTGCGCTTGTCTTGTGCCAGGCTGGCGAGAAAGGCCTCGAAGTGCGGCCACTGCGCTGCGTTCGTCCAGTGGAACTGCACGGTGTGCCGCAGCATCATGCCCGCGGCCTCGCAAGCGGCGACGTCCGCTTCGGCGGCGAACAGCAGGTGCAAGGAAGAGAGCCTCTCGGCACGGCACCAGTCAAGAACCGCTGTGAGCAGCGCCTGGCGCGACGACGCGTCGCGCGCGAGCAGCCGAGCGCCGGGAACGGGCGTGAAGGGCGCGGCGATCAGCGCCTTCGGGTAGTAATCCAATCCATGCTGCTCATACGCATTGGCCCACGCCCAGTCGAAAACATATTCGCCGTACGAGTGGTCCTTGAGGTACAGCGCGCAGCCAGCCTGCAGTTCGCCGCCCCGCCAAAGGGTGACGAACCGAGGGGTCCAACCGGTGGCGGGGACCGCGCTCTTGCTGCGCTCCATCGCCGCCAGGTACTCGTGCCGCATGAACGGGCCGGGCTCATCCTGCAACGCCAGCAGCGCATTCCATTGCGCGGCGTCCAGCTCGAGCGCCGACGTGAGCACCCGGGTGACATAATCATTCGAGTCGTTTTTTACTGCTGCCATGGCTCTCAAACTCTGCATTGCCCAGCTCAACTTCGTGGTGGCCGACACGGCCGGCAACGCGCAACGGATCATCGCTGCCGCCCGCGCGGCCTATGCGCAGGGCGCGCGCCTCGTGCTCACGCCCGAGCTCTCGATTTGCGGCTACGCCGCGGAAGACCTGTTCCTGCGGCCGGCCTTCATCGCTGCTTGCGATGATGCCGTGAAAACGGTGGCCCGCGAACTGGCGGGGCTAAAAGGCCTGCATGTGGTCGTCGGCCACCCGATGGGAGGGGACATCCGCAGCAAGTCGGTCGCGGTGCAGCGGCGCTTCAATGCGGCCAGCGTGATCTCCGAAGGGCGGGTGCTGGAAACTTACGCCAAGCGCGAACTGCCGAACTACCAGGTGTTCGACGAGCGCCGGTACTTCACGCCGGGGCAGGGCATCTGCGTCTTCCAGGTGGAGGGCGTGAGCGTCGGGCTGCTGATCTGCGAGGACGCCTGGTTCGACGAGCCCGGGCTGCTGGCCAAGGAGGCGGGGGCCGAGATGCTGGCGGTCATCAACGCCTCGCCGTTCCACGTGGGCAAGGGCGGGGAACGGCTCGCGCGCATGGCCGAGCGGGCCAGGGCCCTGGACCTGCCGGTCGTGTATGCGCATCTGGTGGGTGGCCAGGACGAGGTCGTGTTCGATGGGGCTTCGTTCGCCGTCAATGCGGCCGGCGAACTGTGCGGAAGGGCGCCGGGGTTCCAGGAGGATCTCTTTTGCGTCGAAGTCAATCGCGTCAATGACCGCGTGAAGCTCAGCGCCCAGATGACGCATGAACGAACGCCCGAAGCCGACCTTTGGGATGCACTGGTGCTGGGCGTGCGCGACTACATCGGCAAGAACGGCTTTCCGGGGGTGCTGCTGGGCCTGTCGGGCGGGATCGATTCGGCGCTGGTGCTGGCGATCGCGGTGGATGCGCTGGGCCGGGACAAGGTGCGCACCGTGATGATGCCCTCTCCCTACACCGCCGAAATTTCCTGGGTCGACGCGCGCGACATGGCGCATCGCCTGGGCGTGCGCTACGACGAGCTTTCGATCGTCCCCGAGTTCGAGGCCTTCAAGGCTTCGCTGGCCAACGAGTTCAAGGGCCTGCCCGAGGACACGACCGAGGAGAACATCCAGGCGCGCATCCGCGGCGTGTTCCTGATGGCGCTGTCCAACAAGTTCGGCAGCATCGTGCTGACCACCGGCAACAAGAGCGAAATGGCGACGGGCTATTGCACGCTGTACGGGGATATGGCGGGCGGCTTCGCGGTGATCAAGGACCTGCTCAAGACGACGGTTTTCAAGCTGGCGCGCTGGCGCAACATCCACGATCCGTACGGCACCGGCATCAGCCCGATTCCCGAACGCATCATCACCCGGCCCCCGAGCGCCGAGTTGCGCCCGGACCAGGTCGACCAGGACAGCCTGCCGCCCTACGAGGTTCTGGACGCCATCCTGGAGCGCTACATGGAAAACGACCAGGGCGTCGAGCAGATCATCGCGGCGGGGTTTGAGCGCGCGGTGGTCGAGCGCGTTGCGCGCCTGATCCGCATCAACGAATACAAGCGCAGGCAAGCCCCGGTGGGTATTCGCGTGACGCATCGCAGCTTCGGCAAGGATTGGCGCTATCCTATAACCGGCAAATTCGTCTAAGACATCAATCGACCCCGAGGGACCCCGCCATGAAACAGATCACCGCCATCGTCAAGCCGTTCAAGCTCGAGGAAGTCCGCGAGGCGCTCGCCGACTGCGGCGTGACCGGCCTCACGGTGACCGAGGTCAAGGGTTTCGGGCGGCAAAAGGGCCACACCGAGCTGTACCGCGGCGCCGAATACGTGGTCGATTTCCTGCCCAAGGTGAAGGTGGAAGTGGTGGTGAAGGACGACGAGGTGGAGCGCTGCGTCGAGTCGATCATCAAGGCGGCGCGTACCGGCAAGATCGGCGACGGCAAGATTTTCATCACCACGGTGGAGCGCGTCGTGCGCATCCGCACCGGCGAGACCGACGAATCGGCGGTCTGATCCGGCTCAGATCTGCGAAAGGCTGGTGCGCCGCGAGGCCGTGGCCGCCGCGTTCACCAGGGTTTCGAGCAGGGCAGGGGCTTCAGTGCCCACGCGCACCAACTCCATCTGCCAGTCGCTCATGAAGCCATGCTGCACGCTCGAGCCCAGGAAGCCCAGCAGGGTGTCGTAGTAGCCATCCAGGTTGAGCAAGCCGACCGGCTTGTCGTGGTAGCCCAATTGGCGCCAGGTCCAGACCTCGAAGAATTCCTCGAAGGTGCCGATGCCGCCGGGCAGCGCCAGAAAGGCATCGGCGCGTTCGGCCATCATGCGCTTGCGCTCGTGCATGTTGTCCACGACATGCAGTTCGGTGCAATCGAGCTTGGCCCACTCCTTTTCCACCAGCGCATGCGGAATCACGCCGACGACCCGCCCGCCCGCGGCAAGGGTGGCGTTCGCCATCACGCCCATCAGGCCGTTGTTGCCGCCGCCGTACACGAGTTGGCCGCCGTGCTCGCCGATCCATCGGCCCACGGTCACGGCGGCATCGGCAAACCCGGTCGCGGTGCCGGTGCGCGAACCGCAGTACACGCACAAGGAAAAGGCGGGCGTCATGCCCAGAACCTCTGGTGCAGCGCGGCCAGCCAGATTCCCGCGCACAGCATCAGGCTCAGCAGCACCGCCGCGCTGCCCATGTCCTTGGCTTGCTTGGAGAAGTGGTGCCACTCGGGCCCGATCCGATCGATCGCCGCCTCGACGGCGGTGTTGAGCAACTCCACGATCATGACGATCAGCACAGAGCCGGCCAGGAGGGCGATTTCGACCCAGCCTCGCCCCAGCCAGAACGCCAGCGGGATCAAGACGATGGCGGCCAGCACCTCTTGGCGAAAGGCGGTTTCGTCCCAGCCGGCGCGCAACCCGGCGAGCGAAAAGCCGGCGGCGTGCCAGACCCGGTTCAGGCCGGAACGCAGTTTCTGTTGGTCGGCGGGAGACAGGGCTTCGGGTGGCGACGACATGGCTTTGATTGTCGCCGAGCGCGCGAGCCTCAACGGCTCAGGGGCGTCGAATGCACCAGCCGGGTGCCAGCCAGTTCATCGTGCCAGAACTGGCCGAGGGGGTGCAGGCGGCTCAGCAGGGCCCATGCGGCAACCCAACCTAGCAGGATGACTACGGTTTCGGAGCCGGTGAGCTTCCAAGGCGCGAGCAGGGCCAGGGGCGGCAGGAACCACAGCCAGCTGCACACATAGCGCCACAGGCCGCGTCGCTGGCTGATGGGCCGCCCGGCCCGGTCGACCACGCGAATATTCCAGGTCTTCATCGCCAGCGTCTGGCCCTTGGCCCAGAACCAGGCGAAATAGATGCCGAAGACGACAAAGAGGAAGGCCTGCAGCAAGGCCCGGCGAGAGTCCATGGCATCACGCATCTGCCCCAGCGTGCTGAACAGCCATCCTGCGACGAACACCACCGCAAACAGGAGCATGCCTTCGTAGACCCAGCAGGCCATCCGGCGCGTCAGGCGCGGTGCGATCAAGTCGGGAACGATGGAATCGGGGCCGGGCACGGGCGAATCAGGGCCCGAGGGCTGCACCGTCACGACTGCAATGCCTTTTCAGTTAGGCTGCGCGGCCGGCGGAGTCGCCTGCGGCACGGTGTTCTGCTCGACTTGGCCGGTACCGGCGGCGATGCGCGGGGCCCTCACGACGTGCCGAGGGGGCGGGACCGTCGCGAGTTTTTCTGCCGGCACGGGCTTCAGGGCAGCAGCAGTGGCGGGCGGCTTGGCGGCGCCGGCGGCAAGCTTGCGCTTTTCTTCCGGCGGCAGCGCCTGGTACGCTTCCCACTTGGCCTTCTTGTCGTCGGGAGACAACTTCTGGGTTTCCCCGAAATTCAGGCGCGCCTGGGTCCGCTGCTGCGGGCTCAGAGCCACCCATTCTGTCATCCGGCTGTGCAGCTTGGCCTGTTCGGCGCCGGACATCTTCGGGAAGTTTTGCGACAGGGCCAGCCATTTGCGCTTCTGGGCTTCGCTGACCGTATTCCAGGTTACGGACAGCGGCGCCAGGGCCTGCCGTTGGGCGTCGGTGAGTTCGCTCCAAAGGGGCTTGGTCTGCTGCTTGACGGTCTTTGCGGCCACCGGCGCGGATTTGGCGGAAGCGGCGCGGCTGGCCGGGGCTACTGCGGGAACCGCCGGCTGGAGCTGGGGACGCGTCTGCGCTCGCGCATCCCGCATGGCGATACCGAGGCCGAACGACACCAGCAGGGCACCCAGGGCTGCAACGAGCCGGAGGCGGTACAAATGGACGGGACCGGCCGGAAACATCGCAGCCAGCGCTTATTCCCCGCCGGACTTGAGGAACTGCAGGAAGCCCGGATCGGCGTAGGCCGAGGGCGGCAGGTCGTCGGTCAGCAGCGCAGCGTCGACTTCTGCGACTTCGCTGGCGCGGCGTTCGTTCTGGATGGTGTGGATCAGGAACAGGCCGGCCACCAGGGCGATCAACGGCAGTGCCGAACCGATTCGGCCCCACAGGCCCATGCCTTGGTCCCCGAAGGTCAGCGCAGCGGCGCCACCCGAGGCAGTGACGGTGGATGCGGTACGCAACCCGACCGGGTTGCGCAGCGCGACGGCCTGCACGCGAGCCGCGCGAAGCCGTTCGGTGACGTCATAGGGCAGCTCAGCCGTGCCCGCAGCCAGGCGCGCGGCGACCAGGCGGCCAAAGCGATCCTCGAGCTGGGACTGGGTGATGGGCGTATTCGTCATAGTTGTATTCCCTTTGCCTTCAGTGCTTTACTGAGGGCCTGGACCGCACGGGAGCAATGTGTCTTGACACTGCCTTCCGAGCAGCCCATGGCCGCCGCCGTTTCGGCCACGTCCATGTCCTCCCAGTAACGCATCAGGAAGGCTTCGCGTTGACGGGCCGGCAATTCCTGGATTTCCGCCTCGATCTGACGCAAGGTTTGTGCCCGCCGCGTGGAATCTTCCGCACTTTCAGCTTGCTGTGAGCCTTCGGCAAAGGAATAAGTTTCAAGCAAATCGAAATCCCCGTCATCGGACGCGGATTCGAAGTCGCTCATGTTCGAAAACAGCGCGTTGCGGGTCTTTTGCCGCCGAAACCAGTCCAGCGTGCAGTTGGACAGGATGCGCTGGAACAGCATCGGCAGCTCGGTGATCGGCTTGTCGCCATAGTGCTCGGCCAGCTTCATCATGCTGTCCTGCACGATGTCCAGCGCGGCTTCCTCGTCGCGCACGTGGTAGATCGAGCGCTTGAAGGCCCGTTTTTCCACGCTCTTGAGGAAGTCGGAGAGTTCTCGTTCGGTTGCCAAGGAATCGGGGCCTGACGGCTTCGGGGTGTCTCGTTTTTGACGCGGTTTACGCCGCTTTGGGCGCCGGCAACCCGAAATTATCGCATCGCGAACCACGGTATTCCTTGCCCGCCCTTGTTGCAGTGCGATAATCGAGGCTGCAAGTCAAAAGGCAAACGAGCCCTGATCCGGCGGTGCGATAGGCCCGCCCATGGTCGTGGGTTCTAAGTTCCGACACAGCTTCACAAGAGCGCGCGAAGGAGCACCCAAGGTTTTTCGTCAGAGAAATTCGCAAAGGTTGATCATGGAAATCTCAAAGGCCGAACTCACTTCGGCGGCAGCGGCATCCGCTGCCAACAACCCCCTCGAACTGCGCGGCGCCGAAATCCTCATCAAGGCCCTTCAGGCTGAAGGCGTCAAGTACGTCTGGGGGTATCCCGGCGGCGCGGTGCTGCACATCTACGACGCTTTCTACAAGCAGGACACCATCCAGCACGTGCTCGTGCGCCACGAACAGGCGGCAGTTCACGCGGCGGACGGCTACGCCCGGGCCACCGGCGACGTCGGCGTGGCGCTGGTTACTTCGGGCCCCGGCGTCACGAATGCGGTGACCGGCATCGCCACCGCGTACATGGACAGCATCCCGATGGTGATCATCACCGGCCAGGTGCCCACCCACGCGATCGGGCTCGATGCCTTCCAGGAGTGCGACACCGTCGGCATCACGCGCCCGATCGTGAAGCACAACTTCCTGGTGAAGGACGTGCGCCAGATGGCCGAGGTCATGAAAAAGGCCTTCCATATCGCCCGCAGCGGCCGACCCGGCCCGGTGGTGGTGGACATCCCCAAGGACGTGTCGTTCCAGAAGACCGCGTACACGGGCTATCCGGACAAGGTGGAGATGCGCTCCTACAACCCGGTGCGCAAGGGCCACGGCGGGCAGATTCGCAAGGCCCTCCAGTTGCTGATGGCGGCCAAGCGGCCCTACATCTATACCGGTGGCGGCGTGATCCTTGGCAACGCGACGGCGGAGCTGCGGCAGCTGGTCGACATGCTCGGTTATCCGTGCACCAACACGCTGATGGGCCTGGGCGCCTACCCTGCGAGTGACCGCAAGTTCCTGGGCATGCTGGGAATGCACGGCACGATCGAAGCCAACAACGCGATGCAGAACTGCGACGTGCTGCTGGCCGTCGGCGCGCGTTTCGACGACCGCGTGATCGGCAACCCGAAGCACTTCGCGCAGAACGAACGCAAGATCATCCACATCGACATCGACCCGTCCAGCATTTCCAAGCGGGTGAAGGTCGACATCCCGATCGTGGGCGACGTGAAGGACGTGCTGACCGAGCTGATCGCCATGGTCAAGGAATCCAGTGCCCGGCCCGACGCCGACGCATTGGGCGCCTGGTGGGACACCATCGAAGCCTGGCGCAAGAAGGACTGCCTGCGCTACGACCGCAAGAATACCGATGTCATCAAGCCGCAGTACGTGGTCGAGACCCTGTGGAACATGACCAAGGGCGCCGACGCCTATGTCACTTCCGACGTCGGCCAGCACCAGATGTGGGCGGCGCAGTACTACCGTTTCGACGAGCCGCGCCGCTGGATCAACTCGGGTGGCCTGGGCACCATGGGCGTGGGCATCCCGTACGCCATGGGCATCAAGCTGGCCAAGCCGCAAAGCGAGGTGTATTGCATCACCGGCGAAGGCTCGGTGCAGATGTGCATCCAGGAACTCTCCACCTGCCTGCAATACAACACGCCAATCAAGATCGTGTCCCTCAACAACCGCTACCTGGGCATGGTGCGCCAGTGGCAGGAAATCGACTACGAGGGCCGATACAGCCACAGCTACATGGACGCGCTGCCCAACTTCGTCAAGCTGGCAGAGGCCTACGGACACGTCGGCATGCTGATCGAGCACCCCAAGGACGTGGAGCCGGCGCTGCGCGAGGCGCGCAAGCTGAAGGACCGCACAGTGTTCATGGACTTCCGCACCGATCCCACCGAGAACGTGTTCCCGATGGTGAAGGCGGGCCAGGGCATCACCGAGATGCTGCTGGGGTCCGAAGACCTGTAGACAAGCCGCGTACCAGGCCTCGCAGGGGCCCGGTGCTCACCTCGTTGACAAATCTATTGGCTGCCAAGCCGCCCGGTTACCGCCGGACGGGGAGGGCACCGAAAAGAGGGATCACTCAATCATGAAGCACATCATTGCAGTTTTGCTGGAGAACGAGCCCGGCGCTCTCTCCCGTGTCGTGGGCCTGTTCTCGGCCCGTGGCTACAACATCGAGTCGCTCACCGTGGCGCCGACGGAAGACCCGTCGCTGTCGCGCATGACCATCCAGACCGCGGGGTCGGACGAGGTCATCGAGCAGATCACCAAGCACCTGAACCGGCTGATCGAAGTCGTCAAGGTAGTCGACCTCACCGAGGGCGCCTACACCGAGCGCGAACTCATGATGGTGAAGGTGCGGGCCGTCGGCAAGGAGCGCGAGGAGATGAAGCGCATGGCCGACATCTTCCGCGGCCGCATCATCGACGTGACCGAGAAGAGCTACACCATCGAACTCACCGGCGACCAGGGAAAGAACGACGCATTCCTTGAGGCCATCGATCGCAGCGCAATTCTCGAAACGGTGCGCACCGGCTCCAGCGGGATCGGCCGGGGCGAACGCATCCTGCGCGTCTGACCGCACGCAATCCATTTTTTTACCCATCGAATTTCAACAGGAGTGACCATGAAGGTTTATTACGACAAGGACTGTGACCTGAGCCTGATCAAGGGCAAGACAGTCGCGATCATCGGCTACGGCTCGCAGGGCCACGCGCACGCCCAGAACCTGAACGACAGCGGCGTGAAAGTCGTCGTCGGCCTGCGCAAGGGCGGGGCTTCCTGGCCCAAGGTCGAAAAGGCCGGCCTGAAGGTCGCCGAGGTCGCCGATGCGGTGAAGTCCGCCGACGTGGTCATGATCCTGCTTCCCGACGAGCAGATCGCCCAGGTCTACAAGAACGACGTCGAGCCGAACATCAAGCAAGGCGCCTCGCTGGTATTCGCCCACGGCTTCAACGTGCACTACGGCTTCGTCACGCCGCGCGCCGACCTCGACGTGTGGATGGTCGCCCCGAAGGCGCCGGGCCACACGGTGCGTGGCACCTACACGCAAGGCGGCGGCGTGCCCCACCTGGTGGCGGTGCAGCAGGACAAGAGCGGCAAGGCCCGTGACCTGGCCCTGTCGTACGCGATGGCCAATGGCGGCGGCAAGGCCGGCATCATCGAGACCAACTTCCGCGAAGAAACCGAGACCGACCTGTTCGGCGAGCAGGCCGTTTTGTGCGGTGGCACGGTGGAACTGATCAAGGCTGGTTTCGAAACATTGGTGGAGGCCGGATACGCACCCGAGATGGCGTACTTCGAGTGCCTGCACGAACTCAAGCTGATCGTCGACATGATCTATGAAGGCGGCATCGCCAACATGAACTACTCGATCTCCAACAACGCGGAGTACGGCGAGTACGTGACCGGCCCGCGCATCGTGACCGATGAGACCAAGAAGGTCATGAAGCAGGTCTTGAAAGACATCCAGAGCGGCGAGTACGCCAAGAACTTCATCCTGGAAAACCGTGCCGGCGCACCGACCCTGCTTTCGCGTCGCCGCCTGATGGCCGAGCACCAGATCGAAACCGTGGGCGAGACGCTGCGTGCGATGATGCCCTGGATCAAGAAGAACAAGCTGGTCGACCAGACCAGGAACTGATCGGCGCACGTGCCGTCGAAGGACAAAGGCCGCCCCCGGGCGGCCTTTGTTTTCTGCTTTGCATATCTCTTACACTTCCGCCCATGCATGACGGCACCGAACACGACGATCACACGCCCACCGAGGGCGTCGTGGTGCGCAAGCGCCGCAAGGGCATCTACATCCTGCCCAATCTCTTCACGTTGGCGGCGCTGTTTGGAGGCTTCTACGGCATCGTGATGGCGATGGACGGCCGCTTCGACCTGGCGGCGGTCGGCATCTTCTGCGCGATGGTGCTCGACAGCCTGGATGGGCGCGTCGCCCGCATGACCAACACGCAGAGCGCCTTCGGCGAACAGATGGATTCGCTGTCCGACATGGTTTCTTTCGGCGCGGCGCCCGCCCTGGTTGCCTATGCATGGTCGCTGAAGGAACTGGGTCGCTGGGGCTGGATAGCCGCCTTCGTCTATTGCGCGTGCGCGATGCTGCGGCTCGCGCGCTTCAACGTGAACACCCAGGTGGTCGACAAGCGCTATTTCCAGGGCCTGCCGTCGCCCGCTGCCGCAGCGCTGGTCGCGGGCTTCATCTGGCTGATGACCGACGCGGGCTTCCACGGGAAGCAGGTTTCTTGGGTCATGTTCGGCGTCGCCCTGTATGCCGGCCTCACGATGGTGACGAATGTGCCGTTCTACAGCTTCAAGGACGTGCAGATGAAAAAGAGCGTGCCCTTCGTGGTGATCGTGCTGATCGCGCTGGGCATCGCCGTGATCAACATCGACCCGCCCATCGTGCTGTTCGCGCTTTTCATCGTGTACGGGATTTCCGGCTACCTGGTCTACGGCTGGCGCCGCTTCAAGGGCCAGCGCGCCAGCGTCATCAGCACGTCGACCGATGAGCCCGAGGAAAGCGGATTGCATCGATAGGAGTCCGGCCTCCCTCCGACTGTGCTACATTGACGCCATGAACCGAATTTCGCTGGTCCTACTGCTATCTCCCTACGGGCGGAGACGGTAGCGCACGCGTAAACCTGACTCGACGGCCCGTTTGCACCAGCAGCGGGCCGTTTTTCTTTGGGGCTGCCGGTTTGACTGAACTCAACGAGAGATGACGACCATGTTGAAGAACCCTGCCAGTAAATACCGCGCTTTCCCCCCGGTGCGCCTGACCGACCGCACCTGGCCCGACGCCGTGCTGACCCGGCCTCCCATCTGGTGCAGCGTCGACCTGCGCGATGGCAACCAAGCGCTGATCGAACCCATGGACATCCCTCGCAAGCTGCGGATGTTCGAGACACTGGTGGAGATCGGCTTCAAGGAAATCGAGGTGGGCTTTCCCTCGGCCTCGCAGACCGAGTTCGACTTCATCCGCAAGCTGATCGACGAAGACCGGGTGCCCGACGACGTGACGATCCAGGTGCTGACTCAGGCCCGCGAACCCCTGATCCACCGCACGTTCGAGTCGTTGGCCGGGGCCAAGCGAGTGATCGTGCATCTGTACAACGCCACCGCGCCTGTGATGCGCAGGGTGGTGCTGGGACTGGACGAGGACGGCATCGTCGAACTGGCCACCAGCCAGGCAAGACTCTTTGTGGAATTGGCCGCACAACAGCCCGGCACGCAATGGACCTTCCAGTACTCGCCTGAAATGTTTTCCGGCACCGAACTGGCATTTTCCAAGCGCGTGGTCGATGCGGTGACCGAAGTGTGGCAGCCCACGCCCGAGCGCAAGTGCATCGTCAACCTGCCTTCCACGGTGGAACACTCCACGCCGAACATCTTTGCCGACATGATCGAATGGATGCACCGCAACCTGGCGCGCCGCGATTCGGTCGTGCTGTCCGTCCATCCCCACAACGACCGCGGTACCGGTACCGCCGCCGGCGAGTTCGCGGTGATGGCGGGCGCCGACCGCCTCGAGGGCTGCCTGTTCGGCAACGGCGAGCGCACCGGAAATCTCGACCTGGTCAACGTCGCGCTCAACCTTTATTCGCAAGGAGTGGATTGCGGCCTCGATTTCTCCGACATCGACGAGATTCGGCGCACGGTGGAGCATTGCAACCAGTTGCCGGTGCATCCGCGCCATCCATACGCCGGCGACCTGGTCTACACGTCGTTCTCGGGTTCGCACCAGGACGCGATCAAGAAGGCCTTCGCCGCCCGCAAGGACGGCGACATCTGGGACATGCCCTACCTGCCGCTCGACCCCAAGGATCTGGGCCGCAGTTACGAGGCCGTGATCCGGGTCAACAGCCAGTCGGGCAAGGGCGGCATCTCGTACCTGCTGGAAAGCGAGTACGGGCTGGAACTGCCACGGCGCCTGCAAATCGAATTCAGCCAGGTCGTCCAGGCCGTGATGGATGCTTCGGGCAAGGAGCTCACCGCACAGGACCTGTTCGAGCTGTTCGAGCGCGAATACGGGATCCGCAGCGTCGCAGCGCCCCAGCACCAGGTGCTTGAGGAGAACCAGGGCATGGCCGGCAACCAGGTCAGGCTTGCCGCGGAGGTGGAGGTGTCGGGCAAGCGCATCAGCATCCAGGGCGCTGGCAATGGGCCCATCGACGCGTTCGTGGAAGCGCTGGCTGGCGCCTGCGGGGAAACCATTCGCGTGCTCGACTACCATGAGCACGCGATCGGTTCCGGGGCCAATGCCCAGGCGGTGGCCTACCTCGAACTGCGCATCGGCGACCGCACCTTGTTTGGCGTGGGCATGGATTCGAATATCGTTTCAGCTTCGCTCAAGGCCATCGTTTCGGGGCTGCAGCGCGCCACGACTGGAAGACAAAAGGAAATCTCATGGCAGACAAGCTGATCATTTTCGACACGACGCTGCGCGATGGAGAGCAATCGCCCGGCGCCTCGATGACCAAGGACGAGAAGCTGCGCATCGCGCGCCAGCTCGAGCGGCTGAAGGTGGACGTGATCGAGGCGGGGTTCGCCGCCAGTTCGAACGGCGACTTCGAGGCGGTGCACCTGATCGCCAACTCGATCAAGGATTCGATCATCTGTTCGCTCTCGCGCGCCAATGACCGCGACATTTCGCGGGCGGCCGAGGCGCTCAAGGGGGCGCAGCGGGCGCGCATCCACACTTTCATCGCCACCTCGCCCCTGCACATGGAAAAGAAGCTGCGCATGACGCCCGAGCAGGTGCATGAGCAGGCCAGGCAGTCGGTGCGATTCGCCCGCAACCTGTGCGGCGACATCGAGTTCTCACCCGAGGACGGCTACCGCAGCGACATGGATTTCCTGTGCAAGGTGCTCGAGACCGTGATCTCGGAAGGCGCGACCACGATCAACGTGCCCGATACCGTGGGCTATGCGGTGCCCGAGTTGTATGGCCAGTTCTTCAAGTCTCTGAGCGAGCGCTTCCCCAATTCGGACAAGGCGGTGTGGTCTGTGCATTGCCACAACGATCTGGGTATGGCGGTGGCGAACTCGCTGGCAGGCGTCAAGCTCGGTGGGGCGCGGCAGGTGGAGTGCACGATCAATGGGCTGGGCGAGCGGGCGGGCAATTGCTCGCTCGAAGAGATCGTCATGGCCGTGAAGACGCGCAAGGACTACTTCGGCCTGGAACTGGGGATCGACACCAAGCACATCCTGGCCGCCAGCCGGATGGTCAGCCAGACCACCGGATTCGTGGTCCAGCCCAACAAGGCCGTGGTGGGCGCGAACGCCTTCGCGCACGCCAGCGGCATCCACCAGGACGGCGTGCTCAAGGCGCGCGACACCTACGAGATCATGCGGGCCGAGGACGTGGGCTGGAGCGCCAACAAGATCGTGCTGGGCAAGCTGTCGGGCCGCAACGCCTTCAAGGCACGCCTGCAGGAGCTTGGCGTGGCGCTGGACAGCGAGGCCGACGTCAACAGCGCGTTCAACCGGTTCAAGGAGCTGGCCGACCGCAAGAGCGAGATCTTCGACGAGGACATCCTGGCGCTGGTCAGCGATGAGAGCGTCACCCACGGGCAGGAGCAATACAGTTTTGTCTCGCTGTCGCAACACAGTGAGACTGGCGAGCGGCCGCACGCGGCTGTCGTCTTCACGGCGGACGGCAAGGAAGTCCGTGGGGAGTCCGACGGCAACGGCCCGGTCGATGCATCCCTGAAAGCCATCGAAAGCCTGGTCAAGAGCGGCGCCGAAATGGTGCTTTATTCGGTCAACGCGATCAGCGGCTCGACCGAGAGCCAGGGAGAGGTGACAGTGCGCCTGCAGAACTCCGGCCGCGTCGTGAATGGCGTGGGCGCCGACCCAGACATCGTTGTTGCATCCGCAAAGGCTTATCTCAGCGCTCTCAACAAGTTACAAAGTAAAGCTGATCGGGTTGCTGCACAGGGTTAGGGGCTTTCCCTATAATTCGTGCACTGACTTAAGAAAGTTACATAAGTCTTTGATCTTGTGTAACTTTTTCTTCCTGGGTAAACTTCGAGCGGCGTTGTAGCGTTACTAGGGTTACTTGATGCACCGAAAAGCTTCGTTGGCGATGAAAAAAACCGTGAACCGATTCCTGCAATCCTTGGCCTTGGTCACCTTCGTGGTGGGGCTGGCTCCCGCCGTGGCGGACGCCGCCCCTCGCAAGGGCACTGTCGCCAAAAAGGTCCAGGCAACGACGCCCAAGCGAGTCATGCGGTCCTTCGCCGCCGGCAAGCGCGCTTCGGTGGTGCGCCTCGCCATGGTCCCGGCCCGTCCTTCCTACGGCCAGATCGCCGGCCTGCATTCCGTGCAAGACCAGTTGGACCTGAAGTCGAGCGTTGCGCTGGTCATCGACCAGGACACCCGCGAAGTGCTGTTTTCCAAGAACGACTCCGCCGTGTTGCCGATCGCGTCACTCACCAAACTCATGACCGGCCTGCTCGTCAGCGAAGCCAAGCTGCCGATGGACGAGATGATCACCATCACCCAGGACGACGTCGACACCGAAAAAGGCAGCCGGTCGCGCCTGAAGGTCGGCACCATGCTCACGCGCGGTGAATTGCTGCACCTGGCGCTGATGTCCAGTGAAAACCGCGCGGCGCATGCACTGGGCCGCACCTATCCGGGCGGCCTCGACGCTTTCGTGTCGGTGATGAATGCCAAGGCCAAGATGCTTGGCATGAAGGACACCCGCTACGTCGAGCCGACGGGCCTGTCCAGCCAGAATCAATCCAGCGCGCATGACCTCGCCACGTTGGTGGGCGCTGCTTACACCGACTCGGTGCTGCGCGAATTCACCACCTCGCCCGGCCACCAGGTGGCTGTTGGCAACCGCACGCTGCAATTCAACAACACCAACCGGCTGGTGAAGAACCCCGCCTGGGAAATCGGACTCCAAAAGACCGGTTTCATCAATGAGGCCGGCCAGTGCCTGGTGATGCAGGCCAAGATCGCCGGGCGCAAGCTCATCATGGTGTTCCTGGATTCGGCAGGCAAGCTGAGCCGCATCGGTGACGCCGAGCGCGTGCGCCGCTGGGTGGAGTCCAATCCGGCCATCGCGCCGAGCGGCAACACGGTGATCCGCCAAGTCAACGGGTAACGCGGAGAACCGTCACGCTCAAGGAGAAAAGCCGGCCGCAAGGGCCGGCTTCTTCGTTTTGCGGTGCTTATGCGGCGCGCAAGGCCGGCGTCTTGTGCCCTAACGCCGACGAAATCTCGTTGGCCGTGGTCTGCAACTTGGTCAGCCAGCCTTCGTCCAGGCGGTCGGCAGGGGCGGAGATCGACAGGCCCGCGATCAGCTTGCTCTGATCGTCGTAGATCCCTGCCGCCATGCAGCGCACACCCAACTCCAGCTCCTCGTTGTCCCGTGCAATGCCGTATTGGCGCGCCTTGGCCAGTTCACGCTCCAAGAGCGGCAATTGGGTGATGCTGTTCTTGGTATGGCCGGCCAGGCCCGTGCGGGTGGCATAGGCGCGAACCCGCTGCGGATCGTCGGCAGCCAGGAACAGTTTTCCAGTGGACGTGAGGTGCAGCGGAGCCCGCCCGCCGATCGCCCGCACGACCTGCATGCCCGATCGTTCGCTGAAGGCGCGTTCGATGTAAACGATTTCATCGCCCTGACGCATGCTCAGGTTGACGGGCTGCTGGATCAGCTTGTGCAGCTCGCGCATCGGCGTCAGCGCGGCGTCCCGCACGTTCAACCGGCCCTTGACCAGGTTGCCCAGTTCCAGCAGGCGCATGCCCAGGCGGTAGCTGCCCGCTTCGGGCCGGTCGACAAACCGGCCGGTAGCCAGATCGTTCAGGATGCGGTGGGTGGTGGAGGGGTGCAGACCGGTTTTTTCGCTGATTTCCTTCAGCGACACCGCCTCCTCGCGCGAGGCCAGGACATCGATCAGCGCGAACATGCGCTCGATCACCTGGATGGTGGGTGTGGCGGGTGCGCCCGTATCGGTTTTTCTCATGGCGGCTCAAGGGAATGGATTCCCTTGATTTTATCATGTGAAATTTGAATGCGACGCGCGAGCGCCGGTAGCCGGGATCAGCTTCCGGCTGGCGCGCCGGACACCCACTGCCCATCCTGGAGGATCTGGTGGGGCAGGAACCGGGCCTTGTAGTTCATTTTGGGGCTTTGCCCGATCCAATAGCCCAGGTACACGTGCGGCAGGCTCAGCCGCCGCGCCTGGTCAATCTGCCACAGGACACTGTAGGTGCCGTAGCTGGCCGCGCCGTCGGGTTCGTAGAAGGTGTAGACCGCCGAGATGCCATCGTTCAGAACATCCAGGATTGACACCATTCGCAGCGCGCCGGCCGACCCGTCGGCCCGCGTTTCCCGAAATTCGACCAGCCGCGAGTTGACCCGGCTTTGCAGCAGGAACTGTGTGTATTGGTCGATGCTGTCGTGGTCCATGCCGCCACCGGCATGCCGGCCTGTCTGGTAGCGCAGGTACAGGTGGTAGTGCTCCGGCACGAAGCACAGCTTGAGCACGCGTGCCTGCAAGTTCTGGTGCCGGGCCCACGCTCGGCGCTGGCTGCGATCGGGGCGGAAGGGGTCGCTCAGAACACGCAAGGGCACGCAGGCGCGGCAGCCGTCGCAGTACGGGCGATAGGTGAACATGCCACTGCGGCGAAAGCCGTTGGTGACGAGATCGGAGTACGCGTCGTTGTGGATCAGGTGGCTGGGTGTGGCCACCTGCGAGCGAGCCTGCTTGCCCGGCAGGTAACTGCACGGGTAGGGCGCCGTTGCATAGAACTGCAGGGTCTGTAGCGGAAGATCCTTGAGATGTGTCACGCTGGGGGCTTCGGCGGCAGAAGTCGATTCCAGTATACGGGGTCGAACCGCCAGCGGGGCGATGGTTTTTTCGCGTTTTGTGCCACTTGCGCCACAAAATCCGCCCGCGCGATTTCGCGTGCGCCCAGCGATGCCAGGTGCTGCGTGTTTTGCTGGCAGTCGATGACATCGATGCCGTAGTGCCCGCAGAACGCCGTGAGCCCGGCCAATGCGACCTTCGAGATGTCGGGCGTGCGCGTGAACATCGATTCGCCGAATACAGCCTGCCCGATGCACACGCAGTACAGGCCACCTGCCAACCTGCCATCGATCCACGCCTCCACGCTGTGTGCGTAACCCGCACGATGGAACGCCTCGTAAGCCTTGACCATCTGCGGCAGGATCCAGGTCCCTGTCTGTCCCGGCCGCTCGCTCAACGAGCACGCATGGATGACTTCGTCGAAGGCCGTGTCCATCCGCAATTCGCAGCGCGGGTCGGCGCAAAAGCGCGCCAGGGTCCTGCGCAGCGAACGATGCAACTTGAATTCGCCCGTGAACAGCACCATGCGCGGGTCGGTGCTCCACCACAGGATGGGCTGGCCCTCGCTGAACCAGGGAAAAATGCCGGCCGAATAGGCCCGCAGCAAGCTGCCGGTGTCCAGCGCACCGCCGGCGGCAAGCAGGCCGGGCGCGGGCTGAGAGGCGTCCCACGCCAGTGCCGGATCGGGAAAGGGGTCGCCGGGGTCGAGCCAAGGCAGGTTCATGGCGCCGGGCAAATACTCTTGAGATCGCTGGTCACGCTGCTATTGTGGATGGAGAGTTCGACCGGATGGAGATCTCCATGATTCGTTACGCGGTGGCCGTCTCGATTTTCCTGTTGGGCCTGGCCGGATGCGCCAGCGCGCCCCTTGCGCCTGCCCCGGACCAACTGCCTTGGCAAGATCAGGCTTTCGAGTACAGCCCCGCACTGGTGACGGTCGGCAAGGAGGACTTGTTCCGGCTCGATGCGGATTTGATGCAGCGTTTGCTGGCGCCGGAAGTGCATGGCATGTCGACGCCTCGTCGCCTGCAGCACTTGCTGACGCTCATCTTCGGCCCGGACCGGCAGCGCTTCGGGTACGTGGCGGGGCACTCCACCACGGCTGCCGAGACTTGGGCGCGCCAGCGCGGAGACTGCCTTTCCCTCACGGTGCTGGCCTATTCGGCGGCCCGGGCGATCGGGATGGCGGTGCAGGCCCAGGAGGTGCGGGCCCCGGCCCTGTTCGACCGGCGCGGCCATCTCGATGTGGTCAACCAGCACGTCAATGTGCTGTTTTACCGTGCATACCGGGATCTGAGGGATGCCGAGCCCCGCGACGTGGTGGTGGATTTCGATCCTGACTTCGCCTCGCGCAGGCCCGGCCAGCCGCTGACGGAAGACGCGCTGGTTGCGCGCTACTACAACAACATCGCGACCGAGCACCTCAGTGCCGGGCGCCGCGCGCTGGCCTATGCGCACTTCAAGGCGGCCATCCTGGCCGACCCCGGCTACGCCGCCAGTTATGGGAACCTCGCCGTGCTCTATCGCGATGCGGGAATGGCGGCCGAAGCCGAGCAGCTTCTGCGCCGCGCGGTCGCACTGGCCGACCCGGCGGACGTTCCGTTGCACACGCTGTACCAGCTGTTGATGGAGCAGGGCCGCACAGCCGAGGCCCATCGCTTCGAGCGTGCCCTGCAGGCTGGGCGTGAGCGCGACCCTTACCACTGGATCGGAATCGGCTTGCAGCACCTGAACGACGGTGAGTTCCGCCGCGCCATAGGCGCGCTCGAGACGGCACGGGACCTGGCCAACGGCTTCGACGAAATCCACCGCTATCTGGCCGTCGCGTACTCGCGGGCAGGAGAAGCAGGCAAGGCCAGGGACGAACTCGCGCTGCTGTCTTCATTGACCGGCGACGAGGCGGGCGTCTCGAAGCTACGCCGCAAGATCAAGGGCATGCAGCCCTGATCGCCGGGCGACCTGCTCGCCGGCCGGTCCGCGCGCCAGGGCCGGACCATGGACATCGGCTCGAAAAAACGGCAGAGTAGGGACTGGCCTCGGGAACAAAAGATGTTGAATTTCTTGAAGCGTTTAGTCGGCTTGGAGCCCGAACAGGCGGACCCCCCCGTCAGGCGCAGGCGCAGTTCGCGCAAACAATCGGCGCGGGACTTGGGCGAGCCAATCCCGGTCCCCGACGTGGTCGAGGGCAATGACCAGACCGATTGGGACCTCTGGAAGGATTCGGTGGACAGCCAGATGCATTCCCTATCGCCGGAGGTGAGCAGTTATCCCGATACGGCGCCGAGCGAGCTGAATGAGCTCGATCCCTTCCACCGGGTTGGCAAGAACCGGGACTCGTAGCTCGGTTGCGTTGAACGCGTCCAATAAATGCCTGTGCTGAAAATGTTCGGCTACAGGCAACCAAGGATCCAACATGAAGAAGCTGCTTTGCCTTGCCGTGCTGGGCTTTTCGCTGACGTCCGCGCAGGCCGCGACCGACCAGCAAAGCCTGGTGGGCACCTGCAACAAGGAAGCCGCCGACCGGCAAGGCAAAGTGCGCAAGGCCTTCGTCAAGAAGTGCGTCTCGGACGCGACGAAGAAAGAGAGGCAGAAGCAGAAGAAGTGCGACCACGAGGCCAGGGGCAAGAAGGGCGACGAGCGCAACAGGGTCATCTACGACTGCTTGAGAGAGCCTTGAAAAAAAGGCGCCAGCACGAAGGCTGGAGAGGTATGGGGTGGCTACTCGACCTGGGCTCGAACCAGGTACCTACGGATTAACAGTCCGTCGCTCTACCGACAGAGCTATCGAGGAACAGCCTCAAATTATAGCGTCTTTTCGGGCGCTCTCAGAGGGCGGCTGTCACAGACAGCCGTACCGTGCGTGCGGCGCCGGGGTACAGATACACATGGCCGAACTGGGAGGGCGATTCCTTCCAATACCGTTTGCCCGCAATGTTGTCGATGCCGAATGTCCACGTCGTGGCGACACCGCCGAGCTTGGTTTCGTACCGCAACGCGGCGTCAAAGCGTGTCCACCCGGGCAGCATGATCGATTCGTCGGGCAACACCGCTCTGTGCCCCTCGTGCGAGGCCGTGCCTTGTATTGTCAGGCCGGGCAGGGACGCCACACGGTACCCAACCCCCGCGCGCACGATCTGGTTGGGCACGTTGACGGGGCGCTTGCCGTTGAGCGACGGATCGATCGCGCTGCCTTCGCGCTTGGCATCGATCAGCGTCACGCCGCCGTCGAGGGCCCACGGGCCCGACTGCGCCCCTGCTGCGAGTTCCAGGCCGCGGTGCCGGGCCTGCCCATCGGTTTGCCGGATGCACGTGCCGGGCAAGTCGCAACTGCCGGTGTCCCCGGACACAGGACGCGCGATGTCGAACAGGGCTGCGCTCCAGCGCAGGTTCTGGCTTTCGCTCTTCACGCCGACCTCGGTCTGGCGGCTCTTCAAGGCAGGCAAAGGACGGCCAGCGTTCGCATACAGCGGATTCGCCGGCGCCACCTCGGACTCCACGCCCTGGCCGTGGCTGGCATAGAGCATGACGGCGGGCGTGAGCTTGTAGCTGGCCGCCACCCAGGGCGTCGTGAGATGCTGGTCGTAGGAGGTGGGCGCTGAACCGTCCGTCATCACGCTTGCCCGGCGCAGCCGTGTATGCCGCACGCCCAACCAGGTCGTCACGCGATCGTTCCAGCGCATCGCGTCCTGCGCTGACAACTCGACCGAGCGCTCGTCGCGATTGGTGCTCTCGTAGGTCAAGGTCGGATCGGGCGGGACGATGGCCGTGCCCTGCACATTGCCGATGCCGACCCAGTTGTAGGCTTGCGGCTGGAACCGGTTGCGCACCTTGCTCGTGAGCAAGCCGAACGAAAGATCGTGCGCCATCGTACCGGTGGCGACCTTTCCCTTGAGGCTGAGCGACGCCGCGTCCTGCCGGCGCTTCTCGTTCTCGCTGCGGAAGTCGTAGAAGTCGAAGGTACCGTCGGAGCAGTAGCGGTCGTAGTTGCCCTCCGCGCTGCAGCCGAACGGAAAGGCCGTGTAATCGTCGTTCTTGAGATGCTGCGTTCCCAGCTGGGCCGACCAGCGCCAATCGGCGTTCAAGGCTTGGCTGAACCGCAGCGTGCCGGTCATCGCATCGAACACCGACGGCTGGGACCAAGGCTGGTTGTTGAGATTGAGGCGAGGATCGACCGGTGCCGGCAAGGCGTTGCCCAGCAGGCTGAAGCCGACCTGGCTGGCCTGCGATTTGCGGCTCCATTCGATCTCCGCCTCCAGCACGGAGTCGTGGCTGATGCGCCAGTCGGTCGCCAGCGCCACCAGGCTGCGGTTGCCGTCGATGTCCCGGGTGAGTGGGCGCAGCTGCTCCTGCGCGACGTTGAGCCGATAGCCAAACGCGCGGTCCGCGCCGAAGCGCCCGCCCAGGTCGACCGCCGCCAGCACGCTGGCGCGGCTCGTCATTTCCAATTTGACCTCGCGCAGGTCCTGCTCGGTGGGGCGCTTGACGACGTAGTTGACCAAGCCCCCCGGCGCGCTGGTGCCGGCCTGGATCCCGCTGGTGCCCTTGAG
>JAQGMS010000236.1 GCA_028292245.1 Ramlibacter sp.
GCCGGCGCTGGAAGAGGCGCTGTTCATCCTGGTGCGGTGCTATGACGAGCTGGGCATGGCCCAGTTGCGCGACGACGCCCGCCGCGTGATGGAAAAGACCTTCCCGAAGAGCGAATACCTGTCCCGGGGGTTCAAGTCCAGGCAGGATCCGTGGTGGAAGTTCTGGTAGGGCTGGCAAGCGCGTCCAGGGCCTCCAGAAACTCCTCGTTCGAGCGCAGGACCCGCATCGGCGGCAGCGCCGCCATCAGTCTCCGGCCGTAGCCCATGGTGGCCATCCGCGTGTCGCACACCACCAGCACACCTTGGTCGGATTCGCGGCGAATCAACCGTCCCGCCCCTTGTTTCAGCGCCACAGCGGCTTCCGGCACGAAATAGTCGTTGAATGCACTGCGACCTTGCGATTCGAGCCGGGTCGCGCGCGCTTCCACCAACGGGTCGCCCGGCGGCGGGAACGGCAGCTTGTCGATGATCACCAATTGCAGCGCGTCGCCGGGCACGTCCACGCCTTCCCAGAACGACGCCGAGGCCACCAGCACGCACCCTGCCCCGCCGTGGGACGCGCCTTCCCGGAACCGCTCGATCAGGCGCCGCTTGGGCAGTTGGCCCTGCACCAACACCTCGACCTGTCCCGAACCCTCGAAGCGGCGCTGCAAGTCCTCGCCGATGGCTCTCAGCGCCCGCAAGGTGGTCGTCAGGACCATGGTGCGGCCGCCCAGGCGCTGCGCGCCTTCGGCAGCCAATACCGCCACCTGCGCGCTGTGCGCCGGATCGCCGGGCTTGGGCAGGTGGCGCGGCACGTACACCGCCGCCTGCGTCGCATAGTCAAAGGGGCTGCCCACGCGCAGGACTTCGGCTTGCTCCAGCCCGCAAGGCTCGGTGAACCAGGACAGCTTCGCGTCGTCGCCGAGCGTGGCCGAAGTGAAGATCCAGGCGCGCCTCGATTGCTCGTCACCGCCGGCGCGCAGCAGTTTTTCCTGCACCGCCTTGGCGATGTCCAGCGGCGACTCCACCAGGCGCAGCTGCGCCCCCGCGTCGATCCAGCGCACCGCCCCGCTCGCGCAAGGGCCGGCAAAAGCATGCACGCGTTCCAGCATGGCCTCGGCGCGTTCGATCAGGCGGGCAAAGTCGGGCGCGATTTCGCTCACGGTGGAAAGAGCCGCCAGCGCCTGCGAACAGGCCTCGCCCAACCCGCGCAGCGCCTCCGCCCAAGCCTGCGCATCGACCTCGCCCGGCGCAGCGCCGACCCAGCGCAGGCGCGCGCCGGGTGCGGTCCTTCCCACGACAAGCCGCAGGTCGCGCGACGCCTTTTCCACTGCCGACGCAGCTTGCTGCCAGTCAGCGAGCCCCCGCGCCAGTTGCAGGCCGGCTGCGAGCATGTCGCGCCCGAAATCGAGCAGCTGCCCGGTCGTCAGGTACGCGCCCAGGAACTGGACCCCGGTTTCATTCAGCTGGTGGGCTTCGTCGAAGATCGCCACCCGCACGGTGGGCAGCAACTCGGCCATGCCCGATTCGCGCACGGCCAGGTCCGCGAAGAACAGGTGGTGGTTGATGACCACCACATCGGCAGCCAGGGCCTCGCGCCGGGCCAGGTTGACGTGGCAGGCGCGAAACTTCGGGCATTGGGCGCCCAGGCAGTTCTCGCGCGTGGACGTGACCAGCGGGATCAGCGGCGAGCGCTCGTCCAGCCCCGACAGTTCGGCGAGGTCGCCGGTGCGCGTCGCCTGCGACCATTCTTCGATCTTGGCCAGCGTGCGGACCGAGCCGCGGTCGGGCAAGTTCGCATCGCGCCTGGCCAGTTCCATGCGGTGCAGGCACAGGTAGCTCGCCCGGCCCTTGAGCAGTGCGGTGCGCACCGGCAGGCCCAGCGCCTGGACCAGCCGCGGCAGGTCGCGGCCGAACAGCTGGTCCTGCAAGGTCTTGGTGGCCGTGGAGAGCAGCACCCGCTCGCCGCTCAGCAGCGCGGGAACCAGGTAGGAAAAGGTCTTGCCGACGCCCGTGCCCGCCTCGACAACCAGCGCGCCACCGTCCTCGATGGTGCGCGCCACGGCCAGCGCCATCTCGGTCTGGCCCTCGCGGGGAAGGAAATGGTCGGCCGCGCGCGATAGCACGCCGTCGGCCGCGAAGGCGTCGTGGATCAGATGTTCCATGCGCATCGGCCACCGCCAGGCATCACGGCTGGCGCGGCCCAAACCGGCATACACCATTCGGGAGCCACCGCGGAATCGGCTTTGCCGGGCCGCTGGTGGCGCCCCCTTGAGGGGGAGGCGCCGAAGGCGCTTCGGGGGTGATTCACTCTATGCGGGTTCTTTGGGGTCGAGCGCCAGTTCCAGCCGGGCGATCTGGTCGCGCAGCGCCAGCCGCCGCTTTTTCAGGCGGCGCATCATGAGTTCGTCGACCGGCGACTCTTCGCTAGCCCGGTCGATCAGCGCGTCCAGGTCGGCATGCTCCATGCGCAGTTCGATCAGGCGGCGTTCGGGCGAGTGGAGGTTGGAATCCAAGGAATCTGCGGGCGCGGAGCCGCTACGGTCGGGTTCGTTCGATAATACGTCTTTCAGGTTCATTAATCGAGCGTCCGCACCGCGATAATGGGGCGTCGAACTGACACAGCATGGCATCCAAGGGTTACCGACTCACCGCATCGACGGGCATCCACAAGGGTGACCGCGAATACCAGCAGGACCAGATCAACCTGATCAGCCACCCGCGCGTGCCCGGCTGCGTACTGGGCATCGTCGCCGACGGCATGGGTGGGCGCAGCGGCGGGCGCAAGGCGTCGGACCAGGTCATGCTCACCGCCAAGCAGCTGTTCGAGCGCTATTCGCCCGAACACGACGACACCCCTTCGCTGCTCAAGCAGATGGTCCAGGAAGCGCACATCGTCATCAAGCTCACCGCCATCTCGTCCGAGCAGGAGCCGCACAGCACCTTCGCGGCCTTCCTGATCAACCCGGCCGGGGATTGCCACTGGATCCACGCCGGCGATTCGCGCATCTACCACTTCCATGCGGGCAAGCTGGTCAAGCGCACCATGGACCATTCCTATGTGCAAACGCTGGTGGACCGGGGCGAGCTCACGGAAGAGGAGGCAAACGTCCATCCGCAGTCGAACATCCTCATGGGCTGCCTCGGTGCCGAGGACGACCCGCCCGCCGATCATCATTTCATCCCGCAATTGAAGCCGGGCGATGTGCTGATGGCGTGCAGTGACGGCGTCTGGCACTACTTCAGCCCGAGCGAACTGGGGTCGGTGCTGTCCTCCCTCTCGCCGCGCGAAGCCACCGAATTCCTGATCGAGAAGGCCCGCTCGCGCGGGCGCGGCGGCGGCGACAACCTGTCGCTGGTGATCGTCAAGCTCGAACCCCTGGAAGGCTGAGCCGCCGGCCACCTCTCAGGGTGGAACCGGCAGCGGCGCCGCTGCGGGCTTTTTCTGCTCCGCCAGCCGCTTTTCCAGGTTGGCCCTGCGCTCCTTCGCATCGGCTTCCCGCTTTTTCTGGTCCTGGACGTGCTTGGCCGCCTCTTCGCCCCTCTGAAGGCGGGCCGTGGCGGCTTCAGCCTGCTTGCGGCGAACCTGTTCCTGGCGTTCGGCGGCCTTCGCCGGAGCAGACGCTTCGGCGGCAGCCCGATCGGTGGACTTCTGGGCAGCGCGCGCTTCACGCTCCTGCTGGTCCGCGGCAGCCGTGCCGCGCTTTTCGGGCGGCACCCGCTGCTCGATCTCGCGCATGCGCTCCGCGGCCCGGCGCTTGCGCTGGGCGTCGTTGAGAGAGATTTCCTGGCGCCGCAAGTCCGCCAGCGCCACGCGGCGGCGCCCTCTCGCTTCGTTCAGGCAGTCGTTGACGGCGAACTTGCCGTAGCAGACTTTCTCTTCGGCCCGGAATGCGGCTTCCACCTGGCTGCGCTCGCTGGCCATCCGCGCCCGTTGAATCGCGACTTCCGCGTCCTCCTGCGCCCGGCCGGCCAGCGGCAGGGCCAGCACGGCCAGGAGCAGGAGAAATTTTTTCATGTGAGTCGGGTGTCCACCATCCGGCGCTCCAGCGCAAGGAAATCGGCGGACTGCATTTCTATCAGCCGCGACACCGTACGCGGGAACTCGTGGACCAGCGGTCCCTCGGTGTACAACGCCTCGGGCGGCACCTGCGCCGACATGATCAATTTCACGCGGCGGTCGTACAGCACATCCACCAGCCAGGTGAAGCGGCGCGCCTCCGAGGCCATCCGCACAGGCATGTGGGGGACGTCGCTCAGCAGCACGGTGTGGAACTGGCTGGCGATCTCCAGGTAGTCGTTTTGCGAGCGTGGCCCGCCGCACAGGGTCTTGAAGTCGAACCAGACCACGCCGCCGGCACGGCGCCGCGCGCGAATCTCGCGCGACTCGATGTGCAGCACCGGGTCTTCGTCGCGCGACTCGGCCAATCGCGTAAAGGCCTCGTTCATCTCGGCGTCGGCCTGCGGGCCCAGCGGCGTGTGATAGAGCTTCACCTTTTCCATCGTCAGCCGGCGGTAGTCCACGCCGTTGTCGACGCTGACGACTTCGAGCCTCTCGTTGAGGAGTTGGATGGCCGGCAGGACGCGGTCGCGGTGCAGGCCGTCGGGATAGAGGTCGTCCGGCTTGAAGTTCGACGTCGTGACGAACCCGACGCCGTTGTCGAACAACGCTTCCAGCAGCCGCTGCAGGATCATCGCGTCGGTGATGTCAGCGACGTGGAATTCGTCGAAGCAGATCAGCCGGTGACGCGCGGCCATGCGCTGGCCCAGTTCGTCCAGCGGATTCACGGTGCCTTGCAGCTCCGCGAGTTCGCGGTGCACCTCGCGCATGAACTCATGGAAGTGCAGCCGCGTCTTGCGCACGATCGGCACCGCGGTGTAGAAGCAGTCCATCAGGAAGCTCTTGCCGCGCCCCACGCCGCCGTACATGTAGACCCCGCGCGGGATTTCAGGCCGGTTGATCAGCTTCTTGAAGACGTTGGAGCGCTGCTCCCTGAACTCCGCCCACTCCCGCGCACAGCGATCGAGCGCTTCGACCGCACGCAGCTGCGCGGGGTCGCTCTGGTAGCCCCGCTTGGCGAGTTCCGTCTGGTACTGCTCGTGGACGCTCATCTGGTTCTTGAACGCAGAGGGCGCAGAGGATTCGCAGAGAACGCAGAGGAAGACCTCAGCATTTTCTCTGCGCCCTCCGCGGAATCTTTGCGTCCTCTGCGTTCAAAAAATCCTCAGAAATTGAGAGTCCGCTTGTCCACGGCCAACGCCGCTTCCTTGGTCGCCTCGGACAGCGACGGGTGTGCGTGGCAGATGCGCGCGATGTCTTCGGACGACGCCCGGAACTCCATCGCAACCACGGCTTCGGAGATCAGCTCGCTGGCCATCGGGCCGACGATGTGCACGCCCAGGATTTCATCGGTCGCCGCATCGGCCAGGAACTTCACCATCCCGGTGGTGTCGCCCAGCGCCCGCGCGCGGCCGTTGGCCATGAACGGGAATGTGCCGGCCTTGTACTTCACGCCGGCCGCCTTGAGCTGCTGCTCGGTCTGGCCGACCCACGCGATCTCGGGGCTGGTGTAGATCACCCAGGGAATGGTGTTGAAGTTGACGTGGCCATGCTGGCCGGCAATGCGCTCGGCCACCGCAACGGCCTCTTCCTCGGCCTTGTGAGCCAGCATCGGCCCGCGCACCACGTCGCCCACCGCCCACACGTTGGGCAGGTTGGTCCGGCACTGGTCGTCGACCAGGATCGCGCCACGCTCGTCGAGCTTCAACCCCACCGCCTCGGGATCGAGGCCGACGGTGTTGGGCACGCGGCCGATCGAGACGATCAGCTTGTCGACGTCGAGCTTTTGCGCCTCGCCCTTGGCATTGGTCCATGCGACCGACACGCCCTTCTTGCCCTTCTTGATCTCGCCGACTTTCACGCCCAGCTCGATCTTCAGCCCCTGCTTGTCGAACGCCTTCTTGGCCTCCCGGGCGATCTGTTCGTCGACCGCGCCCAGGAAAGTCGGCAATGCTTCCAGCACTGTCACCTCTGAACCGAGGCGGCGCCACACCGAGCCCATCTCCAACCCGATGACGCCGGAACCGATCAGGCCCAATTTCTTCGGCACGCCCTGGATGCGCAGCGCACCATCGTTGGACAGGATGCTCTCTTCGTCGAACGGCACGCCGGGCAAGGCACGGGCGTTGGAGCCGGTGGCGACGATGATGTGCTTGCCGGTGATGGCTTCTTCCGCTGCCCCGGTGACCTTGATCTCGTAGCCACCTTCCGCGGCCTTCGCGAACGACGCGCGGCCGTGGAAGAACGTCACCTTGTTCTTCTTGAAGAGGAACAGGATGCCGTCGTTGTTCTGCTTCACCACGGTGTCCTTGCGCGCCAGCATCTTGTCCAGCTGCAGCGTCAGGCCCTTCACCTCGATGCCGTGGTCGGCGAAATGCTTGCCGGCATGCTCGAAGTGTTCCGAGGACTGCAGCAGCGCCTTCGAAGGAATGCAGCCGACGTTGGTGCAGGTGCCGCCCGGCGCGGGGCCGCCCTTGTCGTTCTTCCATTCGTCGACGCATGCGGTGTTGAAGCCGAGTTGCGCCGCGCGTATGGCGGCGATGTAGCCGCCAGGACCGCCGCCGATGACGATCACGTCAAATTGCTTTGCCATGTTCGCCCCTTAAATATCGAACAACAGGCGAGCGGGGTCTTCCAGCGCTTCCTTCATCGCCACCAGGCCCAGCACGGCTTCACGGCCGTCGATGATGCGGTGGTCGTAGGACATGGCCAGGTAGTTGATCGGCCGGATCACCACCTGCCCGTTCTCCACCACGGGGCGGTCCTTGGTGGCGTGCACGCCCAGGATCGCGGATTGCGGCGGGTTGATGATGGGGGTGGACAGCATCGATCCGAACACGCCGCCATTGGAGATCGAGAAGGTGCCGCCGGTCATCTCCTCGATACCGAGCTTGCCGTCGCGCGCCTTGGCACCGTACTCGGAGATTTTCTTCTCGATGTCCGCAAAACTCATCTGGTCGGCATTGCGCAGGATCGGCACCACCAGGCCGCGCGGCGAACCGACAGCGATGCCGATGTCGATATAGCCGTGGTAGACGATGTCGTTGCCGTCCACCGAGGCATTGATCACGGGATATTTCTTGAGCGCGTGGACCGCTGCCTTCACGAAGAAGCTCATGAAGCCGATCTTCACGCCGTGTTCCTTTTCGAACTTCTCCTGGAAGCGCTTGCGCATCTCCATCACCGGCGCCATGTTCACTTCGTTGAAGGTGGTAAGGATGGCGTTGGACGATTGCGATTGCAGCAGCCGCTCGGCCACGCGCGCGCGCAGGCGGCTCATGGGCACGCGCTGCTCGGGTCGCTGGCCCAGGTCGGGCGCGGCGCTCGGGGAGTTGACTTGGGGCAGCACGGCCCGGGGCGCGCCTGTCGACGCGGCGACGGGCGCGACGGAAGGTTTGGTCCCGCCAGCCGCAACAGCACCCAGCACGTCACCCTTGGTCACACGGCCGTCCCTGCCGGTGCCTGCCACGGAACCGGCCGCCAGGTTGTTGTCTGCCATCAATTTGGCAGCAGCAGGCATGGCGATGTCCGACTTGGACCCGCCGGTCGCCGGTGCCGCGACGGGTGCAGCCGGCGCCGGAGCGGCAGCGGGCTTGGCTGCGGCGGGCGCAGCCGCCACGCCCTTGCCTTCAGTATCGATCCTGGCGATCACCTGTTCGGCCGCCACCGTGGCGCCATCGGCTTGGACGATCTCGGCCAGCACGCCGGCCGCGGGCGCCGGCACTTCCAGTACCACCTTGTCGGTCTCGATCTCGATCAGGATTTCGTCGAGGGCGACCATGTCGCCCGCTTTCTTCTTCCACTGCAACAGCGTCGCTTCGGCAACCGATTCGGACAGCTGCGGGACTTTCACTTCAACGATAGCCATTCTTGTTCCTAAAGATTCTTTTGCAAGGACAAGGCCGGGCGCAGCCGGGCCTTGTTGAAACCGTAATCACTTCGTGAGAACGAAGCCCTTGAGCTTGCCGAACGCGCCGTCCACCAGTGCCTTTTGCTGCTCCTGGTGCAGGTGCGAATAGCCTACCGCCGGCGAGGCGGAAGCCGCACGGCCCGAGTAGCCGAGCTTCTGTCCTTCCAGCATGTTCTCGTGGATGTTGTGCTGGATGAAGAACCATGCGCCCTGGTTCTGCGGCTCGTCCTGGCACCAGACGATGTCGGTGACGTTGGGGTACTTGCGAAGCTCGGCCGCGAAGACCTTGTGCGGAAACGGGTACAGCTGCTCGACCCGCAGGATCACCGCGGAGTCATCGCCGCGCTCTTCGCGCTTCTTGGCGAGGTCGTAATACACCTTGCCCGAGCAGATGACGATTCGCTTGACCTTGTCGGACTTCAGCTCCTTGTTCTCGGGGATGATGGTCTGGAACCCGCCCTTGGTGAACTCGGACAGCGGCGATGTCGCGTCCTTGTTCCGCAGCAGCGACTTCGGCGTCATGATGACGAGGGGCTTGCGCAGGTTGCGGATCATCTGGCGGCGCAGCACGTGGAAGATCTGGCTGGCGGTCGTCGGCTGCACCACCTGCATGTTGGTGTCGGCCGACAGCTGCATGAAGCGCTCCAGGCGTGCCGAACTGTGTTCCGGGCCCTGGCCCTCGTAGCCGTGCGGCAGCATCAGGGTGATGCCGTTGACGCGGCCCCACTTCACCTCGCCCGAGGCGATGAACTGGTCGATCACGACCTGGGCGCCGTTGACGAAGTCGCCGAACTGCGCCTCCCAGATCACCAGCGTGTTGGGATCGTTGGAGGCGTAGCCGTACTCGAAGCCCAGCACGGCCTCTTCGGAAAGGATCGAGTCGATCACCACGAACGGGGCCTGGTTGTCGGCGACGTTCTGCAGTGGCGTGTAGGTGCCGATGTCCCACTTCTCGCGGTTCTGGTCGTGCAGCACCGAATGGCGGTGCGTGAACGTGCCGCGCCCGCTGTCCTCGCCCGACAGGCGCACCGGGTAGCCGCTGGCCACCAGCGAAGCGAACGCCATGTGCTCGCCCATTCCCCAGTCGACGTTCACGTCGCCGCGGCCCATGGCGGCGCGGTCGTCCAGCACTTTCTTGACCAGCGGATGCGGCGTGAAGCCGGCCGGCACCGTGGTGATCTTGTCGGCCAGGCGTTTCCACTCGGCCGTCGGGATCGCGGTGTCGGCGCTGTCGGTCCACTTCCGGTTCAGGAAAGGACTCCAGTCCACCGCATACTTGCTCTTGAAGTTGGTGAGCACCGGGTCCACCGTGTGCTTGCCGTCGTCCATGGCGGCCCGGTAGGCCTTGACCATGTCGTCACCCAGGCCCCCGCCCAGGCCCTGCGCGGCCAGCTTGTCGGCGTACAGCCTGCGCGTGCCGGGGTGCTGCGCGATCTTCTTGTACATCAGCGGCTGCGTCAGCGAGGGCGTGTCCTGCTCGTTGTGGCCCAGCTTGCGGAAGCAGACGATGTCCAGCACCACGTCCTTGGCGAATTCCATCCGGTACTCGAGCGCCAGTTGCGTCGCCAGCACCACGGCTTCGGGGTCGTCGCCGTTCACGTGCAGCACCGGCGCCTCGATCATCTTGACCACATCGGTGCAATACAGCGTCGAGCGGCTGTCGCGAGGATCGCTGGTGGTGAAGCCGATCTGGTTGTTGATGACGATGTGCACGCTGCCGCCGGTGAAGTAGCCGCGCGTTTCGGCCAGGGCCAGCGTTTCCATCACCACACCCTGGCCGGCAAAAGCCGCGTCGCCGTGCACCTGCACCGGCAACACCTGCTTGCCTTGCGGGTCGGCGCGGCGGTCCATTCGCGCCCTGACCGAACCCTCGACCACCGGGTTGACGATTTCCAGGTGCGAAGGATTGAAGGCCAGCGAAAGGTGCACCGGTCCGCCCGGGGTGGTCATGTCCGAGCTGAAGCCCTGGTGGTACTTGACGTCGCCGGCCGGCAGGTCTTCCTTGGCCGTGTGGTCGAACTCGGCGAACAGGTCGGCGGGCATCTTGCCCATGATGTTGACCAGCACGTTCAGGCGGCCGCGATGCGCCATGCCGATCACGATCTCCTGCACGCCCTTGGCGCCGGCTTGCTGGATCAGTTCGTCCATCGAGGCAATGAAGCTTTCGCCCCCCTCCAGCGAAAAGCGCTTCTGCCCCACGTACTTGGTGTGCAGGAAGCGCTCCAGGCCCTCGGCCGCGGTCACGCGGTCGAGGATGTGCTTCTTCTGCTCGGCGCTGAAGTTGGGCTTGCTGCGGATCGATTCGAGCTTTTGCTGCCACCAGCGCTTTTTCTGCTGGTCGCTGATGTACATGTACTCGGCGCCGATGGTGCCGCAGTAGGTTTCGCGCAGCGCGTTGATGAGCTCGCGCAGCGACATCGACTCCTTGCCGAAGAACGTGTTGCTGGTGTTGAACACCGTCTCCTGGTCGGCATCGGAAAAGCCGTAGAAGGAGGCGTCGAGCTCGGGGATCTTTTCGCGCTCGGTGCGCTTGAGCGGGTCCAGGTCGGCCCAGCGGGCGCCGACGTTGCGGTACGCCGCGATGAGCTGCTGCACGGCCGTGCGCTTGCGGCCCATCTCGGAATCGGCGCCGCTCGCCTGGACGACCGTGGTGCCGCCCTGCTTGGCGCGTTCGGCGAACGCATTGATGACCGGCAAGTGCGGAACATCCTTGGCGTTGCTGCCGTCGACGGCGGGAACGTGCTGCAACGCGTCGAAATACTCGCGCCAGGTATCGGGGACGCTGCCAGGGTTGGCCAGGTAGTTTTCGTACATCTCCTCGACATAAGGCGCGTTGCCGCCGAAGAGGTAGGAATTGCCCTGGTAGGCCGTGTAGACGGTGCTGGGTTCGCTCATGCGTTCGCTACTTTCCGCCTCCCTGCAGGAGGCATTGGCTGGTTTAGGAAACCTTCCGCGACACGGCTGAACCGGATGGCGGATGCGACTGTGGCTGGAAGGGGCCTTGGTTGCGAACCGAATTGTGCCACCTATTCCTGACGGGCGCTCACTTCGAGACGATCAGGTCGCGAATCTGCTGCAAGGCTGCAGGGTCTTCGATCGTCGTCAGGTCCCCCGGGTCGCGGCCCTCGGCGACGGCTTGGATCGCGCGGCGCAGCAGCTTGCCGCTGCGCGTCTTGGGCAGCAGGTTGACGAAGTGCACGCGCGAGGGCCGCGCGACGGCACCGAGCTGCCCGTCCACCAACTTCATGATGTCGCCCTCGAGCTTGAGCCGTGAAGCGGCATCGGGGAGCGTCGATGAATCCCGCGCTACGACAAAGGCCATGGCGACCTGGCCCTTCAACGCGTCCGCGACGCCGACGACAGCTACTTCGGCCACGTTGGGGTGGCTGGAAATGCTCTCCTCGATCTCGCGCGTACCCAGGCGATGCCCTGCCACATTGATGACATCGTCCGTGCGCCCCAGGATGAAGTAATAGCCGTCCTTGTCGCGGATGCCCCAGTCGAAGGTGCTGTAGACCATCCGCCCGGGCACCGTTTCCCAATAGGTCCTGACGTAGCGCTCGTCGTCGCCCCAGACCGTCTGCATGAAGCCCGGCGGCGTCGGGCCCTCGATCACCACCACGCCCTTCTCGTTGACGCCCGTGAGCTCTTCGCCCGTGCTCTCGTGCACCAGCTTGACGTCGTAGCCGTACATCGGCACCCCCGGGCTGCCGAACCGGCTCGGCTTTTTCTCCACCCCGTTGGCGATGGTCAGGATCGGCCAGCCGCTCTCGGTCTGCCAGTAGTTGTCTATGATCGGTACGCCCAGGCCCTCGCTGATCCAGCGCGCCGTCGGTTCGTCCAGCGGCTCGCCGGCCAGGAACAGCGCCTTCAAGCTGGACAGGTCGTACTTCTTCAGGAAGGCCGGGTCCTGCTTCTTGAGCACCCGCACGGCCGTCGGAGCACTGAACATCGCCGTGACCTTGTACTTTTCGACCAGGCTCCACCAGACGCCCGCATCGGGGCGGATCGGCAGCCCCTCGTACATGATCGTGGCCATGCCGGCCAGCAGGGGCCCGTAGACGATGTAGCTGTGGCCCACCACCCAGCCGATGTCGCTGGTGGAGAAGTAGGTTTCGCCCGGCTCGCCCAGGAAGATGTGCTTCATGCTGGCGGCCAGCGCCACCGCATAGCCACCCACGTCGCGCTGCACGCCCTTGGGCTGCCCGGTCGTGCCGCTGGTGTAGATGGTGTAGCTGATGTCGGTGGCGTCCAGCCATTCGCAATCGACCTGCATGCCGGCGTGCTGTTCGGTCAACGCGGTCCAATCGTGATCTCGGCCGCCGCCAAGCTCCATCGGGGCGAGACCGCGGTCCACCAGCAGCACCGACTGCGGTTTGTGTTTCGACAGGCGGATCGCTTCATCGAGCAGCGGCTTGTACGCCGTGACCTTGCCGCCGCGCGAGCCGGCGTCGGCGCTGACGATCAGCTTGGGCTTCGCGTCTTCGATCCGCGAAGCCAGCGACACCGACGCGAAGCCGCCGAACACCACCGAATGAATCGCGCCGATGCGGGCGCAGGCGAGCATGGCGAACGCCGCCTCGGCAATCATCGGCATGTAGATCAGGACGCAGTCGCCCTTTTTCACGCCCAGGCTCTTGAGCGCGGCGGCGGCGCGCAGGACCTCGCCGTGCAGCTGCGCGAAGCTGTAGGTCCGCTCGATACCGGTTTCGGTGGAGACGTAGATCAGGGCCGGCTGGTCCGGCCGATCCTTGAGGTGGCGATCCACCGCGTTGTGGCAGAGGTTGGTGGTGCCGCCGGCGAACCAGCGCGTGAACGGCGGCTTGCTGTTGTCGCAGATCGTGCGCGGGGCCTGCTTCCAGTCGATCAGGCGGGCCTGTTCGGCCCAGAACGCTTCTCGGTCCTCGATCGAGCGGCGATAGAACTCGGCGTAATTCATCGGCATCTCCTGCTTTACTTCACCAGAGCCAGCACGTCCTTGAACAGCGGATGCTCCGCCGTGCGCAGCCATTCGAAAGCCACCATCTCGGTCGTCACCAGTTCGGCGCCGGCACCGGCCAGCCGGTCGAACGCCGCGTCGCGGTTGCGCTCGGTGCGAGAACCGCACGCATCGGTGACGACCCAGACCTCGAACTCCTCGTCCAGCAGGTCCAGCGCGGTTTGCATCAGGCAGACATGGGTCTCGCAGCCGGCCAGGACGACCGCGCCGCGCTGCTCGGCCGGCGCCGCCGGCTTTTGCAGGTGCTTGGGCAGGCTGCGCGCATTGCCGCCCTGCTGCTGCCGTGCGGGCGGCCGCAGCATTTCGACCAGCCCGTCGGCGCAGGCGCTGAAGTGCATCTTGGCCAGCGTTCTGCCGCACAGCGCGCGCAGCTCGGGCACGTTCTCGCCGAGCCCGGCCGGGTTCTCCTCGGTGCCCCAGACCGGCACGTCGAGCAGCCGGGCGATGCGGCCCAGCCGCAGGGCATTGCGCAACACCGCCTCGTGGTCGTGAAGAGTGGGCATCAGCCGGGCCTGGTAGTCCACCAGCACCAGTTGGGAGTCGTCGGCGTCGAGCAGCATGAGGCGTTTCCTTGTATTGCGGCCGATTATTCCAGCGTGCTCAAATGACCGTTACAGGACAACTACTGCCGGAGACATGCCGATGAATGCGCCCGCCCCCACCACCTCGATGATGTCCGGTGACGACTACCGCGAGTCGCTGCGCCGCTATAAGCCGAATGTGTTCGTGGATGGGCGCCGCGTCGACAGCGTGGCGGACGAGCCCGCCCTGCGGCCGGGCATCAACGCCATCGCCCTGACCTACGACTATGCGCTCAAGCCCGAGTACGCGCCGCTGATGACAGCGATCCAGCACACCAGCGGCAGGCGCGTGAATCGGCTCACGCACATCAACACCAGCGCGGGCGACCTGCTCAACAAGCTGGAAGCGGTCCGGCTGGTCTGCCAGGAAACGGGCTGTGCACAGCGCTACCTCACGCATGACGCGCTGAATGCCATCGGCCAGGTAACCGCGCGCATCGACGATGCCAAGGGCACGAAGGAGCACACGGGCCGTTTCCTGGAATTCCTGCATCGCGTGCAGGACCAGGACCTGACGCTCGGTATCGCGATGACCGACGCCAAGGGCGACCGCAGCCTGCGGCCGCACGAGCAGGCCAACCCCGACAGCTACCTGCACATCGTCGAGCGCAACGCGGTGCGCGACGGCGTGCGAGGCATCGTGATTTCGGGCACCAAGGCGATCGTGACGGCGGCGCCCTACGTACACGAGCTGCTGGTGATGCCATGCCGCAACATGGGCCAGGAGGACGCCGATTTCGCGGTGTGCTGCGCGGTGCCGCTGGACGCGCCGGGCCTGACCATCGCGGCCCGGCCGGCCGGGCGCCCCGGCGAGAAGGTCGAGCATGGCGAGGCGCTGTTCTCGCGCAAGTACGGCCAGAGCACGGGCGTGTGCCTGTTCGACCGCGTGTTCGTGCCCTGGGAAAGCGTGTTCTACGCCGGCGAATGGGAGCATTCGGGGCACCTGACCTACAGCTACGCCACGCACCATCGACAAACCTGCATCGCCGCGCGCGCCGGCTTCGGCGACCTTTTGATCGGCGCCGGGGCCTTGATGTGCGAGGCCAACGGGTTCGATCCCGGCAAGGAAAGCCACCTGCGCGAACAGATGGTGGAACTGATCAAGATCACCGAGGGGTTCTACGCCTGCGGCGTCGCAGCCAGTGTCTACGGCAAGGCGGACGAGCACAGCGGCACGTTCATGCCGGACCCGGTGTTCTCCAACGTGGGCAAGCTGCTGCTAGCCACGCAGATCTACGACATGCACCGCATCGCGCACTACGTCAGCGGCGGCCTGATCGTGACCCTGCCGGGCCCCGACGAGGACCACAACCCGGAGACCGGCGCGCGGCTGGCCGACGTGTTGCGGGCGAATCCGGCCGTGCCCTACGAGCAGCGCATCCAGACAGCGCGCTTTATCGAGGACCTGACGGCGGGCTACCAGGGCGGCTGGTACAGCGTGATCAGCCTGCACGGCGGCGGGTCGCCGGCCGCGATGAAGCAGGAGATCTGGCGCAACTATCCGGTGGGGTCCAAGGTGGAACTGGTGGAGCGCCTGTTGGAGCGCGGTGTTGCGCACGATCCGCAGCGGGCCATCACGCGCAACCGCCAGCCCGGCAAATGTTGCGACATGGGCTGCAGCAGCCCCGGCCAGCCGGTGATGGTGGATCTGCCGGCGGCCAAGACCCGTCAGGGCCAGCCGGGCAGCTGACGGCGCGTTGTTCTTACAGGCGCGAGGGCAGCGCCATCGGCCGCGAATGCCGCTCGCGCTCGCGCTGCAGGTAGTGCTGGCGCCGAAGCTCGACTTTCCGGGTCGTGGCCATCTCCTGGCACATCTCCTGCCAGACGACTTGCATGGACTCGGTGGCGGCGTCGGTGGAATCGAGCACCAGGTCCGGAACCAGCACGATCTCGCTGTCGCCCGCGTCGAACTCGATGCGCGCCGGCTTGCCCAGCACGCGCTGGATGGCTTGCAGGGCCTTGTCGCGGCGCATCGGCAACACCAGCGTGAACTGCTCGGTGCCGGTGCGGCCCGCCAGGCCGCGCATGCCGGCCACCGCCCGCAGCTTGCCCACGACCTTGGCGATCACCTTGCGGCTCACCTTGTGGCCGTAGATTTCGTGGACTTCGCGCAGGTCGCTGAACTCGATCACGACCACGCTCAGCGGCCGGCCCTCGGCACGGGCCCGCGCCAGCATTTCGTCCGCGGCGCCCATCAAGCCTTCGAAGTTGTACAGCCCGGTGCGTTGATCGATCCCGCCCTTGGCCTCCTGCGGCAAGAACAATTCCGTGATCGCGGCAGCCAGCGCCACCAGCCGTGGCGGGCGCAACAGGAGGGCGAAGGGGGCGGTGGCTTGGAGGGTGTTCATTGGGTTCTTTCCGGTGAACCAATGAAAACATGCGCCCCATTCGCGGCCCTAAGCAAAAGGTCGGCCGCCGGTTAAGAAAATCGCTTACCGCTCGGTTGCGCGGAAACTACTTGCGGCCGCCCGGCGGCTCGTGCACCAGCAGCCAGTAGACCTGCAGCCGCTGCACCTGCTCGATGAAGCGGCCGAAATCCACGGGCTTGCGCACGTAGCTGTTCGCGCCGCTCTCCAGGCTGGCGACGATGTCCTCCTCCTCGCTGGAGGAGGTCAGGATGACTACCGGGACGTAACGGGTGCGCTCGTCCTCGCGCACCTGCCGCAGCACCTCGATGCCGCCCAGTTTGGGCAGCTTCAAGTCCAGCAGGATCAGGGCCGGAACGTCGCGCGGATCGCGCCCGGCGTGCCGCCCGGTGCCGAACAGGTATTCGAGTGCTTCGATCCCGTCATTGGCAACCACGACCTCATTGAGCACGTTGTTTTCGGCCAGCGTCATCAGGGTCAGCTCCTGATGGTCCGGGTTGTCCTCGACCAGGAGTATTCGGCTGTTCTTCATTGTGTGCCCCTGCTTTCAGCGTGAATTGAAAATTGGCGCCCTGGCCCGGGCTGGCTTCGGCCCAGACCCGCCCACCGTGGCGCGTGATGATGCGATGGACCGTTGCCAGGCCGATGCCCGTGCCTTCGAAGTCGCTGGCCGCGTGCAGCCTCTGGAACGCATTGAACAGCTTGTCCGCGTAGGCCATGTCGAAACCGGCGCCGTTGTCGGCGACGTAGATCACGTTCTCGCCACCCTCGCCGGCCTTGCGGCCGACCCGGATGCGCGCTTGCGACGTGCGCGCCGTGAACTTCCATGCGTTCTCGATCAGGTTCTCCAGCACCACGGCCAGCAGCCCCGTGTCGCCCGAACAGCTGATGTCGTCGTCGATTTCGACGGCCACCTCGCGCTCGGGCCAGCGCTGGCGCAGCCGCTCGACGATCTGCGCGGCCCTGGGCGCCAGGTTGACAGGCTCGGCCCGGATCTCGGTGCGCGTGACCCGCGCCAGCGAGAGCAGGTCGTCGATCAGGTCGCCCATCTGGCGGGTGTTGTCGCGAATGCGGTCGAGGTAGTGCTGGGCCCGTTCGTCCAGTTGCTGGGCATGCTTGGCCAGCAAGGCCCGGCCGAAACCGTCGATCACCTGCAGCGGTGCGCGCAGGTCGTGCGAAACGGAGTAGGCAAAGGACTCCAGTTCCCGGTTCGAAATGGCCAGTTCGCGCGTGCGCTCCTCGACGCGCCGCTCCAGCGATTCGTTGACGTGCTGCAGCGCCTCCTGGGCCAGCCGGCGCTGCGTGATGTCGTGGGCCAGCACCATGCGGGCGCGCCGGCCGCCGTAGTCCAGCGTGTGGGAAGAGATCTCGACATAGATCAGCCGGCCATCCGCGAGCCGGTGCCGCCACGGCTCGGGCGTATGAACGTCCTCATCCTGGCCTTCGATGGTGTCGAGCAGGGGCGCCACATCCTCCGCGGGCCGGATGTCCTTGATCGTCATTGCCAGGAATTCATCGCGCGAATAGCCGTAGTGCGCCACGGCCGCGTCGTTCACCGTCAGGAACTTCAGGTTCTCCAAATCGAACACCCACATCGGGTGGGGATTCGATTCGAACAAGGTCCGGTAGCGCTGTTCGCTGTCCTTCAAGGCCTGTTCGGCGCGATGGGCGGACGTGATGTCCGCAAAGACCAGCACCGCGCCGTATTGCTCGCCGGTGGGTGCCAGCAAGGTGCGGGCGTGCCCGTGGATGACCCTTTCATCGCCACCGGACAGGGAATCGCGGACGATGTAGCGGAAGTTGTCCACGGTCTCGCCGGCCAGGGCGCGCAGCACCGGGCGCTGCTCGATCGGCAGCGGCGTCACGCCGTCGAGGTGAAAAAGCCCCCACTGCTCGGCCGACGCGCGGATCGGGTCCTTGCCCCGGTTGAGGTGCGCGACGCCGGGAAGGATTCGGTGGGCGGCCGCGTTCACGTGGATGAAGCGGCCTCCGCGATCGACCACGAGAACGCCCTCGGCCATGCTTTCAAGGATCGACTCGAGCAAGTTCTTCTGGCCCGCCATTTCGACCATGGCGCCGTCGCGCTGCACCAGCCGCTCCGCCAGGCTGCGGGCCATGTCCTGGAAACGGTCGTCGAGTTCGCGCAATTCAAGCAGTCCTCCCGCCTTTGGGACTGCCTCCAGCCCGAGTTCCTCGCGCCGGAGGGCGTCGATCCGCTGCAGCATTCGCGCCACCGGCCGCACTACGACGCGATCGCCGAAAACCCAGGCGGTGGCGGCTCCGAGCAGCGTGATCAGCCCCAACGCGCCCAGCTGCTGGTAGAGGCGCTGCGTCGAGGGCGCCAGCACGTCGGCACTCGACATCATGGCCGCAACGTAGAGCTTGCCCTCGCCGGTCCGGCCGACAGGCCGCACGGCGAACAGCCAATCGCCGCCATCGGCCCCGGTCGCGCGCTCGAAGCGCGGTTGGTCGGCGGCAACGGCGTTGCGCAGGAACGCTTCAGGAAGGGCGGAACCGATCGTGACGGCTTTCGCTCCGGCTGCTGCGATCACGATTGCATTTGCGTCCGCCACCAGCAGCGTCACCTCCGGGGCCACGGCGAGCCTGCGCAGCTGCTCGTCGGCCTGGCTGACGTCGAGCGCCAAATAAGCGACGCCGCGCAACTCACGCGACCCGTCGTCGCGGTAGACGGGCAGGCCGAAGGTCAACACCGGCCTTCCACTGGCGCGGCTGACTGTGAACTCACCCACGCTGAAACGTCCGGTCTCGACGGCGGTGCGAAAGAACAGGCGGTCGCTGGAATTGACCGGTGTCGCCGGCGGCATGGCGCGGCAGGTGAGGCCGCCCTGCCGGTCGAGCAGCCCGAAGGTGCCATAGGTCACCGGGTACTGCAATTGCAACCGTTTCATGTAGCTCGCGCAGGCTTGCGGGTCGTTTTGGTAGACCGGCGGCGAATAGGCGATCGCGGCGAGCATCTGCCGCACGCCGTCGACCAGGCGCTCCTGCTGCGCCGCTGCCAGGTCGACCACCGAGCGCATCGCGGCTTCCGCACGCTGCACACGGCCCCGCTGTTCGGCCAGCGAGGCTTGCACCACCACACCGAACACCGGCGCGATGGCAATGAGGACGAGAAAGGTCAGCGCGGCGCGCAGGCCGAACGTGCGAATCACTTCTTTGATCCCTGTTTTGATTTTCCGGGTCTTTCCGACCCTCCCCTACGCCTCGCGACCCGCCCCCACGCGGCGATCACTCGGCCAGACACGGCACAGTTTCCCCGGATGCGCGCAACTGTCAAGCGGGAAAGAGGCGACTTAAGACCAAGGTACCCAGGCCATCGGCCCCGCGAAACGGCAGCACGGCAGGTACACTCGCGCCGAACGCCCGATGACACTGTGACCCACTCCGCCGAACTCGCCACGATCAGGTTGCTGTGCGTCGAGG
>JAQGMS010000244.1 GCA_028292245.1 Ramlibacter sp.
CGCGCAAAGCGGAAGAGTTCACGGAAGCCGCTTCACGTTCGAGAGCGAGATCCTGATCGAGGCGGCGCAGCAGGGCCACAGCACGCTGGCCGTGGCCCTTCCGGGGCACTACCCCGCCAATGCGCGCCGCTCGCATTTCCGGCCGGTGGTCGACATCGCGAAGATCGTGGTGATGGTCGCGCGGCGCCTGCTGTTGCGCGGCATGGCGCCGCTGGCCCTGTGGCGCAGCCTCAAGCCGGCCACAGTGCTGCCGGGCCGGCAATGAGTGACGACTCTGTCCTGGTCGCGGCCGAGCAGCTTGTCTATCGTTATGCCGGCCAGGCCGAACCCGCATTGAACGGCGTCGACCTGCGGCTGGTGCGCGGCCAGGCGGTGGGATTGCTCGGGCCCAACGGCTCGGGCAAATCGACCCTCATCAATCTTCTTGCCGGCCTGCGCACGCCGCAGGGCGGGCAAATCCGGCATCCGTCCTCCGGCGCGACGATTGCCTGGGTGCCGCAGGAGTACGCGTTCTACCCGGAGCTCAGTTGCCGCGAGAACCTGAAGTTCTTCGCCGGCATGCTGGACCTGCCGGCGCCCGAAGCAATCCGCCGGGTTGACGCCGCCATCGCCACCTGCATGCTGGAAGAGTTCGCCGAGCGGCGCGCAAGCCATTGCTCCGGCGGCGTGCGCCGTCGATTGAACCTGGGAATCGCATTGCTCCAGCAACCCGACGTGCTGTTGCTCGACGAACCCACCGTCGGCGTGGACCCGCAATCGCGCGCGTTCCTGCTCGATCGGGTGCGCGGCATGGCCCAGGCGGGCACCGCCGTGCTCTATGCCACGCACTACATGGAAGAGGTCAGCGCCGTGTGTTCGCATATCCTGCTGCTCGACCACGGACGGGTGCTGGCCAGCGGCGACCTGGCAACGCTGTTGCGCGGCCCCGAAGGCGGCGCGCCGTTCGAACACCTCGAGGCCCTGTTCATGCACCACACGCACCGCCGGCTGCGCGATTGAATCCCATGTCCGGCACCCTCCACTTCGCCCGGCAAATCGCCCGGCTCGCCCTCAAGGAGTGGCGGCTGCTGGCGCGCAACCCGCACGGGCTGGCGGTGCTGTTCCTGATGCCGGCGATCTTCGTGCTGGTGATGTCGTTCACGCTGAAGAACACCTTGATCGCGCGGGTGGAGATTCCCGTCGCCGGCTGGGTGCTGGAAGACGATGGCCCGGTCGCCAGGCAGTGGACTGCCGAGTGGCTGGCGCGCCATGGCGGCCAGCGCTTTGCTTCGCGCCAGGAATTGCAGTCGGCGCTGAAGAAGCGGCAGGTGGAGGCGGGCGTCATCGTGCGCGCGCCGTTGCTGGGCGCCGACGGCCGCCCGCGCGCCGAGCAGCTCGAAATGTGGCTGGGCAACCTGATGCAGCCCGCCGCCGCCGCCCGCTTGCGTGCCGAGCTGAGCTTCTCACTGCTGCAAGTGCAGATGAAGATGGCCGCCGCGCAGGCCGGGCCGTTTGCCAGCGTGCTGCTGGCCAGCGCAGGCAGCAGCGAGCTGCTGTCGGCGCAAGGCGCGCCCGCCGTGCGCTATTTGTACGAGATCGAATCGGGGCGGCCGATGACGGCGGTGCAGCAGAGTGTTCCGGCCTGGCTGATCTTCGGCATGTTCTTCGTGGTGATCCCGATCGCCGGCGTGCTGATCCAGGAACGCAACGACGGCACGCTGACCCGGCTCGCCACATTCAAGGTTCCGGCCGGGGCCGTGCTCGGCGGCAAATTGCTGGCCTTCATGCTGCTCAATTGGGTGCAACTGGTCTTCATGGTGTTGGTGGGCCGCTGGCTGGTGCCGGCGCTGGGCGGTGACGCGTTGAACCTGGACGTTTCGCCGCCCTGGTTCATCCTGATGGTGCTGGCCACCAGCGCCGCGGCCGTCGGCCTGGCCCTGTTGATCGCATCCTGGACCCGGGCCTTCGACCACGCCGCGGCGCTGGGCGGCGGGCTCAACGTCGTGCTGGGGGCCATCGCCGGCGTGATGGTGCCGCGCATGCTGATGCCGCCGGCGCTGCAAACCATTTCCGAATGGTCGCCGATGGGCTGGGCCCTGGACGGCATGCAATCGGTCTTCCTGGGCAGCCCGGATGCGGACCGGATCCTGCCACGCGCGGGCCTGTTGCTGGGCTTCGCCGCCCTTTGCCTGCTGCTCAGCTGGTGGCGGATCAGGAAACGCCTGTAGTTCTGCGCCGACATGAAGTCAGGACGGTTGCCATCGACCGCCGCGAACTCAAGAGCCATCATGGCCTGTCAGGAGTTCTTCATGCCCAACGACCGCACCCCACTCGGCGACGCCATGGCGCATCGCTTCACTGAACAGAAAATTCCCGAGCCCAAGCCCGGCCGTTCGCGCGCGGCCGCAGGAACCAAGGCGCAGCTCGACATCTCGCAGCGGCCCGCGTTGCCCGCGCATCCTGAAAAGATGGCGGCCGACATCGAGGACGAGGAAGACGATCCCGTTATCGACAGCGGACCCGGGATTGCCGACGGCGCAAAAGGCCCGGGCGGGCAAAGGGGTTGACGCATGTGCCCCGAAGCCGACATCCCCTCGCCGGAGCCGACCCCGCCGCTGAACAATCCCGACCCGCAGCCGGGCGACCCCAAGCCGAAAGCGCCGCCGTCGCAGGAGGATGACGGCAGGCGTTTCGTGCCGGTCGAACTTCCGGGAAAACCGCACGCTCCCGAGCGCGTCTAAGGCCAGTTCGCAACGGTCCCCCGCTCGACCTGCACAGGGCGCCCGTCTATGATGGGCCGCGAACCGCCTGGGTTCGCAAAAACGAGGGGGGCCGGCCATGACTTTATCCCGCCGGGGCGCGCTCAGGCTGCGCCCGAGCATCGTGATGCTGTTCATTGCGATGGTGCTGCCCGTGTTCGCGGCGGCCATCTGGGTGGGCTACGTGTCCAACGACCGCATGGCGCGCGACACGGCCGATAAGACGGTGGAGCGTGCCCGCCTGGAAACCATCGCGCAGACCGAGGCGCTGCTCAACCCCATCGCGTCGCTGGTGCGCGTGTCGGCGCGGCTCGCGGCCGAGCAACCCGACTTTTACCGCAGCGACAAGGCGCTGGCTCCGTTGCTCGAAGTGGTGGGGCACAGCGCCAACATCAGCAGTGTGTACATCGGTTTTTCCGACGGCTCCTACCGCATGGCGCTGCGCGTGCCCAAGGGCCTGCGCATCCAGAACACGGCGCCGCCGGAGGGCACGCAGTTTGCCGGGCGCTGGCTCGACCGGCGCGGCGCCGGGAAGGCGGTGGACCGCTACACCTTCCTGGACGGAAAGAAGGCGCCGATCGGCTCGCTTGACGTGCCGGCGCTCTACGACCCGCGCGTGCGGCCCTGGTTCAAGGACGCGGTGGAGAAAAGGGATCTGGTCATCTCCAACCCCTATATCTACGCGACCACCGGGTTGCCCGGCATCACGGTGGCGACGCCGTTTTACGCCGGCGGCCAATTGGCGGGCGTGCTGGCCGTCGACATCCTGCTGGACAGCCTGTCGCAGTACCTGAAGACCCGGCCGGTCAGCGCGCATTCGACCTCGCTGATCGTCGACAGCGACGGCTTGATCGTCGCGCATCCCGATTCGAAGCAGGCGCTCAAGCGAGAAGCCAGCGGCGGCCTGACGCGCGTCAAGCTCACCGAGCTGTCCGACCCGCTGCCCGCGCTGGCCTTCGCCATGCGCGGTGAGCAAAAGCGCGACCGCTTCACGTTCAGCCACGGCGGGGAAGAATACGTGGCGCTGTTCTCGCCGTTCCCGCCGGAGTTCGGCAAGAGCTGGGAAGTCGCCATCGTCGCGCCGCTGGAAGATTTCCTGGGCGAATGGAAGACCAACAACCAGAAGCTGCTGGTGTTCGGGCTGGCCGCGATCCTGCTGCAGGTGCTGCTGATCTACGCGCTGTCGCGGCGCATCGCCAAGCCGCTGGAACAACTGGAGGCGCAGGTGGCGCAGGTGCAGCAGTTCTCCACCCGTCACGGTGCGCCGATCCGCTCGCCGATCCGCGAGATCGCTTCGCTCGCCACGGCGGTGGACACGCTGCAAAGCGCGATCGGCGCGTTCTCGGCTTTCGTGCCGCGCGACCTGGTCAAGCAGCTGATCGGCTCGGGCCATGAGCTGGTGCTGGGCGGCCGCAGCAAATTCCTCACCATCATGTTCACCGACCTGGAGTCGTTCTCGACCTGGGCCGAGTCCACGCCGGCGCAGGAGTTGCTGACCCGGGTCTCCGCCTATTTCGAGATCGTCACGCGTGCCGTCAACGGCACTTCAGGGACGCTGGACAAGTTCATCGGCGACGGCGTGATGGCGTTCTGGGGCGCCCCGGCCGTGCTGGAGGACCATGCCTTCGAGTCGTGCGTGGCGGCGATGCGCATCCAGCAGGGGATGAAGGAGCTCAACGCCCGCTGGGCCGGCGATGGGCTCAAGCCGCTGACGGTGCGCATCGGCATCCACAGCGACGCGGTGCTGGTGGGCAACATCGGCTCGGCCGAGCGCATGAGCTACACGGTGATGGGCGACGGCGTGAACATCGCAGCGCGGCTGGAAGGCGTCAACAAGGAATTCGGGACCCGCATTTGCGTGAGCCACGCGGTGTTCCGCGAGGCCGGTGAGCGGCTCTGGCTGCGGCGGCTGGGCGTGGTCACGGTCAAGGGCCGGCGCGCCGACCTGCAGGTGTACGAATTGCTCGGCATCAAGGGCGCCGATCCCGCGCTGGAAGCCCCGGCCACGGCGAAGCTGCTGTGCCAGATGACCAACCATGCCTACGAAGTGTTCGAGCGCGGCGAATGGGCCTTGGCGGAGGAGCGTTTCGGGCAGATCCTCGACAAGTTCCCCGACGACAAGCTGGCCTATGTGATGGCGATGCGCTCGCGTGAGGCAGCCGGGCAGCTCGCGGCTACTCGCGGGTGACCCGCACCAGTTCCTCGCGAGAGGTAATACCTTCGCGCACCAGCCGCTCGCCGTCGTCGCGCATCAGCGTCATGCCGGCCTTCAGCGCCGCATTGCGGATGTCCGCCTCGGACGCGCGGTTGTGGATCTGCGCGCGAATCGCTTCGTTGGCCACCATCAATTCGAAGATGCCGGTGCGGCCCTGGTAGCCGGTGTGGCCGCACTCGGCGCAGCCCGGGCCATGGCAATGCACGCAGAGCTTGCGCACCAGGCGCTGGGCCAGCACGCCCAGGATCGACGAGCTGAGCAGGAATGGCTCGACGCCCATGTCGGTCAGGCGGGTCACGGCGCTGGCGGCGTCGTTGGTGTGCAGCGTGGCCAGCACCAGGTGGCCGGTCAGCGAGGCCTGGATCGCGATCTGCGCGGTTTCGTAGTCGCGGATCTCCCCGATCATGATGACGTCCGGGTCCTGCCGCAGGATCGCCCGCAGCGCCTTGGCGAAATCCAGGTCGATCTTGGCGTTGACCTGCGTCTGCCCGATGCCCGGCAGCTCGTACTCGATCGGGTCTTCCACCGTCATGATGTTGCTGCTGCCGGCGTCCAGGCGCTGCAAGCCCGCGTACAGCGTGGTGGTCTTGCCCGAGCCGGTCGGCCCGGTCACGAGGATGATGCCGTGCGGCTGCGCGATCAGCTCCAGGAAGCGGCGCAGCGTTTCGCCGGCCATGCCGACCGACTCCAGGCTCAGTTTGCTTTCGCTCTTGTCTAGCAGGCGCAGCACGGCGCGTTCGCCATGCGCGCTGGGGAGGGTTGAAACACGCACGTCCACGGCGCGGGTGCCGATGCGCAGTGAAATGCGGCCGTCCTGCGGCAGGCGCTTTTCGGCGATGTCGAGCTCGGCCATGATCTTCAGCCGCGAGATCAGCGCCGCATGCAGCGCGCGATTGGGCTGCACCACTTCGCGCAGCGTGCCGTCGACGCGGAAGCGCACGCTGGAGTGGCGCTCGTAGGGTTCGATGTGGATGTCGCTGGCGCCATCGCGCGCCGCCTGCGTGAGCAGGGCATTGAGCATGCGGATGATGGGCGCGTCGTCGCTGGTCTCCAGCAGGTCTTCCACCGCCGGCAGCTCCTGCATCATGCGCGAGAGGTCGGCGTCGTTCTGCACTTCGCTCACCACCGTCGCCGCGCTCGACTCGCCCTGCGCGTAGGCCGCGCTGATGCGCTGCGCCAGCGCGCCGGCATCCAGCACCTGCAGCGAGCGCACGCCGTACTTGCGCACCACCTCGGTCAAGGCGTGGGTGGCCGGCGCGGCGGCATGCCAGAGCGTCAGGTCGCGGCCATCGTCTTCCAGCAGCACCTGGTTGCCGCGCGCGAACGCATAGGGCAGCGGATAGCGCATCTATCGGCCCAAGGGGGCGGGCACCACCTTCGGCGTTGTCACCGGCGCCGAAGTCGCGGCCCCTGGGGCCGGCGGGGCCGCTGGTAGCGATGCCGGCGGCAGCACCGGCGCCGCATTCACCGGCACGGCGACGCTGGAGTTCGGCTGCGCGTCCTGCTGCATGCTGCGCATCATGTCGTAGCGGTCCAGCGACAGCGCGTCGCTTTGCGCCGCATCGCGAATCACCACCGGGCGCAGGAACACCATCAGGTTGGTTTTCTTGCGGCTGCGCGTCTCGCTCTTGAACAGGTTGCCGAAGAACGGCACGTCGCCCAGCACGGGCACCTTCTCCTGGTTGCCCGCGTACTCGTCCTGCAACAGGCCGCCCAGCACGACGATGCCGCCGTCTTCCACCAGGATGCTCGATTCGATCGAGCGCTTGTTGGTGATGAGGCCGGTGGCCGAGTTGATCGACGATGCCTGCACGGTCGAGACTTCCTGGAAGATCTGCAGCTTCACGGTGCCGTTCTCGCTGATCTGGGGCTTCACGCGCAAGGTGATGCCGACATCCTTGCGCTCCACCGTCTGGAACGGGTTCACCGAGCCGTTGGTGCCCGAGTTGGCGTTGGTGTACTGGCCGGTGACGAAGGGCACGTTCTGCCCGATCACGATCTTGGCTTCCTCGTTGTCCAGCGTCAGCAGGTTGGGCGTCGACAGGATGTTGCCGTCGCCGTTGGCCTGCAGGAAGCGGGCCAGGAAACCCAGCATGTAGATGCCGTTGACGTTGCGCGCGATGCCGAAGTTCAGGCCGGTGGACGGCGCGACCGTGCCCAGTTGCGAGGCCGCCAGGGTGATGATGTTGGTGCCGCCTATGCTGAAGTTCGTGCCCAGCAGGCCGATGTTCTTGTCGCCGTTGCTGCCGATCGGCCCTTGCCACTGGATGCCGAACTCTGCGGCCTTGTCGGCGTTGACTTCGGCGATCAGGCTTTCCACGTACACCTGCGCGCGGCGCGCATCGAGCCGGTCGATCACCGCGCGCAATTGCCGGTACTGCGGCTCGGCAGCGGTGATGATCAGCGAGTTGGTGGCCGGGTCGGCCTGGATCTGCCCGCCGGTGGACGGCTGCGCCGAGGCCTGCGTCGGCGCCGTCGCCGGATTGGAGCCGGCCAGGCTGCCGGCGGTGGCGGCCGGGGCGCTCGAGCCGCCCGAGGCGGAGGCGCCGCCCGGCGTCGAGGTTGCGGCAAGCGCTGCGCGCAAGGTCACCGCCAACTTGGTCGCGTCCGCGTTCTTCAGGTAGACGACGTAGATGTTGCCGGTGGGGCTTTGCGAGCCGGGCTGGTCGAGCTTTTCAACCAGCGAGCGCACCAGGTTCAGGCGCGCCGAATTGGCGGCACGCACGATCAGCGCGTTGCTGCGGTTCTCGGCGATCACGGTGGTGCGAAACGAGGTGTCGGCCTGGCCCTGGCCGGCAGCGGCCGGACCGGCCGCGCCACCCGATTCGGCCAGCCGCTGGACGATCGGCGCGAGGTCGGCGGCCAGCGCATGGCGCAGCGCAATCACCTCGACGTCGGTGGCGTTGGAGATATCCAGCGCCGCGATGATGCGCGCGAGGCGCTGCAGGTTGTCGGCGTAGTCGGTGATCACCAGCGAGTTGTTGCCGGGGTTGACGTTGATCGTGTTGTTCGGGCTGATCAGCGGGCGCAGGATCGGCACCAGGTTGCCAGCCGATTCGTAGTTGAGGCGGAAGATCTGCGTGACGATCTGGTTGCCCGCCGCCGGCGTGCCGGTCGAGACGGCGCCGCCCTGCAGCTTGGCGTCGGCTTCCGGCACCACCTTGAGCAGGCCGCCGGCTTCCACCACGGTGAAGCCCGACAGGCGCAGTGTCGCGAGAAACTGGTTGAAAGCGGCCGCAGGCGCCACCGGCCGGTCGGTGCTCAGCGTGATCGTTCCCTTGACGCGCGGGTCCACCACGATGTTGCGCCCGCTGATGGCCGCCATGGTGCGCGCCACGGCCTCGATGTCGGCGTTGACGAAGTTCAGCGTGACCGGCTCGCTCGAGCGCTGCGCGCCGGCCAGACCCGGCAGCCCGGCCGCCAGCGCGCAAGCCACGCAGAGAACTGCCAATCGCCCAAGTGAAGGGGGAAATTTCATTTCAGCCTATGGTGATGATGGACCGCGGCCCGTTACGCCGCCCGATGATGTTCAGCAGGTTCGACAGCGCGCTTTCGCGCTCGGGCGCGGCGCTGGCGGCCCCGGAGAAGTGCAGCCGCGAGCCCACCCACTGGCCGCTGCCGGCCAGCTGCAGGCTTCCCTCCAGCGTGTCCAGTTGCAGCGCCGGTGTGGCGCCGCCAAGAACGGTGATGCGGTAGCTGCCCATGGGCCTCAAGGTAGACAGGCGCGACGACAGCCGCTGCGCCGTGAGTTCGGCCCGCCCGGCGATGGCGAGCCGGCCTTGCACCCATTCTACTGAAAGCCCTTCTGTCGCAAGCTGCAGGTCGCCGTCGAATTGCAAAGTGTTCCAGGGTGTTCCCAGGCCCGCCAGCAGCGCCGCCGGCCACTGGCTGCGCGAGTCGGCGATGGTCACGTGCGCTCCGCCCCAACGCGGCCGCAGCTGCAGCGCCAGCGGCTGCGTCGTGCAACAGGCCGAGGCGAGCTCGGCGAAGATGCCGTTCCAGCGGGGCCGCAGCCGCCAGTCGACACGGCTTGGCAGTGCCGTCGCGTCGGTGCTGCCCGCGCCGCCGGCAAGCATGAGCTGGGCGGAGCCGTTCCACACCGTGCCGCGAACGTCGCCGAACAGCAGGCGGCCTTCGGTGGCCCGCTCCACCGGGGCGGTGAGCCAACGCGCGGGCGCGAACAGCAGGCCGGCGCAGAGCAATCCCGGCACGATGCCGGCCATCGCCCAGGCCCAGGGGACGCGGGGCGGGGAGATCGAGGTTGCGCGCGCCACGGCCTGGGAACTGCCTCTATCGCGGCGGCAGGGTCAGCACCAGCGTACCCTCCCAAAGCCCGGCCGAATTTCGTTGGAGGTGGGCTTCGCTGGGCAAGGCCCGGGCATTGACGCGTGCCTGGGTGAGCCACTGGGCCAGCGCGTCCGCAGCCGTGCCGGTGAGCGTGATGGTCACGCGCTCGCCGCCGATCACCATGCGGGCAGTGGTGCCCAGCCGTTCGCGCACCGAAAGTTCCAGCAGCCGCACTGCCTCGTCGTAACTTTGCTTGGGCTGCGACTGCAGTGCCTGGGCTTGCGCTTGCAGGCCGCGCATCTGCTGCAATTGCCGGTCAAGCGCGCGGCGCTGCGTTTCGGCGCTGCGCAGCGTTGCCAGCGCGGGGCCGAGCGCGACCAGCCAGAGCAGCGCGGCGATGACCAGCACGGCGGCCGCCGCGACCAGCGCCTGTTCGCGCGGGCGCAGTCCTTCCCAGCGCGCTTTCAGCGCCGGCACACCGTTCATGGCGTTGCCTCCGGCGTGACCAGCAGCGTTTCGCCCTGCAACGTCGAGGAATAGCCCTGGCTCTTGAGCGCGGCCGCCACGTTGCGAGCTTCGTCGGCGCTGTAGGCCAGCCCCTTGATGCGCAATTCGCCGCCGGCGAATTCCAGCGCATTGACCGGCCGCTGCGGCGGCGCGGCCGAGCCCAGCGCCCCGAGCATCGCTTCCAGGTCGCGGCCGGAGGTGGCGCCGGTCAGCTGGCGCAGCGCCGCCACCTCCCTTTCCATCTGTACCGGCGCGTCCACCACCACCTTGACCTGCGGGAAGGTCTGCGTGAGCGTGCGGCGCACCGCTTCACGCTGTTGTTCCAGCGACGCGCGCTCGCGCCAGGCCCAGGCGTTCAAGCCCACCAGGTTGAGGGCGACCAGCAACACGGCGCCCCAGCGGGCAGGACGCCATTGCGGCGCCGCCAGCAGGTCGGCCCATGCGGTGCCCAGTTTCTTGAAGGCGCGGGCGCGGCCCGAGCTGGAGAACTCGAACTGCGCGAGGTCCCAGGCCGATTGCGCCGAGCGCAGCCAACGCTGGGGCGCCTGCTGCAGGCCGGGCTGGCGCTGCAACACCTGCTCGGCCAGCTCGGCGACGGCCGGCTCGGCGATGCACGGCATGTCGCCGGACAGTTGCGGCAGCAGCGCCAGCGATTGCGACGCCAGCGGCAGGACGGTGACGCCGTCGCGGCCGGCCGCCACCAGCGATGCCTGTTGCGGATCGCCGATCGCATACAGCACCGGTTCGCCTTCGGGCGCGAATTCCGGAACGATGCGCGAGGCTGGACGTTCCGCCGACTCCAGCACCTGCACCGCGCTGCGCAGCCATCCCCGGTCGCAAGCGGCCACCCACAGCGCGGCGCCAGGGCGTACCTGCGGCTGCAACGCAAAGTGGAGCGCTTCCGGTTCGTCGAGCAACTGGTCTTCCAGCAGGCCTTCCAGCACCGCGCGCAGCCGGGGCGAACTCGCGGAGGTGCCTTTGGGCAGTTCGACGCGGTGCCAGGAAAGCATCGCCGCGGGCACCACCGCCACCAGCTCGGCGCCGGCGCGCACCGGCACTGGCAGCAGCGCCACCGGGGCGCTGCCGTGGCTTTCCAAGGTGCTGCCGTCAACGGTCAGCGCATAGTCGAATTCGGTCGACGCGGTGACTGTTTGCAGGGGAAGATGGACGACGAGGGCGCTCATGGGATGGGGCATTGTAGAAACATACGGCGCGGCCCCGCACTAGCGCTTGAGCGCCGCTTGCGACAGCGCCGTTGGATCGGGAATGCCGCGCTCGCGCTGCAAGGTCGTCACTTCCATGCCGTTGCGCCGCACGACGGAGCGTTCCTCCAGGATCAACTGATCCAGCCGCAGCCGGGCCCGCACCTCGAAGAAGTTCGAAGCCACGCCGACGATCCCCTGGCCCTGCGCAAACATGGTATCGGGCGCGCCGATGGCGAGTTGCGCGTCGGCAGGGGTCTTGAAGGGCGAGCGCTCGCGCGCGGCCACCAGCCGCTGCGCGTCGGCCATGCTCAGTCCGTCGATGCTGGCGTAGATGACTTCCGGGCTGGCCGTATTGAGGTTCACGGTGGTGTGCGCCGGCAGCACGGTGATGTAGGGCTGCAGCGCGGCCACTGTCGCTGTTGGCAGGCCCAGCCACACCAGTTCCTCGGGGCGTTGCGGCACCAGCGGCGCCATCGGGGCGGACTGGTTGCTGCCGCTGGTGTCGGAGGCGAATCTCAGGTTCTCCACCATCCGGTCGAGCTGCGCCGGCGGCAGGCCGAGCCGCTCGAACAGCCGCTCGAAAGCGCGCACGTCGTTGTCCGACTGCTTGCCGTTGTCGATCAGGCTGTTGACGTTGAGCAGCGATTGCAGGTCGATGATCTGGCCTGACAGGAATGCTTCCAGGACTTCCGGCCCGGCATTCGCGGTGTTGTTGGAATCGGCCGCAAGAAAACTCGACAGGCGGGCGTCCTGCAAGGGGATGGCCCATGGCTCGCCGAGATGGTCGGGGCCGGGCGTGCGCCCGTCTTCGCGCAGCAGCAGCCGCGCCCAATCGAGCGCGCCGGTCAGCACCCAGGCCGACTGCACGCGCGCGCGCTCGGCCGCTTCGACTTCGACGCTGCGCCACTGCTGCCACAGCGACGCCGCGGCAAACGTCGCGACCAGCGCCACCGTGAGCATGGCGGCCAGCAGCGCCGCACCGCGCTGTGCGCTTTGGCGGATGCGCCGCGCCTTCATCCCTTGCCGCCCCCCACCGTGGGCCGGATCCAGTCACGGGTGATCGTGCCGCTGATGGATTGGCCCGCCGGCAGTGCCAGCACCAGCCGCACGCCGTCCGGAATGATCGCCACCGCCTTGGCCGGGGCGGCGCCCAAAGTTGGCAGCGTTGCCGACTTGACATCGCTGGACAGCGGATTGGTCCAGGCGGTTTCGCGATAGAAATAGATCTGCCAGTCGTCCAGCGGCACGATCGCAACTTCGCGGCGCACCTGCTCGTCGCCCGGGTTCTGCGACCAGATGCCGGCCTGCTGCCATGCGGCGTCGAGTTCGCCGCGCGTGGTCACCTGTGGCGATTGCCAACGCAGCCAAGTGCCCGTGCCGTTGACGACGCGCCGTGTCCAGCCCACCACCAGCACGCCGTCGGTCGCCGATGCGGTGCTGCGGCGCGTCATGCGCAGCACATTTCCGTCCCATTCGATCGCGGTGATCTGCGGCAACTGCACCAGCGCATCCAGGTCGGCCGCCCATTGCGCCAGCCCGACCTGCAAGGTCAGCACGCCGTCGGCGCGCGCTTCGGTTTGCGCCTGCGCCCGCACCATCCCGTCCAGGCCGCGCCAACTCATCACCGCCAGCAAGGCCATGGCGAACAGCGCCACCAGCAATTCGACCAGCGTGAAACCGCGGATGCGCGCGCGCCTGGCCATCAATATCTCCCCACGACCGTCGACAGGCGCAGGACGGGGGCGGCGGCGTCGAACACCTGGGCATCGACGCGCTGGAAACTGGGATTCGGTGTCGGCAGCACCGACAGCTTGACCTCGAAGCTGCGGCCGGCCTGCTCGCAGGTCACGCTGGTGTCGCCGATGCCGGGCATCTGCCTGGCCAGGCGCACCTTGACGAGTTCGTTCTCGGCGCAGATATGGGCCAGCAGCACGCTGGATTGCCGCAGGGCGTTGGTGGTCAACGCGCTCGTCGCGCGCAAGCCCGCCGCCAGCGCGATCGCGACGATGGCAAGCGCCACCAGCACCTCGATCAGCGTGAAGCCGCGCGGCGGCCGGCGCGCTGCGTTCATGGCGCTTCAGCCGCGGTGATGGCGAACGGGCGAAGGCCGTCGGTGGCGATGCGCAGGCTGCGTTCGGGCAACGCCGTCGAACCCAGCACCACTTCCTGCTTGCCGATGATCGGCTCGGGACCCAATTGCAGCGTCGAGGAACCGCGCACTTGCGTGCTTTCCGAAAGCCAGTGCTCGGGCAGCGCGTTGGCAGGCACGCCGTCGAAATGAAAGCCGCCCTCGGTCGCGTACCAGCGCACCGGCACGCCGCTGCTGCGCGACTGGGCGCGCGCCGATTCGAGCAGTGCCGCCAGCCGCAGCGCTTCGCGCTCGAGCAGCGTGGCCTGCGAGTCGCGCAGCGCGAAGCTCACGCCGGCGGTGGCGATGGCGATGATCGCCACCACGATCAGCAACTCGAGAAGCGTGAAACCCGCAGCCGCAGCGGGACGGTTCGGCGCCGGGCCGCCCCAAGCCGAACGCGCCCCCTCGGGGGGCAGCGCAGCGGCTCCAGCCGCAAGCGTGGGGGCCCCATTACTGCCAGGAGCCGATGTCCGCATTCTTGCCCTCTCCGCCGGGCTGGCCGTCGGCGCCGAAAGACATCACGTCGATCTCTCCCTTCACGCCGGGGTTGAGGTACTGGTAAGGATGCCGCCACGGGTCTTCGGGCAGCTTTTCAAGATACGGTTTCCAGTTCGGCGGCACTGGGGCCGTGGCCGGCTTGACCAGCAGCGCCTGCAGGCCCTGCTCGTTGGTGGGGTAGCGCTGGTTGTCGAGCTTGTAGAGCTTGAGCGCCTGCATCAGGTTGTTGACGTCGGTCCTGGCGGCGGTGGCGCGCGCATCCTCGGCGCGGTCCAGCACGTTGGGCACGATCAGGGCGGCCAGCACCCCGATGATGACCAGCACCACCATCAGTTCGATCAGGGTAAAGCCGGCCTGGGCTGCGCGGCGCAATGGGGTGTACAGGGACTTCATGTTGGGTGTGGGAGTGCGATTCGCTTCAATGATAATCGCCGCATGGTGAGCAATATGCACAGCAGGTGGATGGTGGCCGGCGCGACCTTCGCCCTGTGGGCCTTGGTCGCGGCAAGCGCCGTGTACTGGGGCCTGAAATTCACCAGCCGCGGGGCCGGCTCTTCAGTGAGCGCGCCGGCCGCGCGCTTTGCGCCACCGCCGGACCCAGCAGTGGTCGCGCGCTTGCTGGGCGCCAGCTCGGCCGCTGCCGCCGTCGCCCCGGTCGCCAGCCTGTCCAGCCGCTTCGTGCTGGTCGGCGTGGTGGCCAGCCGCTCCCACAACGGCGCGGCGCTGATTGCCGTGGACGGGCGTCCGGCCAAGCCGTTTCGCGTGGGCACCGCGGTGGATGAAGGCCTGCTGTTGCAATCGGTGGAAAGCCGCCGCGCGACCTTGGCCGCCAGCGCGGGAGGGCAGCCCGTTGTCACGCTGGAATTGCCCTCCGTGCGCAGGTGACTGCTGTTTAGCGACCGCCCCATCCGATCGCGGCGCCCAGGTAGAAGGCGATCTCGCAGGCTTGCTGCGTCGCGCCCAGGCACTCATCGGTAAAGCCTTGCAGGCGCTGCGAAAAGAGCCTGCGCATCCACATCAGGGCCAGCCCGCTGAACAGGACACCCAGGATGGCGAATGCCAGGCCTTGCGCCAGCACGGCGATCGCCAGCGCAGCCAGCGACCAGGCCGCCGCGATGCCCAGAGCGCCGGAGTCGATGCTGGCGTTCAAAGGCCCGTTGACACGCGTACGCGCATCGCCGAGATAGGGCATTGCCCGCACCAGCAGCAAAGGCCAGAAGCGTGAAATCACATGGGCCGCCAGCAAGCCCACCAGCACCGCGGACGGCGATCGCGCGGCCAGCACCGCCAGCAATGAGACCTTGGCCAGCAGCCCCAACGTCAGCGCGATCGCGCCGAAGCTTCCGATATGCGAGTCCTTCATGATCTCCAACGCACGCGCGGCCGGCACGTCGGTGCCCAGGCCATCGGCGGCGCGCGCCAGTCCGGACTCGTGGAACCCGCCGGTCAGGAGCACGGTCGCAGCGGTGCACGCCACGGCCGCGACCAGCGGTGCGAACGGGTTGCCGGGCAGGGCCAGGCCCACCAGCGCGAAAGCGGCACACGCAACGATGCCGACCAGCCAGCCGACCCCGGGAAAGTGCGCGGCGCTGGCCCGCTGCATGTCCGGGCTGGCGCCGATCCATTGGGCCAGCGTCCCGGTCACCGGCACGCGGGTGAAGGATCGCACGGCGATCAGGTAGTGGCGCAGGAAGCCCATGCGCCGATGGTAGGCCGAGACGCCGGCGCCGTGGGGTCGGCTGTTCGAGCTGGGCAGTGGGGTTATGCCTGCAGAAACAAACGGTAAACAGGGTTGCCGGTTTCCTCGACATGGGGGTAGCCCAAGGTGTCGAGAAACTCCTTGAAGGCCTTGTTGTCGGCCTTGGGAACCTGCAGGCCGACCAGGATGCGGCCATAGTCCGCGCCCTGGTTGCGATAGTGGAACAACGTGATGTTCCAGCCCGGGCGCAGGAACGAGAGGAACTTCATCAGCGCGCCGGGCCGCTCCGGAAATACGAAACGCAGCAAGCGTTCATCGCTCGCCAGCGACGAGCGCCCGCCCACCATGTGGCGGATGTGTTCCTTGGCGAGCTCGTCGTGCGTGAGGTCCAGGGCGTCGAATCCGTGGCGGCTGAAGTTGGCGGCGATCTTGGCCGACTCGCCTTTGCCGTGCGTGGTCAGCCCCACGAAGACGTGCGCCTGCGCCGCGCCACTGATGCGGTAGTTGAACTCGGTCACGTTGCGCGGCCCGCCGGGCAGCGCGCCGATCAATTCGCAAAAGCGCTTGAAGCTGCCGCGCTCCTCGGGGATCGTGACGGCGAAAAGAGCCTCGCGCTCCTCGCCCACTTCAGCGCGCTCGGCAACGAAGCGCAAGCGGTCGAAATTCATGTTGGCGCCGCACAGGATGGCGGCATAGGTTTCACCGCGCGTCTTCTTTTCGGCGACATATTGCTTGATCGCGGCCACCGCCAGCGCGCCGGCCGGTTCGACGATGCTGCGGGTGTCGATGAAGACGTCCTTGATGGCGGCGCATACGGCGTCGGTGTCGACGGTCATGAACTCGTCGACCAGTTCACGCGCGACGCGGAAGGTTTCCTCGCCGACCAGCTTGACGGCGGTGCCGTCCGAGAACAGGCCGACGTCGGGAAGGTTCACGCGTTTTCTCGCCGCGACCGACTGCATCATCGCGTCGGAGTCGTTCATCTGCACGCCGATGACCTTGATCTCCGGGCGCACCGCCTTGATGTAGTTGGCCACGCCCGAAACCAGTCCGCCGCCGCCGATGGCGACGAAGACGGCATCGAGCGGCCCCTGGTGCTGGCGCAGGATTTCCATCGCGATCGTGCCCTGGCCGGCGATCACGTCGGGGTCGTCGAACGGGTGGACGAAGGTCAGGCCCTGCTGCTTCTCGAGCTCCACCGCGTGCAGGTACGCGTCCGAATAGCTGTCGCCGTGCAGCACGACCTCGCCGCCCAGCGACTTGACGCCGTCGATCTTGACCTGGGGCGTGGTGGTGGGCATCACGATCACTGCGCGCGCGCCCAACCGGTGGGCCGACATGGCGACACCCTGGGCGTGGTTGCCGGCGGACGCGCAGATCACGCCGCGCTTGAGCTGCTCGGCCGTGAGCTGTGCCATCTTGTTGTAGGCGCCGCGCAATTTGAAGCTGAAGACGGCCTGCTGGTCCTCACGCTTGAGCAGGACCTTGTTGTGCAACCTTCGGCTGAGGTTCCTGGCCGGCTCCAGGGCCGACTCCACCGCCACGTCGTATACCTTCGCGTTGAGGATCTTCTTCAGGTAATCGGCGGGGGTGAGGTGCTGTTTCATAACCAAAGAATCATAAAGGGCGGCTCACGCGAAGAAAAAAGCCCCCGGACCTTGCGATCCGGGGGCTGAATCCACCAAAGGAGAAGGTGGAGGAGACAATCGATGCACAACGAAATCGTTATGCTGCGAAACCAGTATAGCCCCACTTTTGCTGCATCGCAGCACGTCGGCCTGTCTCATCCTGAGCCAAAGCGTGATGTATTAGCGGAATTTATTCGGGCAAAGCGGACTTGATAGGAGAAATGATGGAATGCACGGTGAGCTGGACGGGCGCGACCGGGGCCCGATCGGGTATGGGATTCATCGCTGAAACGGGAAGCGGACATGTCCTGGTGATGGATGGCGCAGCCGATCCGGCCAAACCCGAAAATGGGGGCCAGAACCTGGCGCCCCGCCCGATGGAAACGGTGCTCGCGGGCACCGGCGGCTGCACCGCCTACGACGTGGTGCTGATCCTCAAGCGCGGCCGCCACGACGTGCGCGGCTGCTCGGTCAAGCTCACGTCCGAGCGCGCGCCGGCCGATCCCAAGGTCTTCACCAAGATCCATATGCATTTCACGGTGACGGGGCGTGGCCTGCCGGAGCTCGCCGTCGAGCGAGCCATCGCGATGAGCCATGAAAAGTATTGCTCGGCGACCATCATGCTCGGCAAGACAGCGGACATCACCACCAGCTTCGAGGTGCAGGCGGCCTAAATATAGTGCGCCGTGGCCGTCATGACCTTCGCGGCGGCGCGCATGAAGGCTTTCGCTGGCGCGGGCAACTCCATCGCTCCCGCCTGAAGTGCTTGCGCCGCATGTGCTGCTTCATCTTCCTTCATCTGCACCACGATCGCTCGCGAGGCATGATCGCCCGCCGGGAGCCGGTCCAAGTGGCTTTGCAGATGCGCCTCGACCTGTTTCTCGGTTTCCACGACAAAACCCAGGCTGAGGGCGTCGCCCAGCCGTCCCGCCAGCAGGCCCAGCCCGAATGCGCCGGCGTACCAGAGGGGATTGAGCAGCGAGGGGCGATCTCCCAGTTCGGCCAGGCGTTCGGCCGTCCAGGCCAGGTGGTCGGTTTCTTCCTCCGCCGCCTTTTCGAAGTGCTGCCGCAACACCGCGTCGCCGGTGACCAGGGCCTGGGCGGTGTAGAGCGCCTGGGCGCACACTTCGCCCACATGATTGACGCGCATGAGCGCCGCCGCATGCCGCCGTTCGTTGGCGGCCAGCCGGGTCTCGTCCGCCGGCACGACGGGGCAGGGGCGCATCGCCCGGGGTTTGGCAAAAAGGGTTTTCAGGGCGCTGTCGGCGGCGCCCAGCAAGCGGTCCATCCGGCCTAGTTTAAGGGCCTGAACGCTTACCAGCTAATCGGGCGCTCGAAGCGATTTTGCGGGCAGCTTTTTTCGCTATCCGAAACAAAAAGCGGGGGTGTTGCGCGCCTTCCACTGAGCCATTCGGTTCTGTTGTCCGGGTGCAACGAAACAACCCTGCGAAGGCTAAATACTTTGCGAAAGAGAAGCCCCTCTGGTGCAATAACGACAACCTTCCAAAAGGAGGTTGGCCCGGGGATCCGGCGGGAGCACAAGAGTGCCTGCATTTCGTGACCCCTTCGCACCGGAGCCCTATGTTTAACCTTGGAGAAACTTGCATGAAAAAGTCCCTGATTGCTCTGGCCGCGCTGGCATCGTTTGCCGGCCTGGCTTCTGCCCAATCTTCTGTCACCCTGTTCGGTGTGGTTGACGCGACCATCGCCCACGGCTCGGGTTCCATTGCCAACAGGAACCTGCTGAACAATTCCGGCTACAACAGCTAGCGTCTGGGCTTCCGCGGCACGGAAGACCTGGGCGGCGGCATGTCGGCCTCGTTCTGGCTCGAAGCCGGTATGTCCAATGATGACGGCCAAGGCGCCGGCACCAACTCGAACAACCAGGTCACCGGCGCTGGTGCAGCCGTTGCCGGCCGTCAAGGCCTGACCTTCAATCGCCGCTCGACCGTGAGCCTGGCCGGTGGCTGGGGCGAAGTTCGCCTGGGCCGTGACTACAACCCGCAATTCTGGAACCTGACCGTGTTCGATCCGTTCGGCACGAATGGCGTGGGCACTTCGCAGGTCCTGAACTCGAACTCGGCCATCACCGGCCCGATCAACGTTCGCACGTCCAACACCGTCGGCTACTTCCTGCCGGGCAACCTGGGCGGCTTCTACGGCCAGATCCAGTACGGCTTTGGTGAGAACGCCAGCAACGTGGCCAACTCCAAGGACGGCAACAGCATGGGCATCCGCCTCGGCTTCGCCAACGGCCCGTTCAACGTGGCAATCGCCGCCGCCAACACCAAGTACGCCACCACCGCTACTGCTGGCGACGTCAAGACGGTCAACATCGGCGGCCAGTGGGACTTCGGCATGGCCAAGCTGATGGGCGAATACAGCCGTGATCGCATGGACTCGCTCGTGAGCCTGACTGGCAAGGGCGGCCTGATCGGCGGCCTGATCCCGGTCGGAGCCGGCGAAATCCGCCTCGCGTACTCGACCTACAAGACGGACGCTGTCACTACCCCCAAGACCAAGAAATGGGCTCTGGGTTACGTGCACAACCTGAGCAAGCGCACTGCCCTGTACACCACGTACGCTCACGTGAACAACAGCGGTTCCGCAGCGCAATCGCTCAACGGCGCGATCACCGGTGCTGGCGCTTCGTCCAGCGGCTGGGACCTCGGCATCCGTCACAGCTTCTAATTCCAGGGCTGGCCTTGAGCCAGCTTCGGATGAAGAAACTTGAAAGCCGCCTTCGGGCGGCTTTTTTTATGGGGGGAAGTTCGCTGCCCGCGAGACCGGTTTGCGGCTATCGTCGGGACACAAAGAGGACGTTGGGACGCAATGAAAAACCGCCTGGGTTGGGTATGGGTGCTGCTCGCCGTTGCGCTGGCCGGCTGTTCGGTCCTGCCTGCCGCCGACAACGCACGTGACATCCGAAGCAATCCCTGGACAGCTCAATCCAGCGGTGGCGCGACCGCCGAAGCATCGGCGGCCGCCAGGATCCCTGCGTCCAGCTGGCATCACCTCACCTTCCCCGGCAAGGCCCCCACCCGATTCAGCTACGCGCGCAAGGACGGGCGCGACGCGATGGCGGTGCTGGCTACATCGTCCGCCAGCATGCTGCGCACGCGGGTTCGCATCGAACCGGCGGAACTGCGCAGCGTCCGCTTTTCGTGGAAGGTACCGCAACTCATCGCCGGCGCCGACATGGCGTCGCGCGAGGCCGACGATTCACCGGTGCGCATCGTCCTGTTCTTCGAAGGCGACCGTTCGCGCTTGGCGCCGCGCGATGCGATGCTGGCCGAGTTGGTGCGAAGCGTGACCGGCGAGGAAATGCCGTACGCCACGCTGATGTACGTGTGGTGCAACAAGCGCGAACCCGGCACCGTGATCCCCAGCCCCCGCAGCAGCCGCATCCGCACGCTGGTGGTGGAGAGCGGAACGAGGAAGCTGAACGAGTGGCTCGACTACGAGCGCGACATCCGCGCTGACTACGAGCGCGCGTTCGGCGAGGCGCCTGGCGCGCTGCTGGGCATCGGCATCATGAGCGACAGCGACAACACGCGCGCCACGACGCAAGCCTGGTACGGCCCTGTGCGGCTGGGCAGCTGGTCGATGCAGGAGAACTAGCCTTCATCATCGCGCGAACGCGCCCTGTCGCGAGGGTGCCCGATTCTTTAGGCCTGAAGGAAACCCCTGTGTCGGCCCGAGCCTTGCTCTGCTAGCATCGCCTCTCCCTTCCACGCCTCGAGATGCTTGCCTTCGTTCTGCGTCGCCTGTTCCAGGCTGTGATCGTGATGGTCGCAGTGGCGTTCATCGCCTTCATGCTGTTTCAATACGTCGGCGACCCTGTGGTTTTCCTGCTGGGCCAGGACGCCAAGCCCGATCAGATCGCGCGGCTGCGCACCGACCTGGGCCTGGACCAACCCTTCTTCGTGCAGTTCTGGCACTTCCTGGGCAACGCGGCGCAAGGGGAGTTCGGCTTGAGCTTGCGCCAGGGCGCCAAGGTTTCGCGGCTGATCGGCGAACGCTTCCCGGCAACGCTCGAGCTGGCGCTTGTTGCCGCGCTGGTCGCCGTGCTGATCGGCATTCCCATGGGCGTCTATGCCGCCCTGCGCCGCGGCACGTTCATGAGCCAGGTGTTTCTCACGCTCTCGCTGCTGGGCGTATCGCTGCCCACGTTCCTCATCGGCATCCTGCTGATTCTGGTGTTCGCCGTCCTGCTCGGCTGGTTTCCCAGTTTCGGCCGCGGCAACGTCACGTCGCTGGGCTGGTGGAACACCGGCCTGCTCAACACTGATGGGTGGCACCACATCGTGCTGCCCGCGGTCACGCTGGCGATCTTCCAGCTCACGCTCATCATGCGGCTGGTGCGCGCCGAGATGCTCGAGGTGCTGCGCACCGACTACATCAAGTTCGCGCGCGCGCGCGGGCTGCCGGACCGCGCGATCCACTTCGGGCACGCGCTGAAGAACACCCTGGTGCCCGTCATGACGATCATCGGCCTGCAACTGGGCACGCTCATAGCGTTCTCGATCATCACCGAGACCGTCTTCCAGTGGCCCGGAATGGGCCTGCTGTTCATCCAGGCCGTGACCTTCGTCGACATCCCCGTGATGGCAGCCTACCTCTGCCTGATAGCGCTGATCTTCGTCATCATCAACCTGGTGGTGGATCTGTTGTACTTCGCGGTCGATCCCCGGCTGCGTGTGGCCAACGCAGGAGGACATTGATGCTCGCCCCCCGACTCAAGGCCAATGGCCGGCCGTTCGCGCACATCGCGCGGTTCCTTCCCGAACTCGTCGCGCTGCGGCGCGACCTGCACGCCCATCCCGAACTCGGCTTCGAGGAGGTCTACACCGCCGGCCGCGTGAAGGAAGCGCTGAAGCTGTGCGGTGTCGATGAAATCCACGACGGCATCGGCAAGACCGGCGTGGTCGGCGTGATCCGTGGACGCGGCAAGGCGGGCCGGATGATCGGCCTGCGCGCCGACATGGACGCATTGACCATGAGCGAGCAGAACGACTTCGCATGGAAGTCGGCCAAGCAGGGGATGATGCATGGCTGCGGCCACGACGGCCACGTCACGATGTTGATCGGCGCCGCGCGCTACCTGGCCGAAACGCGCAATTTCGACGGCGCCGCGGTGCTGGTGTTCCAGCCCGGCGAGGAAGGCTTCGCCGGCGCCAGGCAGATGATCGAGGATGGCCTGTTCGACCGCTTCCCGGTGGAATCCATTTACGCGATGCACAACTGGCCGGCGATGAAGCCGGGCACGATCGGCCTGAACCCGGGCGCGATGATGGCGGCGGCCGACCGCGTGACGATCGAGGTCACGGGCAAGGGCGGGCATGGCGCGCACGCCTACCTCGCAGTCGACCCCGTGCTGGTGGCGGCGCACATCATCACCGCGGCGCAGAGCATCGTGTCGCGCAACGTGCGCCCGATCGACAGCGCGGTGGTCAGCCTTTGCGCGATGCAAGCCGGCGACCTGCATGCGATGAGCGTCATTCCCGGCAAGGCCACCATTGTCGGCACCATCCGCACCTTCAAGCCTGAAGTGCAGTCCCTGGTGGAGCGGCGGCTGTCCGAGCTGTGCAGCGCGATCGCGCTGGGCATGGGCGCGACGGCGACGGTCCAATACGAGCACTCCTATCCGGCAACCATCAACACCCCCGACGAAGCCAGGTTCGCGGGCGACGTCGCCGAGAGCATCGTCGGTGCCGAGCACGTCGACCGCGAGATGGAGCCCAGCATGGGCGCCGAGGACTTTTCATTCATGCTGCAGAACCGGCCCGGCGCCTACCTGCGTATCGGGCAGGGCGGCGAAAACTGCTTCCTGCACAACAGCCGCTACGACTTCAACGACGACATCCTGCCGCTCGGCTCGGCCCTGCACGCCGGGCTGATCGAGCAGTCGATGCCCCTTTCCGCGTGACCACCCATTCAAAGAGGAGTACCTGATGATGTTCAAACCCACCCTGCTCTCGGCCGCCTTGATCGCCGCGCTCAGCGCGAGCGGCGCGTCCGCCGCCACGCTGAAAGTCGCCAACCAGGGCGACGCGCTGTCGCTCGACCCGCATTCGCTGCAGGAGTCGCTGCAGCTTTCGGTTACCGGCAATGTATTCGAGCCGCTGGTGACCCGAGACAGGAATTTCAAGTTGGCACCGGCCCTGGCCACCAGCTGGAAACAGGTCTCGCCCACGGTGTGGCGCTTCGAGCTGCGCAAGGGCGTGCAATTCCACGATGGCACGCCGTTCACGGCGGACGACGTGATCTTCAGCTACGACCGAACTCGCGGTGAAGGCTCCGACCTGCAAAGCGCCGTGGGCCCCGTCAAGGCCATCCGCAAGATCAACGACTACACGGTCGAGATGGAGACGGCAACGCCGTTCCCGATCCTGCCCGACCTGTTCACCAACTGGTACATCATGAGCAAGAAGTGGTGCGAGACCAACCAGGCCACCAAGCCGGTGGACCGCCGCAAGGGCATCGAGAACGCCGCTTCGTTCCGCGCCAACGGCACCGGCCCGTACCGCGTGCGCGAGCGCCAGCCGAATGTGCGAACGACCTTCGTGCGCAACGGAAACTACTGGGGCAAGATCGACGGCAACGTCGATGAAGTGATCTTCAACGTGATCGGCAATGACGCGACGCGCGTCGCCGCCCTGATGTCGGGCGAGATCGACGTGATGGAGCCGGTGCCGGTGCAGGACGTCGAGCGCCTGAAGGCCGCGCCCAACCTCAAGGTGCTGCAAGGCCCGGAATTGCGGGTGATCTTCCTGGGCATGGACCAGAAGCGCGACGAGCTGCTGTTCTCCAGCGTCAAGGGCAAGAACCCGTTCAAGGACAAGCGGGTGCGCCAAGCCTTCTACCAGGCCATCGACGTCGAAGGCATCAAGCGCACCGTGATGCGCGGCGCTGCGACTCCGCTGGCCGAAATGTTCCCGCCCGAGGTGAACGGGTTCGCGCCGGACCTGGCCAAGCGCTTCCCGTTCGACCCCGAGGCTTCGAAGAAGCTGCTGGCCGACGCCGGCTATCCGCAGGGCTTCGAGGTGACGCTGAATTGCCCGAGCGACCGCTACGTCAACGACGGCCCGATCTGCCAGGCCGTCGCCGCCAACCTGGCGCGTGTCGGGATCAGGATCAAGCTGGAAATCGAAACCAAGGGCACGTACTTCCCGAAGATCCTGCGCCGCGACACGAGCTTCTACATGCTGGGCTGGACCTCGGGCACGGTGGATGCCCACAACGTGCTGTACCCGATCATGTCCTCGCCCGGCGACGGCGGCCGCGGCCAGTTCAACCTGGGCGCGTACAGCAATCCCAAGGTCGACGAGCTCACGCAGAAGATCGGCTCCGAGACCGACCAGAAGAAGCGCAACGAGATGATCCACGAGGCCATCAAGCTGCACCAGGACGACGTGGGCCATATCCCGCTGCACCAGCAGGCGCTCAATTGGGCGGCCAAGAAGAACATCGACCTGGTGCAATTGCCAAACAACGACATGGTGTGGAAATTCATCACCGTCAAGTGATGAACGGCGGGGCGGAGGGCTGGTTTCAGAGGGCCTGGCAAAGCGACATCGGCTACAGTTTCCGGACCTCGCCGGTGGCGGTGGCCGCCGGGCTCGTGGCCTTCGTCTGCGTGTTCTGCGCGGTGTTCGCCAATGTGGTGGCGCCCCACCACCCCTTCGACCTTGCGACGCTCGAGTTGAGCGACGCTTTCCTGCCGCCTCCGTGGGTCCAGGGCGGCAACCCGAAGTACCTGCTCGGCACCGACGACCAGGGCCGCGACATTCTCTCGGCGCTCATGTACGGCGCGCGCATTTCGCTGCTGGTCGGCCTGGCCTCCGTGCTGCTGTCGATGCTGATGGGCGTGACCCTCGGCCTGCTCGCCGGGTTCGTCGGCGGCCGGCTGGATGCTTTCATCATGCGCGTGTGCGACGTGATGCTTTCGTTCCCCGCGATCCTCATCGCCCTGCTGATCGCGGGCGTGGCGCGCGCCTTGTTTCCCAACGCCAACCAGTTCCTGGCGTTCGGCGTGCTGATCATCGCCATTTCGTTGACCGGTTGGGTGCAGTACGCGCGGACGGTGCGCGGCTCGACGCTGGTGGAGCGCAGCAAGGAGTATGTGCAGGCCGCGCGGGTGACCGGGGTCGCACCGCTGCGGATCATGAGGCGGCACGTGCTGCCCAACATCCTGGGGCCGGTGATGGTGCTGGCCACGATCCAGGTGGCCACCGCGATCATCACCGAAGCCACGTTGTCGTTCCTGGGTGTGGGCGCGCCACCCAACTCGCCGTCGCTGGGCACGCTGATCCAGGTCGGCAACAAGTTCCTGTTCTCCGGCAACTGGTGGATCACGGTGTTTCCCGGCGTGATGCTGGTGATGATCGCCTTGTCGGTCAACCTGCTGGGTGACTGGCTGCGCGACGCCCTGAACCCCAGGTTGCGCTAGACGCGTTTATCCATGTCCCTGCTCCAAGTCCAGAACCTCATCGTCGAATTTCCGCATCGGCGCGGCACGCTGCGCGCGCTGGACGACATCAGCTTCGAGATTGCGCCCGGCGAGATCCTGGGTGTCGTCGGCGAGTCGGGCGCGGGCAAGTCCCTGACCGGCGCGTCCATCATCGGGCTGCTGGAGCCGCCGGGCCGCGTGGCGTCGGGCCGGATATTGCTCGAGGGCCAGCGTATCGACAACCTCTCGCACGAGCAGATGCGGCACATTCGCGGCCGCAAGATCGGCGCGATCTTCCAGGACCCGCTGACGTCGCTCAATCCGCTGTACACGGTGGGCCGCCAGCTCACCGAAACCATCCAGGCGCACCTGCCCGTCGATCGCGCGGAAGCTTTGCGCCGCGCCATCGGCCTGTTGGAAGACACCGGCATCCCGGCGGCGGCCGAGCGCATGGACCACTACCCGCACCAGTTCTCCGGCGGGATGCGCCAGCGCGTGGTGATCGCGCTGGCGTTGGCGGCCGAGCCCAAGTTGATCGTCGCCGACGAGCCCACGACGGCGCTGGACGTCTCGATCCAGGCGCAGATCATCCAGCTGCTCAAGCGGGTCTGCAAGGACCGCGGCGCAGCCGTGATGCTGATCACGCATGACATGGGCGTGATCGCGGAGACCTGCGACCGCGTCGCGGTGATGTACGCCGGCCGCATTGCCGAGATCGGCCCGGTGCACGAAGTCATCAACCAGCCGGCACATCCGTACACGCTGGGGCTGATGGCCGCGATCCCCGACATCACGATCGAGCGCGAGCGCCTCAACCAGATCGACGGCGCCATGCCCAGGCTGAACGCGATTCCCCCGGGCTGCGCCTACAACCCGCGTTGCCCGCGCGCGTTCGACCGCTGCCGGGTCGAGCGGCCTGGTCTGCTCGAAGCGGGCGCAACCCGCGCGGCCTGCTGGCTGCACGACGCGCACGCCGGAGCCGCGGCATGAGCGCCGTGCTGGCGCCCGCCGTGCCGCTGGTGCAGGCCCACGACCTCGCCAAGACATTCGACGTCTCGGTGCCCTGGCTCAACCGCGTGATCGAAGGGCGGCCGCGCCAGTTGCTGCATGCCGTCGACGGTGTGAGCTTCGAGATCGCCAAGGGACAGACGTTGGCGCTGGTGGGCGAGTCCGGCTGCGGCAAGAGCACGGTGGCCAAGTTGCTGGTGGGCCTGTACGAGCCGACCCGTGGCGGCCTCACCTTCGACGGCCAGGACGCGCACGCCACTTTCAAGACTCCGCAAGGCCGCCAGCTGCGCCGCCGCATCCAGATGATCTTCCAGGACCCGTATGCCAGCCTGAATCCGCGCTGGACGGTGGAAGACATCGTGGGCGAACCGCTGAAGGAACACGGCATCATCACCGACGCCCCCGAGCTGAAGGACAAGGTCGGCGAACTGCTCAAATCGGTGGGCCTGTCGCCGCTGGACATGGTGAAGTACCCGCACCAGTTCTCCGGCGGGCAGCGCCAGCGCATCTCGATCGCGCGGGCACTGGCCACCGAGCCGGAATTCCTGGTCTGCGATGAGCCGACGTCGGCGCTGGATGTGAGCGTGCAGGCCCAGGTGCTCAACATCATGAAGGACCTGCAGCGCCAGCGCGGTCTGACCTACCTGTTCATCTCGCACAACCTGGCCGTGGTGCGCCACGTGAGCGACCAGGTCGGCGTGATGTACCTGGGGCGCCTGGTGGAACTTTCGGGCAAGCACCAGCTGTTCGGCAATCCGCGCCATCCGTACACGCGCATGCTGCTCGATGCGATCCCGAAGATGCACGACACCGGCCGTGCGCGCACTCCGGTGCAAGGCGAGGTCCCGAATCCGCTCAACCCGCCGGCCGGCTGCGCCTTCCATCCGCGCTGCCCCTTTGCCAACCAGCGATGCAAGGCGGAAAGGCCGGCACTGCTGGAGATCGAGGGCATCAGGATCGCCTGCCACGCCGTGGAGGAAAGGCGCATCTGACCGCCGCCCCGGTTTTCATCCACGCGTGGTGGAGGTCCAGCAGCACCTATGTGTGGTCCAGGTTGCGCCAGGACGAATCCCTGCGCTGCTACTTCGAGCCGCTGCACGAGCGGATCGCCAAGCTCAATCCCGCCGCCGTCACCCTGCCTCCCGAGGCGGGGGTGAGCGTTGCCTTGCGGCATCCGGCCCAGGAGAGGAACTACTTTGCCGAGTACCTCGACTTCGTCAAGTCCAGCCCCACCCTGTTCTCCAGGAGCCTGTCGTATGACCGGTACCTGCTGCGGCCCGAACAGAGCGACGATCACTTGCGCGCCTACCTCGGCGAATTGATCTCGGCCGCGGGCGGCGCGGGCCGCACGGCCGTGCTGTGCTTTTGCCGCAGCCAGATGCGCAGCGCCTGGATGAAGCGAGCGTTCGGCGGACGTCACGTTGCGCAGGTACGAAACCCGTTCGACCAATGGGCCTCGTTCCAGGTCCGGCCCTACTTTGTGCAGAAACTGGTCCTCACGGCCTTGAAGTTGCGCACCGCGCATCCCGGCGCATTTGTCCACATCGAACAGTTCGAGCGGAAGGCCCAGGCCCGCTCGTCCCCGCAATCTCGCGGCGGCAGCCTGGTGGTGCCGGTCGACGCGCAGGACGCGTTGCGCCTGTTCCTGCTGGTCTGGATCGCTTCGACGCTGCAGGCCGTCGCCTGCTGCGACCATGTCCTGGACGTTGATCGCCTCTCGGTCGACGCCGGCTATCAGCAGGAATCGGCGGCCTGGTTCAAGTCGGCGGGCTGCCTTGTCGACTTTGCCGATTGCGCGACGCCGGTGACCGGCGGATCGCAGGAGAGCCGGCTGCTGTTTCGCACGGTGCTCGATGAGGCCGTGAACGCGATCGGCTCCCATGCGCGTTGCCTGGTGGTGGCAGACGAGGACGCGGTGAGAAAGCGCCTCCCGTCGCTTTCCGGGGCCAGCAGCGCCATCCTGGCGAAGGTGTTGTAAACCGGCCAGGCGGTGTCACGCGTAGCGCTTGTTGCGCAGGTTGTTCTTCATCTCGCGCAACAAGGGCTGCAGGCGCGGCCCGATACGCAGCGCCACGGTTGTCGCCAACACGTCGATGATCACCAAGTGCAAGAGCCGCGACACCATCGGGCTGTAGCGGTCGTATCCTTCGGGGTGGTCGGCCGCCAGGTGGATCTGGCCGGCCGACGCAAGTGGCGAACCGGTGGCTGTCAACACGATGGTGGTAGCGCCGTTCTTGCGGGCGATGTCGCAGGCGTCCATCAAGTCCCGGGTGCGGCCCGAATTGGAAATCACCACCACGCAGTCGCCGGGGCCCAGCAGCGAGGCGCTCATCACCTGCATGTGACCGTCGCTGTAGGCGATGGTGTTGACGCCCAGCCGGAAGAACTTGTGCTGCGCATCCTGCGCCACGATGCCGGAGTTGCCGACGCCGTAGAACTCGATGCGCCGCCCGGTCTTGTAGGTGCCGGCCA
>JAQGMS010000249.1 GCA_028292245.1 Ramlibacter sp.
TTCGCGCTCGCGTTTCCGGGGCGCTCGCTGCTGCGCATGCGGCCCGACCGCGTGTTCGTGAGCATCCTGCTGGCCTGGTGCTGGACCGCCGGCCTGCTGCTGGCGATGGCGTTCGCCACCGGCAGCATCGACGACTTCTCCTCGCCGGTCGTGTTGCACTGGCTGTGGCTCGCGCCGGTGAGCCAGATGGGCGCGCACTGGCTGCTGCGCAAGGCCGCGCCGCACCTGGTCCGGCTGCAGGGCCCGGCGCTGCGCGCGGTGGTGGTGGGCATGAACGAGCAGGGCGCCGCCCTGGCGGACCGGCTGGCCGGCGCGGGCGACACCGGCATCGACCTGGTGGGCTTCTTCGACGACCGCGAGCCCGAGCGCCAGTTCGGCCGCGACCGGCATCGCCTGCTGGGCAGGATTTCCGAGATCGCCACCTACGTCAAGGCGCATCGCGTGCACCTGATCTACCTGTCGCTGCCGATGGCCTCGCAGCCGCGCATCAAGGAACTGCTCGATGCCTTGAAGGACACGACCGCGTCGGTCTATTTCGTGCCCGACATGTTCGTCACCGACCTGATCCAGGGCCGCACCGACTCGGTCTGCGGCCTGCCTGTGATCTCGGTGTGCGAAACGCCGTTCCGCGGCCCCGCCGGCGCGCTCAAGCGGTCCAGCGACATCGTGCTGGCCTCGCTCATCCTGGTGCTGATCTCGCCCATCATGCTGGCCATCGCGCTGGCGGTGAAACTGGGCTCGCCCGGGCCGGTGATCTTCCGCCAGCGCCGCTATGGGCTGGACGGCGAAGAAATCGTCGTCTACAAGTTCCGCTCCATGACCGTCACCGAAGACGGGGGCACCATCGTGCAGGCCCGCAAGGGCGACGCCCGCATCACCCGCCTGGGCGCGATCCTGCGCAAGACTTCCCTGGATGAGCTGCCGCAGTTCATCAACGTGCTGCAGGGCCGCATGAGCGTGGTCGGCCCGCGCCCCCATGCTGTCGCGCACAACGAGCAGTACCGCGCGCTCATCAAGAGCTACATGGTGCGGCACAAGGTACGGCCGGGCATCACCGGCTGGGCGCAGGTCAATGGCTTTCGCGGCGAAACCGATTCCCTGGAAAAGATGGAAGGGCGCATCCGCTGCGACCTGGATTACCTGCGGAACTGGTCGCTGCGCCTGGACCTGTACATCATCTTCAAGACCGTGCGCCTGGTGTTCCGTGACAGCGCGGCCTATTAGTGGATTTATAGTGCGATCGAGCCATTGTGAGGTGCGCCAAGCCTGCGGCACCATCCCTCCCAGGCCCCGTCGCTCACCGGGGCATTGGGCGCATGCCCCGGCGCACGGGGCGTCTACCAATAAGACCGAGGACATCTTGAAGAACTTGCCCATTCGACCCCTGCTATCCCTGGCCGCCCTGTGCGTCGGGTCGGCCGCTTACGGCGCCGACGAACAGACCGGCGTGTTCCAGTTCCGCGCCGCCGCCGGCGTCGAGCGCGACAGCAACGTGCTGCGCCAGAACACCGGCGAAATCTCCGACAACATCGGCATGCTGTCGGTCGGCGTGAAGGCCGACAAGCGCATCGGCCTGCAAAGGCTGCGCGCCGACGTCGAGGCCACGCAATACAAGTACCAGGACCAGTCGAGCCTCGACTACCACACGATCAACTACTCGGCGGCCTGGGACTGGAGCCTGACGCCCCGGTTCCACGGGGTCCTCTCGGCCGACCGCCGGCAGTACCGCGAAGTCACCACCGACAGCCTCACGTTCGCCAACCGGATCGGCCGGCGCACCGAGCGCAACGAGGTGCTGGAAGGCGTGTACGACGTCGGCGCCTCCTGGCGGGCACTGGCCGGCTTCACGCGCAGCAGCAGCGAGAGCACCGAGCCGCGCAGCTGGGACGCGAGCCCCGTGGTGCGCAGCGCGCGCGTCGGAGTGGGCTATGAAACGCCCAAGGGTTCGCTGCTCACCCTGAAATACCGCCGCGGCGATGGCGAATACACCGACACCACCCCCGGCGCGGCAACGGGCGGCTTCAAGGAAAAGGAAACCGAGCTCGCGCTGAAGTGGCCGGTGACGATCAAGACCGCCATCGACGCGCGGATCGCGCATGTCTCGCGCGAGCACAGCGTCGCGCCGCAACTGGATTTCAGCGGCATGGTGGGCGGCGCCAACATCAACTGGGAGATCAGCGCCAAGACGCGGCTGATCGCCGGCTACATGCACGACCTGATCGCCTCGGGCCTGGTCACCGGCGGCCATGTCGAGACCGACCGGGTGTACATCACGCCGGTGTGGCAGGTGCTGCCGCACATCGCGCTGAACGCCCGCTATGACCGCTCGGAGCGCCGCTGGCGCGACGTGCCCGCCGGCGCCGACGTCGGCCGGCACGAAACCGTCGAAGCCGCGGGAGTCGGGCTCGACTGGGACCCGCGGCCGGCGCTCACCGTATCGACTTCGCTGCGCGGCGAGAAGCTCGCCTCGAGCCTGCCGCTGTCCAGCTACAACGCCACCATTTTTGCCGTCGCGGTGAAAGCGAGATTCTGAAGGCCGCGCATTCCTGCAACGTTCACTCAAGGGAGATGTCATATGTCCAAACTGCTTAAATCCATCCTGTCGGCCGCGCTGGTCGCCTCGGCCACGCTGGCCGGCGCCCAGACCGTGGCGAAGAACGACGACTACAAGCTCGGCGCCGGCGACACCATCAAGGTCCAGGTCTACCAGAACCCGGACCTGTCGATGGAAGCGCGGGTGTCCGAAAGCGGCTCGATCAGCTACCCGCTGATCGGCAGCGTCGCGGTGGGCGGCTTGAGCATTCCGGACGCGGAGCGCCGCATCGCCAGCGCGCTGCGTTCGAAGGACATCCTCAAGCAGCCGCAGGTCAACATCAACGTGGTGCAGGTGCGCGGCAACCAGGTGTCGGTGGTCGGCCAGGTCAACAGGCCGGGACGCGTTCCGCTGGAAACAGCGAACATGCGCGTATCCGAAGTGGTCGCCGCGGCGGGCGGCATCGCCCCCACCGGTGACGACACGGTGGTGGTCACCGGCACGCGTGACGGCAAGCCTTTCCGCAAGGAAATCGACCTGACGGCGGCCCAGCAGGGCACCGACGACATCCTGATCAAGTCGGGCGACACGGTCTATGTGAACAAGGCCGCCACCTATTACGTGGCCGGCGAAGCGCAGAAGCCCGGTTCCTACCGGATCGAGCGCGGCATGACGGTGATGCAGGCGCTCGCCGCCAGCGGCGGCCCCACTCCGCGCGGCACCATGAACCGCCTGCGCCTCACACGCACCAGCCCCGACGGCGCGGTGGTCCAACTCGAGCCGCGGATGAACGAGCCGGTCAAGCCCGGCGACGTCCTGTTCGTGCGCGAAAGCCTGTTCTAAATAAAAGGAGGTACCAGCGATGAGCTTGCACCAGTTATTCTCGATCCTGCGGGCGCGGCGCGCAGCGGCAGGCCTGATCCTGCTGGTCACGCTCGCGCTGGCACTGGCCTGGATCCTCGTGCGGCAGCCCGCCTACAAGGCCATCGCGCCGGTGCTGGTCGACGTGCGCATGGACCCGGTCGGCGGCACGGCGCTGCAGGGCATGGTCGGCCCCAGCTACATGGCCACCCAGATCGACATCGTCAAGAGCGACCGCGTGGCCGAGCGCGTGCTGCAGATGCTGCCCGCCGACCAGGAGCCGGTGAAGCGCTGGCGCGAGGAGTCGCTGACCAAGGCCACTCCGCAGGCCTGGCTCGCCCACAAGATGCAGACGCTGCTGGACGTGAAGCCGGCGCGCGAGAGCAACATCATCAACATCGCCTGGACCGGCCGCAGCCCGGCCGAAGCGGCGAAGGTCGCCAACACTTTCGCGCAGGCCTACCTGGACGTGAGCCTGGAGCTCAAGACCAACCCGGCCAAGCGCTATGCGGAATGGTTCGACGACCAGGTCAAGCTGTCGCGCGACCGGCTCGGGCAGGCGCAGGACAAGCTGTCGGCGTTCCAGCAGCAATCGGGCATCGTGTCCTCCGACGAGAAGGGGGACTATGAAACCGCGCGGCTGAACGACCTGTCGCAGCAACTCACCGCCATGCAGACTCGCGCCCGTCCGGGGCCCGGCTCGGCCGAGCAGAACCCGGTCGTCGCCACCTTGCGCGCCGACGTCGCGCGGATGGAAGCCAAGGTTTCCGAAGGCGCCGCCACCATGGGTGCGGCTCACCCGACGATGCAGCGCCTGAATGCCGAACTGGCCTCGCTGCGCTCGCGCATGTCCGCCGAAAGCGGCCATGCCGGCTCGCTGGCCGAAGGCGCTTCGCGCTCGGCCAAGCAGCGCGAGGCCGAGCTCGAAAGGGCCATTGGCGATCAGAAGGCCAAGGTGCTGGCGCTGACCCGCCAGCGCGGCCAGTTGAGCGTGCTGCAGCGCGATGTCGATTCGGCGCAGAAGGCTTTCGAAGCCGTCAGCGCCAGCGCCGCGCAGTCGCGCCTGCAAAGCGTGGCCAACCAGACCAACATGGTGCGCATCGCCTCGGCCGTCGAGCCGACCGAAAAAGCGGGCTTGTCCGGCTTCCAGACGATGGTGGTCGCGGCCGTCGGCGGCTTGCTGCTGGCGATCGCCGGTGTGCTGCTGCTCGAACTGGGCAACCGGCGCGTGCGCTCGGTGGACGACCTCGCGATGGTCACGCGGCTGCCGATCCTGGCCACCGTGCCGACCGCGGGCGCCATGCTGATGCCGCTGCGCTTGCGCAACGCCCCCCGCCGTCTCGCCCTCGCAAGGAGCGCCGCATGAACAGCCAGATTTTTCCGTTGCCCACCAAGCCGCTCGACCTGGACATCGGCACGATCGGCGGCGAACCCGGCAAGCCGATCGGCCAGATGCTGGTGGATTGGGGCCGCCTGGACGAAGCCGACGTGCAGCGCATCCTGGAGTTCCAGAAGAAAGCCGGGCTGCCGTTCGGCGAGGCCGGCATCGCGATGGGCTTGCTGGACCGCGAGGATGTGGACCAGGCCCTGGCGACCCAGTTCGGGCACCCGTCCCTGTCGGCCGATTCGCTGCTCAGCCGCGAACTGGTGGCGGCGCGCGAGCCCGACAGCGAGGCGGTCGAGCACCTGCGCGCGCTGCGCAGCCAATTGATGCTGCGCTGGTTCGAGAACGACGCGCGGCAGGCCGCGCTGGCGGTGGTGAGTCCCGGCGCCGGCGAAGGCCGCAGCTGGATGGCGGCCAATCTCGCGGTGCTGTTTTCGCAACTGGGCAAGCGCACGCTGCTGGTCGATGCCGACCTGCGCCGGCCGCGCCAGCACCAGATCTTCGGCGTGCCCGGACGAACCGGCCTGTCGGGCATCCTGGCCGGCCGTGCCGGCTGGGAATCGGTGTGCGAGATCAAGGCCTTGCCGGACCTGTGGGTGCTGCCCGCCGGCGCGGTGCCGCCCAACCCGCAGGAATTGCTGGCACGGCCGGGCTTCGCCCGGCTGATCACCGCGATGCGGGCCAGCTATGAAGTGATCCTGGTGGACACGCCGCCGTCCGAGTCCTGCGCCGATGCGGGCACCGTTGCGGCACGGGCCGGCGCAGCCCTGATCGTGGCCTGCCAGGATGCGACGTCGATGACGCGCGTCGCGGCCCTGGCCGACGACATGCGCCAGTTCGGCGTCACCATCGTGGGCGCTGTGCTCAACGGCGCGCCGGCGTCATGAGCCGCCGGGCCGCCCCCAAGGCGAATGGCACCGCAGCACGTAGTGCGGAGGTTATCGAATGAGCCTTGCGGCGGGAACGCCCGCCGGTTGGCAAGCGCGCTGGCACCAATTGGTCAAGGGCATCGTGCGCGTGCAATCCGCGCGCGGCGAGGAGCAATTGCTCGATTCGCTGGCCCACCCCGTCGAGCCGCTGGTGCTGGCCTTCGTCAACGCGCATGCGATGAATTCCGCCGCCGTGTCGGAGGAATTCTTCAACGCGCTGATGGCGGCCGACCTGGTGCTGCGCGACGGATCGGGCATGGCGATCCTGCTGCGCCTGCTGAACCAGCCGCCGGGCTTGAACCTCAATGGCACCGACCTGATCCCCAAGATCCTGGCCCGCTATGCGGGCCGCCCGATCGCCTTGTTCGGCACCCAGGATCCCTACCTGTCGCAGGCCCGCGAAGCCATCGAGACGCGCATCGCGCCGGCCAGCCACTGCGTCACCGCGCATGGCTTTCTGGAAACCCAGGCCTACCTGCACCTGGCGGCACAACACCGCCCGGCGTTGATCGTGCTGGGCATGGGCATGCCGCGTCAGGAAGAGGTGGCGGTGGTGCTGCGTGCCGCGCTCGGCTATCCGTGCCTGATCGTCTGCGGCGGCGCCATCATCGATTTCCTGGGCAACAAGACTTCGCGCGCGCCGCTGTGGATGCGGCGCACCGGGCTGGAGTGGGCGTACCGGCTGGCGCTGGAACCCAAGCGCCTGTTCAAGCGATATGTCGTGGGAAACCCGCTCTTCATGGCGCGGGCGCTGCGGCTCGCCGCCCAGGCGCTGCGGCAGGAACGCGGCGCGGCGGCCTAGACAGCGGCCTAGAATCCGCCGATGAACATCCTCCTCACGGGCGGCGCCGGCTACATCGGCAGCCACACCTACGTGGTGCTCGCGCAAGCCGGCTACACGCCCGTCATCCTGGACAACTTCGCCAACAGCCACCGCGGCGTGCTGGCGCGGCTGCGGGCGATCACCGAGAAGCCTGTGCTGTGCGAGGAAGGCGACGTGCTCGATACCGCATGGGTGCTGGGCGTGCTGCGCAAGCACCGCATCGCCGGCGTCATCCACTTGGCCGGCCACAAGGCCGTCGGTGAAAGCGTCGCCCAGCCGCTGAAGTACTACCGCAACAATGTCGGCGGCGCGATGAGCCTGCTGGCGGCGATGGAAGAAGCGGGCTGCCCGGCGCTGGTGTTTTCCAGCAGCGCCACTGTGTACGGCGACCCGGCCAGCGTGCCGATCGCCGAGAGTTTTCCGCGCAGCCAGACCAATCCCTACGGCCACACCAAGCTGATCATCGAAGACATGCTGTCGGCCGTGTGCGCGGCGCAGCCGTCGTGGCGCGTGGCCGTGCTGCGCTATTTCAATCCGGTCGGCGCGCATGAAAGCGGCTTGATCGGCGAGGACCCGTCGGGCATCCCCAACAACCTCATGCCGTTCATCACGCAAGTGGCGACCGGCAAGCGCCCGCACCTGCAGGTTTTCGGCAGCGATTACGCAACGCCGGACGGCACCGGCGTGCGCGACTACATCCACGTGAGCGACCTGGCCGAAGGCCATGTCGCCGCGCTGAAGGCGTTGCTGGACGAAGGCCGGAGCCTGACGGTGAACCTGGGCACCGGCCAGGGCCACAGCGTGCTGGAGGTCGTGCGCGCATTCGAAGCCGCGAGCGGCCGCCCCGTGCCCTACCAGCTCTCGCCGCGCCGCGCGGGCGACGTAGCGCAGTGCTATGCCGATCCCGCGCTCGCGGAAAAGCTCCTCAAGTGGCGGGCCACCCGCACGCTGGCGCAGATGTGCGCGGATTCATGGCGGTGGCAAAGCGCGAATCCGGAGGGGTATCGCTGAGGTGGTTTGGGTGCGGCGGTTTTTTGAACGCAGAGGGCGCAGAGAATTCGCAGAGGACGCAGAGGAAGTCAAAAGACTTTTGGCTGTTTTCTCTGCGCTCTCTGCGTAACCTCTGCGCCCTCTGCGTTCAAAAATACAGAACGTCAGAAACGACTCAAGCCGGCGGCACAGCAACAGCGGCCCGACGCTCCGACCCAGGCATGCCGTCTCGTTGCAAATACCACAACGCCGACTGCCGCAGCCCGGTTCCGTAACAGGTCCACTTCAACTCCAGCTCCCGCTCGGCCAGCCGCGAATCCATTCGCAGGTGCCGGTCCCACAGCGCCACCAGGCCCGGTGAAATCGGCTCGGGCACTGCGTACCCGGCGCGGCCAGCGCGGGCCAGCGCGGTTTGCGCTACCTTGAGGATCGGGCCGGCCAGCCAGGCATCGGTGCGCAATTGCAGCTTGGAGATTCTCCCCACCGGCGTCGCACCGATCGCCACGCCCAGATCGACGAAATATTCGTTCCAGCGCGGGCTGTCCGGCGCGGCCAGGTTGTACGTGCGCACTTGCCCCGGCGCATCGGGTGCGTGCAGCGCGGAGAGGATCGCGCCGCAGACATCGTCGACGTGGACCAGGTTCGACCAGCCGTCGCCGGCGGCGCCCAGGTCGCCGAGCCGGCCCGCGCGCAGCCAGCGGCCGACACGCCCGACCCACAACTGGCTGCCCGCGCCCCACACGCAGCCGGGCCGCAAGGTCACCAGCGAGCCGCCGGCCTGCGCGAACGCGGCCAGGTGCAGCTCGGCCTCGCACTTGGCGCGTGCATACCAGCCCAGCGTCGGGTCGAACGGCGTGACTTCCGGCAGCAAGCCTTCCTGCGAGCCGTACACCGACATGCTGCTCAGGTGGACGATCCGCGGGCACTGCGCTTCCTGCGCGGCGCGGGCCAGCGTCACGGCGCCGCGGGCGATCGAGGCGGCGTCGCCGGCAACGCAATTGACGACGGCGTCCATGCCACGCAGGGCCGCCGCGAGTGATTCGCCGTTACGCGTGTCGACACGCCGGTTCTCGATGTTGGGGATCGCGCGCCGCGCCGAGGCGTTGACGGGAGTGGCCCAGCCGCTGGCGGCCAGCGCGGCGCAAAGCCTGGAGCCGATGTAGCCGGAGCCGCCGAGGACGAGGACTTTCATGCGGGTGCCAGTTCCATTTGGGCGCGCGCCTTCGGGGTCAGGCGGCGTGACAGGTGCTTGCCCAGGCGCAGCGAGAGCGCGATGAGCGTCAGCGTGGGGTTGGCCTGGCTCGACGTGGGGAACACGGCGCTGCCGGCGACGAAAAGGTTGCGCACCGAATGCACCTGGCAATCGGCGTTGACGACACTGGTGCGCACGTCGCTGCCCATGCGGGCGGTGCCGATGTGGTGGCCGCCGTAGGCGCCGAAGCGCATCAGGTCTTCTTCCAGCGTGTCGCGGTCGTATTCCAGCCGCCCGGCGCCGTTGTGCTCGAACTCCTGGGCCATCAGGTCGAGCGTGCGCCGCACCGACTCGATGTCCTCGCTGCCGTAGCGCCAGTCGACGCGCAATTGCGGCATGCCCAGCGAGTCTCTGCGCTCCGACAGCGTGACGCGGCTGTCCGGCCGCGGCGCCTGCTCGCCGTGCATTTCCAGGCTGAAACGGTTGCTGCGGTTGCGCAGGATCACCGAGGGGAACTTGCGCTGCGCCAGCGTGCGCTTGCCGACCCAATGCGCCAGGAAGCCGCAGGTGTCGATCGGGTCGGACACCACGTTGAACAGGTGCTTCGCGTACAGGCCCGGCGTCATCGCGGTGCCGTCGTTCAGGCGCTTCGCGTATTCGTAGCTGATCAGCCGGCGCGCCAGGAACAGGCCCGACAGCACGCCGTTGCGATGGCTGGGGTCGGTGATGCGCGGGAAATGCAGGCGCGCCACGGTGTTGGCCAAGCCATGGCGGCGCTGCTGCTCGGCCGCGATCGACAGGCGCCGGCGGCAGTACACGCCTTCGGGCGCGATCTCGTAGCCGTGCCGCACGTCGTCGGGCGTGCCGCGCAAGGTGAGCGCGCCGACGTTGCCCGCGATGTGGCACATGTAGTAGCGGCCGACCACGTCGTGCTCGTTGCCGATGCCCGCCGGTGCGGCGTCGTTCGACGCGAGCAGCAGCCGCGCGGTTTCGAGCCCGCCCGCGGCCAACACGGCGGCGCGCGTCGCCACCCGGAAGCGCCGCCCGGCCAATGTGGTGACCTCGAGCTCTTCCACCGAGCGGCCGCCTGCTTCGAGCCGCACTCCGGTGCAATTGGCGCCGAGCAGCACCTTGATGTCGGGCGCCAGCCGCAACCGCTTGGCGTAGCGGGTGCCGAAATCGGTCGGGCAGGAAAAGCGCTCCAGCGAATTAGTGCGCACCACCGAGCTGTCGAACCGGCGGATGAAGGGCGCCGCCTGCGGCCCGAGCGCGTCGTCGGCGTCGTAGTTGAAGCGCCCGGCCTCCGCCAGTGTGTTGGCTTGGGGATAGAAGGGCAGCAGCTCGGCGTACGAGATCGGCCAGCCGCTGTGCGGCAGGTAGTCGCGCGCCTCGAAGTCGATCTCGTCGAACGGCACGCAGCGGCCGCCCCAGATCGTGGTCGATCCGCCCATGCGGCGCTGGCGGTACTTGTCGGGCGGGCTGTGCAGGCGCTCGTCGGCGACTTCGCCGGCATAGAGCTGCTGGCTCGGCGCATGCTCGCCGGCCTGGCCCGATTCCAAAAGCACGATCTTCAGGCCCTGGCCGGACAGCGACAGCGCCAGCGAGATGCCGGCCGCGCCGCCGCCGACGATGCAGACGTCGGCAAACAGGCAGGCGCCGTTGTCGATGGTGTTGGCATCGGTGATCACGGCGCACCCTCGGTTGGAGCGGCCGGGGCCGCAAGGTGCCCGGCGACGCCGAAATGCCGCCCGTGGATCCGCGCGACGCTGGCGAAGAATCGCGCCAGCGAATACTGGCGTTCGTACAAGGCCCGGCCGTTGCGGCCCAGCGTTTCCAGCAGTTCCGGCCGCGCCAATACTTGCTGCAGACCGGCCGCGATCCCGTCGATGTCGCCGGGCGTCACGAAGCGGGCGTTGACGCCGTCGGTCAGCGCCGAAGGGATCTCCCCGACCGGCGTGCAGACCACCGCGACGCCGTGTGCCAGCGCTTCCAGGATCACCAGCGGCAGTCCTTCGTCATAGGAAGGCAGGACCAGCACATCGCTTTGCGCCATCAGGCGCGCCACTTGCTGCTGGCCGCACCAGCCCGCGAAACGCACGGTGTCCTCCAGGCCCAGGTCGCGCGCCTTGGCCTCGTAGCCGGCAACGTCGCCCCCGCCGGCCAGCACCACTTCCAGCGGGCCCGCTTCGAAGCCCGGCCGCGCCAGGGCCTGCAGCAGGTCGGACACGCCCTTGCGCTCGGACAGGTTGCCCAGGAACAGCACGCGTTGCGGCGCGCCGGGCGCGCGGACGGCCCGTGGCTGCGAAGGTTCGGGCACGCCGTTGATGACGATCTCGACACGCTTGGCCGGCACCCGCAGGTCCTCGATGACGAAGCGGCGCGCGGCCGCGCCCAGCACCACCACGCTGGCCGGCAGCGAGAACACCCAGCGCGTGATGCGTTGCAGCGGCCCGGGCAGCCCGTGGTAATAGTGATGCAGTTGCGCCGCGTGCAGGTGCAGCACCACCGGCACGCCGATCGCGCGGCACAGCGCCACGATGGCGCCTTTGCGCACCAGGCTCAAGCGCTCGGCCACGTTGACGTGGACGCCGGCAAGCCGGCCGCCCAGCCGCCCGCGCAACAACTTGGCCAACGCCGTGAGCAGGATCCACATGGAGTACCGGGCGCTGCCGCCGCCGCGCGTGTCCAGCGGCCGCAATTGCGCCGCGTGCGCCGGCGCATGCGCGGCCTGCGACTGGA
>JAQGMS010000467.1 GCA_028292245.1 Ramlibacter sp.
GTTAAAACCATGGCGTCAATCGCGGTCTGTCCTGTCTGTTCAGGAAGCCGAACCAAGGCGTTCGACTCAACCATACTTCGCAAACACCACGTGGATTATCACCTCTGCGACTCGTGCGGCCTTTTGCAGACAGAGAAACCGTATTGGCTCGAGGAAGCGTACTCTGATGCGATCGCGACGGCAGACACCGGACTGGTCGCTCGCAATCTCGATGCATCCCGGCGTTTGACCGCGCTTCTATTTTTCCTCTTCGACAAGGACGCGCGCTACATCGATATGGCCGGAGGGACAGGTCTGCTGACGCGTTTGATGCGCGATATCGGCTTCGATTTCTACTGGCACGATACCTACTGCGAAAACATCCATGCCCGAGGCTTCGAATTCAACCGAGCGTATTGTCCACATGCCGCCGTCACGGCCTTCGAAGTCGTGGAGCATGTCGAGGATCCCTGTGCGTTCATTTCAACATACTCGGATCTGCGGGTTCGGATACGCTGCTATTCACAACCGAGTGTTACGCCGGACGACCCCCGCCGCCGGATTCATGGTGGTACCACTCACGTGAGACAGGCCAGCACATCTCGTTCTACACGTATGGGGCCGTGGAAAAAATCGCGAGCCGATTGGCGCTGAAGCTCTATGCACGCCGCGGCTTCTACATGATGAGCAACCGGGACATCTCACAAACAACGTTTCGCGTGCTGGCAGGTCCGATAGCTTCGCTGCTACATCCCACGCTGCGCAAGATGATGTCATCCAAAACGGCTCCCGACAACAAAGCGGTCTTGCGCCAAGCGCGGGCTGCCTGATGAGCGGAGAACGTACCTTGCGGGTCGACTACGATTATCAGATATTTTCCATGCAACAGTTTGGGGGTATTTCACGGTATATCCACGAGGTAGCTTGCCGAGTCGGCCGCGCAGAAGGTTTCTCGGCGAAAATAATCGCCCCCCTGCACATCAACGGCTATCTGTCCACTGGTGGAGTTTGCGTTCGAGGTGTTGCAATACCGAACATCCGGCAAGCCAGCGGGATCCTCAAGGTCTTCAATGCCATTGGATCCCGTCTTGCCTATACCTGCTCGGCGCCGCCCGACGTGCTTCATGAGACTTACTACCGCGCGTATCGTGTCGCGCCGCGGGGATGTCCGACTGTTTTGACTGTGCACGACATGATCCACGAGAAATTCCCCGGAACCTTTCACAAGAATGACCCGACATCGTCGGCCAAGCGCGCCGCAATTGCCCGCGCACGCCACGTCATCTGCGTATCCCACAGTACGCGCAGGGACCTTCTGTCGATGGTCGACATAGCCCCGGAAAAGACGTCGGTTATTCATCATGGATTTACCTCGCGCACGCCGACTGAATATCCGATTGCTCTGGCGATTTCCCGTCCATTTATTCTGTATGTAGGCGACCGAAGCGCCTATAAGAACTTTGCCGGGCTTTTGAGGGCTTATGCGGCGTCGCCACGCCTGCGCAGTAACCTCTGCTTGCTCGCGTTCGGCGGTGGCGCGTTTCACGCTGACGAAGAAGATCTTATCACCCGGTTGGGCCTGGACGATTCTCTCGTCCGGCAGGTGCGCGGAGACGATGCAGTCCTTACCTCCTTGTATCGCCAAGCCGTGATGTTTGTTTCTCCGTCATTGTACGAGGGCTTCGGAATCCCACTCCTGGAAGCGATGAGCTTCGACTGTCCGGTGATCTGCGGCAATACGAGCTCGATTCCTGAAGTTGTGGGCGATGCGGCGCTGATGTGCGATTCCGGCGACGTGGATGCCCTGCGGTCCTCGATGGAGTCGGTTGCGGCATCTGTCGACGTGCGGAGCGCGCTCATTACCCGCGGCCGGGAGCGCGTTCAGCATTTTTCCTGGGACCGGTGCGCGTCTCAGACCATGCAGATTTACCGTCGGATTGCGCAGTGACGGCACTAGCGGCATCCAGTGCCCTGGCGTTGGAGGCGAGCGCGGGGCCTCAGTTGGAGATCGGCAGGGCGGTTGCGGCCATGCTTCGTAGTGCCTGAACGAGTCGCTGAGTGCGCAGGCGACGGCCTTCGACGTTCAGGTGCCAGCGAGTATTAAAAAAATAATTCCTGTCGAAGATCACATCAGACCTGTGATCCAGAACTGGGCCTACCGGCGCAATTTCGCGTGCGAATTGCCGGTCGGACTCGTCGACTTTGCCTTTATCTACATCACGCGGGGCGAGGTAAGGTGGGTTGACAAAATAGAGGCGCACGCCTTTTTCGCGCATTTGCAAGGCGAAGGCGGAAAGCATCTGCATGCTCGAGCCGCAAACCCGGGTGCGCGATTCGGGCTGCGAAGCCGGTCCCTGGTATCGTGCGCCTTCCGCGCGTTGCATGTTACCCAGGTCGTCCATGTGAAACGCTGAATACGAGAAATACGTCGGTGGCGGTGCTTCAGCGAACTTCGCGCGCGTAAGAGCGTCATCGAGTGCCGCCACGCGTGGAGCGAGTATGTCGGGACGCGACTGCATCCATGTACGCGCCGCGACGAGTTCCCCGGCAATGCGGGGGTCCAGCGACAGGCCTCGGATCTGCGCGCGAAGCGACCAGGAATTCCACGTGTCCGGATCCCAGGCAATTGCGTTGCGAGCCTGCCAGCCCGTCGGCTCGTCCACGCAGTAGAGCGGCGTCTCAAGGGCAAGTAGTAGCAGGTCCCCGCGTCCGACTGCCCCCGCGGTCTCCCCGAGTATCTTTGCCAACCCTAAGCCGGCGTGCAGGCCGTAGTTGACGGCAACGATGCCGAGCTCCTCGCCCAAAAGGCGACTGTCGATTCCGAACAGCGTGCTCGAGCCGCCTGCTATGACGATTTTCTTGCGTCCGCTGTTTGATTGGGCGATGGAACGTTTGACCGCGATCATCTCGCGCACCCAGTATTCCGCCGAAATGGGTGCGGGAGCCAAGGTGCCGGCGCAGAAAAAAAGCGTTGCGCAGGTAGCGCCGGTCGCGAAGAGAATGATTATGTAACGCATCAGAATTGAAAGTACAGGAACTCGGACGTCCTGTTCGACGCTACTAGCAGCAGGCATGCGAAAAACAGAATGCCGAGAGCGAAGGCCCTGGCGTCAGTCGGCGCCCATTCGGCTCTCGCCAAGAGACGCGACCGAATGTTGCCGCTCGGGGTTTTCATGCCTGCCATGTCCTCCCAGGTCGGGTGGAAACGCGCAAATAGCTGCCGCACATTTGGTGAGAGCCAAACGATCGCGAGCCCGAAAGCGATTGCGGCGAAAGCCCGCGACGGCTCGATCTCGGTCGCCGGCGTGAAACCCCGGAAAACCACAGCGCTGCCTAACCCATCCGCGAATAGCCGCAATCCAGGTTCAAGAGCTGCGGGGACCGAAACACCGCGCAGGCCGAACATGCTGGAGACCATGGAAATCGCCTGCGCAACGGTGTCAGAGCGGAAGAAAACCCAGGCAATAACGACTGCGCCGAAGGTGAGGGCGCCCGCTGCCAGCGCGCCTGGGCGGCCAGCTGGTCCGATGTGAAGGCACTTCCTCAGTCCGCGCCAGGCGTGGTTGACCGCAAGAAAGAGGCCGTGCAGGCCTCCCCAAAGGACGAAAGTCCAACCAGCCCCGTGCCACAAGCCTCCCAGTAGCATGGTCACCATCAGGTTCACATATCGGCGCGCCGCCCCTTTGCGATTGCCGCCCAGCTGGACATAGAGATAGTCGCGAAGGAATGCCGACAGGGTCATGTGCCAGCGCCGCCAGAATTCGATCATGCTGGTTGCCTTGTATGGGGAGTCGAAGTTGAGCGGAAGGCGGATGTTGAACATCAGCGAGAGGCCGACGGCCATGTCGGAATATCCCGAGAAGTCGAAGTACAACTGCAGGGTATACGCGAGAGCCCCGATCCACGCCTCGAACAGACTGAGCACGGCGCCGTGGCGAACCGCCTCGAAAACCGGCGATGCGTACGTCGCGAGCTCATCCGCAATCAGCACTTTCTTGGCCAGACCTAAAATGAAAATGGACAGGCCCACGCCCATATTGTCCCAGCGCAGTCGATAATTCTGCGGTTTAAGGAATTGCGGCATCATCTGAGCGTGATGCAGCACGGGTCCGGCAATGAGGTGCGGAAAGTACGTCACGAACAGCAAGTATGTGGTGAAATCCCGCTCGCGAGCGGTGCCGCGATAGACATCGACCAGAAAGGCTATTTGCGTGAACGTGAAGAACGAGATACCGAGTGGCAGGATGACTTCGACGGCGCTGAGCGAACCGCCCGTTAGCGACGCGACATTGGTGATGAAGAAGTTTGCATACTTGTAATACCCCAGGAGCAGCAGATTCAGCCCGACCGCAGCGGCCATTCCGAGCCGAGCTTGGCGGAGCGCAGCGGTCGTGACCTTCGACGCGATCCAGTTACCGGCCGTATAGTTCAGCGCGATCGAGCCGAGCAAGAGCAACACGAATCGTGCATCCCAGACCGCATAAAATGCGACCGAAGCGAGGGCGAGTGCCAGCGCGGCTGCCGTGGTCGAGCAGGGCCCAACAAAAATACTACCGTCAGGGTCAGCGGCAGAAAGACGAAGATGAAGCCTAGTGAATTGAACAGCATTTCTGGGCTTTCGTTATTGTTTCATCCAAGGTCATATCCGCTCTCAAGCCAGTTCATTGGATGGACGGGCGCCGCCCTCGCTTCCGGCAGCGCCTGGAGTGATGCAGTTCTGGGGCACTGGATCAAAGCGAGTCGATAACGTTGTTCTCGACATCGAACACCGGCAACCCTTTGATGACGTCAAGCCTTTTGTCACCCGCTATAAACGTGAAATTTCCCTGCGCATCTCTGCTATCTCGGAAGTGTGACGAGGAGTGGGCCTGTTCAGCCGATAGAACTTCAAGCTTCTCGGTCACTAAATCCTTCCGAACGTAAAAGGCGTTAGTGCTTGTTGTGTTGGTGCCCACCAAGGCGTAGCCCTTCTTTTCGGCTAAGTAGGTCATGGCTGAAAGCGAGGCGCCCCAGTACAGGTTGGAATGGTGCGCCTGGGTGCGCTGAAAGGCGGGCTGATAAGGAATCGATATCTTTCTCTTTGCACCAAACACCGCGTTGTATTCACAAATCAAGATCGAAGGCTTATAGAAGTCGATGGCCGAGAGGATGTGATAATCGTTTCCGTCCAGATCGATCGAGAGTATGCCCACGTTTTGTTCGAAAGTGCTCTCCGCCAACAGCGCGTTTATGTTTTCTTTCGTGATGAAAGCGGCGCGCGCTTCTAGTTGGTATTTCCAATAGAAATACGCCGTTTTTAGTCGTTCAATGTTCCTTTTAGATCCATCAATAACGAACCCTCGCCAGTTATCTTTCATGAGAAGAAACCGGCAATTTGCTTCGGAGAAGTCTTCCACCCCGAATTCGATGAAAGTCTTATTTTCGATTTCTATCGATTGGACTAACCGCTGGATGATTCCATCCTCGCCGGATTGCGAGAAAACTTTAAATTCGTAGTCTTGAAGTCGTTTGGAAGTCTTCTGTGCGTGCAGGTGCGAAAGAATGGTCCCCTGATTGATTTGTAGCTCATCAAGACGCTCGTTTAGTTTTCTGACAGTGGAAAATACGTGCTGCAGCTTGGCAATGATCTCTTTCGGGGTTCGCATCTTCTCGTTTTCTCCAACCTCTAAATACGTTCTTGGGCTATTCAGCAATGTGGCGCCTCGAGCGGTGTCCCCCGAAGGCTAGTCAGGTCAGGAACGCATTGACGCGCGCCAACGCGTTCAGTGGCCTCGTGCGATGAGAAGGACTACTTTCGTCCATTCGAAATGGCGTAAGAGACGTTTGATAGGATTCTTCTGCCTTGAATACCGTAGCACTTCCGTCGCTTTAATATCAAAAGGGGGCAGTCGAATATCCAAGTACCTGAAACCGCCCAGATCAATATCGTGGTTCATAGTTTTGCCGTGAGGATTTATACAGTTTGTCACCAGCACGTACTTGAAGCGTTCCAGGTTTTGCAGGAAGGATGTAACTCCAGCGTTGGGTAGGTGCTGTAAAACGTCCTTGGCAATCAGCAGATCTGCGCTTGGTAACTCCGCCGGCTCGCCCGAATAGTGACAGAAGGTCACGTTGTCTTTCGAATAGAGTTCCTGATTTCGCGCGATGACAGTTGCAGCAACGTCGAATCCGATATAGCGGATTGACGTCCAGTCCAGGTGCTTCGAGAATTGCCAGTCTCCGGATCCCATATCAACGACAGATTTAATCTGTCGTTCTGCCAGGAAGGTCTGCAAAAAGCTCATGTACTCCACACTATTTTTTGGTAACGAGCCTTCGCCGGAGCCATGTTTCCACTCGTTAGCAGCGTAAATTGCATCAAAGCGATTCAACATTTCTTTAGATCCTTGTAGGGTCTGAGGGCAAACTGCCGGGTAGACCTGCTTAGGGAGGTTTTCTACTCAATATGACTATGATGAGTCGCGACTTGATGATGCGCGCGGAATTCGATGCCGGTTGGGAATCGCGTGACGTGAGGCGGCGCATCAGCGAGTGCTTTAAACGAGCCTAGACGAGGCTGTATAGGGATTCGAATTGTCCCGGAGTCGACTTCCCTCATAACACCGCACTCGTAGTGCAACACGTGCACCACTCAATTCCCGCCGGCGAGAGTGCTTCTGACCTCCCGCCAACTCGCGCATCGGCCGCCGACCTCCGTGGTAAAGAACGCAAGAAATTCATCGATCCAGGCGAGGAAACGCTGCAGGTCGCCCTG
>JAQGMS010000485.1 GCA_028292245.1 Ramlibacter sp.
AGGCCGTTCAGCGGCGCCCAGTGATAGGGGCTGGTGGGGCCGAAAATGCCCATGGTCGGCGTACCCAGCGCGGCCGCGATGTGCATCAGGCCGGAGTCATTGGAAATCGCCACGCCGGCCGCAGCCATCGCCAAAATGCCGTTGCGCAGGTCTGACCCTGTGAGGTCGCGGACGCGGGGGCCGCCTGCTGCCGCGATTTCGGCCGCCAGCGGCTTTTCGCCGGGGCCGCCGACCACCCAGACATCCAGGCCTTGTTCGGCCAAAAGCCGGGCGGCTTCCGGGTACCAGGTCCAGCGCTTGGAGGCGCCGACGGAACCCGGCGCCAGCGCCACGGCCGGCGCGGCGCCCAGGCCATTGGCCTGGCGCCAGCGCCCGGTTTCTCCCGATGGAACCCGCAATTGCGGCACCGGCCATTCCGGCGGCAGGGGCGCCCCGTCCGGCAGCGCCAGTGCGGCGTTCTTGTCGATGAAGCGGGGCATCGCTTTCTCACCCCAGCGCCATCGGTTGAGCAGCCCGAACCTGAATTCGCCGACAAAACCCACCCGTTCCGGGATGCCCGCCAGCGCCGGCGCGATCGCGGATTTCCAGGTCCGGGGCATAATCAAGGCGGTGCCGTAATCGGCCTCGCGGAGTTTTGCCGCCAGCCCCCGTTGTTTGGCTACCGCGAGCCGGCTGCGGGGCAGGTCCCAGACGATGCCGTTGCGGACGCCGGGCATGTAGTCGACCAGCGGGGCACACAGCGAAGTGGTGAGCAGATCGACCGGCCGGTTCGGCCAGCGCTGATTCAGGACCCGCACCACGCTGTGGCCGCGCACGAAATCGCCGATCCACATATAGGGGACGATCAGGATCGGGCGGGTATCGGCCGCGTCCTCCATCGTTATTGAATGATCTGAATCTATATTCATATTTCAGAAACTGGACGCTCGTCGATTTCGACCCTGTCGGTAACCGCTCCGCGCCGACAGGTCAAAGTCGGCGGAAAAACCCCGCCCTCTCCACCAAAACCGGGTGCCCCAAGTTGCCTGCCGGGCGGGAGTGGGGCAAAGCTGGCATTCCACAGCCAAGGGCAGGGTAGCGAATGTTGCTGGTGACCGGGGGCGCCGGTTTTATCGGATCGAACGTCGTGGCCGCGCTGAATGACGCCGGCCGCGCCGACGTCGCGGTTTGCGACGTGCTCGGCCATGACGGCAAATGGCGCAACCTGGCCAAGCGCCAGCTCGCCGACATCGTACCCCCGGCGCAATTGATGGACTGGCTGAAGGGCCGCCGGCTCGACGCCGTCATCCATCTCGGCGCCATTTCCGAGACCACGGCCACCGATGGCGATCTCGTCATCGAGACCAATTTTCGTTTGTCGCTGCGGCTGCTCGACTGGTGCACCGCCAACCCCACCCCGTTCATCTACGCATCATCCGCCGCGACCTATGGCGATGGCGCCCAGGGTTTTGACGACGACCCGTCAATGGCGGCGCTGAAGAAGCTGCGGCCGATGAATCTATATGGCTGGAGCAAGCATCTGTTCGACATGGCGGTGGCGGAGCGGGTCGCGAAGAGCGAAAGACTGCCGCCGCAATGGGCCGGCCTGAAATTCTTCAACGTGTTCGGTCCCAACGAATATCACAAGGGCACGATGATGAGCGTGCTGGCGCGGCGCTTCGACGACATCAAGGCGGGACGCGCGGTGCAGTTGTTCAAGTCGCATCGCGACGGGATCGCCGACGGCGATCAGCGCCGCGATTTTGTCTGTGTCGACGATACAGTGCGGGTGATGATGTGGCTGCTGGCGACGCCTGATGTCAGCGGCCTGTTCAATGTCGGCACCGGCAAGGCGCGAAGTTTTAGGGATCTGATGCTTTCAGCTTACGCCGCGCTCGGCACTAAACCGAATATCCAGTATGTCGATATGCCCGTGGCGATCCGCGACAGCTACCAGTACTTCACCCAAGGCCAGGTCGGTCGGCTCCAGCGCGCCGGCTATAATGGCGGATTCACCGCGCTGGAAGATGCGGTCGAGGGCTACGTCAAGGGTTTCCTCGATACCGCCGATCGGTTCCGCTGACGGTGCAACACGTGACGAGAACACATGTTCGATTTTGACGCCCTGTCGCAAGCGATTCTGAGCCGCACCGTGCTCTGCGTCGGCGACCTTATGCTCGACGAATTCGTCTATGGCGAGGTGTCGCGGATTTCACCGGAGGCGCCGGCGCCCGTGATCGCGGTGCAGCGCTCCGAGACCAATATCGGCGGCGCCGGCAATGTCGCGCGCAACGTGGCTTCGCTCGGCGCGCGCTGCATCTTCGTCGGATTGATCGGCGAGGATGAGGCGGGCGCAAAGCTCAAGGCTCAGCTTTCGCAGGAAAACCGGATCGAGAGCGTGCTGGTTTCCGATCAGTCGCGGCCGACCACGCGAAAAGTACGTTTCGTGTCCGAGCATTTTTCAACCCACATGCTGCGGGCGGACTGGGAACTGGCGGCGCCGGCGGCGGCCGACATCGAGCAGAAGCTGATCGACGCCATCCTGCCGCACTTGCCGCACGCGGATATCGTGCTGCTGTCCGACTACGCCAAGGGCGTGCTGACGGCGCGGGTGATCCGCAATGTCATCGATGCCGCGCGCAAACTCGGCAAGCGCGTCATCGTCGATCCCAAGAGCGCCAACCTTGCGATCTATCGCGGCGCGACGCTGCTGACGCCCAACCGCAAGGAAGTTGCCGAGGCGACCCGCAGCCGCGCCGATTCGGAAAAAAGCATCGCGGAAGCCGCCCAGGATGCGATGCAGCTCGCCGACTGCGAAGCCATCCTGGTGACGCTCAGCGAACACGGCATGACGCTGGTGCCGCGCGACGGCGAGGCGGTTCACGTGCCGGCGCATCCGGTCAAGGTGCGCGATGTCTCGGGCGCCGGCGATACCGTCGCCGCGGTGCTGGCGCTGACGCTGGCGGCGGACGCCGATTGGGAAACCGCCTTGCGGATGGCCAATGCCGCAGCGGCAGTGGCGGTCAGCAAGAAGGGCACCGCGATCGTCACGCTGGCCGAATTGCGGCGGAAGATATTGCCGCACGCTTTTCTCGCGGCCGAGGAAAAGATCGTCGCTGTGAGCTCCGACCTCGACGCGCAGCTGGCGGATTGGCGCCGACAGGGCCAAAGGATCGGCTTCACCAATGGCTGCTTCGATATTCTGCATCCCGGCCATGTCAAGGTGCTGACCGCGGCGCGCGCCGCCTGCGACCGGCTGGTCGTCGGGCTCAACAGCGACGCCTCGGTGAAGCGGCTAAAGGGCGAGGGGCGTCCGGTTCAGGATGAGCGCGCACGGGCGGAAGTTCTGGCGGCGCTGGAGGCGGTCGATCTCGTCGTCATTTTCGAGGACGACACGCCGATAAAACTGATCACGCAGATAAAACCGAGCGTGCTGGTGAAGGGCGGCGATTACACCCGCGACAAGGTGGTCGGCCACGAGATCGTCGAGGCCCATGGCGGCGAAGTGCTGCTGGTCGAGGTGCTGCCGGGGTTTTCCACGACCTCGCTGGTCGATCGCGCGCGCAAAGGCAAGGCGTGAGCGCGGTGACGAGGGGTCCAGCGCTCGCGCCGTTGTGGCGGCTGGGACGCGATCCGGCGGCCTGGATGACCACGGCGGATGTCTTTGTCATCCTGACCGCGATTTCGCTGCCGTGGTCGGTGACGCTGGTTGCGATCTTCGCAGTCGCATGGCTGGTCGCGATGGCGCCGTTGCTGGACATCAGGGCTTTCCTGCAA
>JAQGMS010000356.1 GCA_028292245.1 Ramlibacter sp.
TTGTTCGCCGTGCTGACGCTGCTGATGTTCTACGCGCACCGCGAAAATATCGCGCGGCTGCGGGCGGGGACCGAGGGCAAGATTGGGCAGAAATAGAGACACCGTCATTCCGGGGCGATGCGAAGCATCGAACCCGGAATCTCGAGATTCCGGGTCCACGCGAAGACGCGTGTCCCGGAATGACAGCCGCCTTCGTTACCCCTTCAGCGCCCCTTCCACGAACCGCGCGACATTGAGCGCCCCGGCATCGTCGCCGAACCGCGCCACCACCTGCACGCCGACCGGCAATCCGCCCGCGGCGACGTAGACGGGAACGTTGACGCAAGGTACCCCCATCAGGGTCCACAGCAGGTTGAAGCGGGGTTCGCCGGTGGAGGCCAATCCCTTCGGTGCTGCGCCCGGCGCGGAGAATGTCAGCAACACGTCGACGTCCTCGAACAGGCTTCGCAACGCCTTTCGCGCGCGGTTCGAAACGCTGCGCGCCGCGTCATACTCGGCGGGCTTGATGCCAACGCTCTCATCCAACCTTCCGCGCAACAGCGGCGGCATGGCGTCGTAATTGGCGCGATATTCCCAGGCGAATGCCTGATGCGCCTCGAAATCCTGCACAATGGGGTGGATGCGCCAGGCCTCGGCAACGATGTCAGGCAAGACGAGCGCGCGAACCGAGGCACCGGCCCGCTCCGCAGCCTTCATGGCGGCCTGCAGAGCCGCGGCGCTGTCCGCTTCCGGCGCGCCGGCAAATTCCTGTATGACGACGCCGATGCGCGGCGCCCTGGCGGCAGCGCCCAGCAGCAATTCCGGCCTGTTGGTCATGGCTGAAAGCCCGCGCGCCAGATCCTCGACGCCGGCCGCGAACAGGCCGACCGTGTCCAGCGTCCATGAAAAGCATTTTACGCCGACCGTCGGCAGCAAACGATATGACGGTTTGATCGCTGCGACGCCGCAATACGAGGCCGGCCGGATCACCGAACCGCCGGTCTGCGTTCCCAGCGCCAGCGGAACCATTCCGGCGCCGACCGCGGCGGCCGAGCCAGAGGAAGATCCGCCCGGCGTATGAGCCGAATTGCGCGGATTAACCGTGGGCGTCGGGTCGTTGGCCGCGAAAGCCGTCGTCGTGGTCTTGCCGATGATGCTGGCCCCTGCCTGCTTCAGCAGCGTCACCACAGGCGCATCCCCGCGCGGCTGATGGCCGCGATAAATCTTCGAGCCCATCTCGGTCGGAAAGTCCGCGGTGTCGATGATGTCCTTGATGCCGACAGCGATGCCGCGCAACGGACCTTTGCTGGCCGCGCGGACATTGGCGTCGCGGCAGACAAAGGCGCCGATGGTTTTTTCATGCGCGGCGATCGCCTGCACCGACTGCGCGACCGCGGCGTCCGGCGAAAGTTCAGAGGATTCGATACGGCGCTGGAGGTCGGCAAGCGAGATCATGGCGGGGGCCTCCTTGGGACGATTGGATCGCTTTTACGGAGCGTGGGCGCATGGGGCAAGCTTTCGTCATTCCGGGGCGCGCGAAGTGCCATCCCGGAATGACGAAAGTAAGTTGATCACACCCTGCGGTTGGGCGAAGCTGACGTCCGCATGGACGAGAAATCACCCAGCACCGCAAAACTCACCGACGCGCAGCGGATCGACTGGCTGCGGCTGATCCGTTCCGACCGGATCGGGCCGCATACTTTCCGTTCCCTGATCCGGCATTTTGGCAGCGCCGCCGCCGCCCTGGAGCGGCTGCCCGAACTGGCGCGGCGTGGCGGCGCGGATCGTCCCGGCCGGATCTGCAGCGAGCCCGACGCGCGCGCCGAACTTGCCGCCTGCAAGCGGCTTGGCGTCAGCCTGCTGGCGCCGGAGGAACACGGCTATCCGCCGCGGCTGGCCGTGCTGGACGACGCGCCTCCTTTGCTCGGCGTTCGCGGCGCGCTCGATGTCTTGATGCGCCCGGTGATCGCCATCGTCGGCTCGCGCAATGCCTCCGGCGCCGGGTTGAAATTCGCCGGCACCCTTGCGCATGATCTCGGCGAGGCCGGTTTTGTCATCGTGTCGGGCCTGGCGCGCGGCATCGATCAGGCCGCGCATCGCGCCAGTATTGACAGCGGCACGGTGGCGGTGCTGGCCGGCGGTCATGACCGGATCTACCCATCCGAGCATGAAGAGCTGCTGGCGACGCTGCTGGAGTCAGGCGGGGCTGCGATTTCCGAAATGCCGCTTGGCCATGTGCCGCGCGCCCATGATTTTCCACGCCGCAACCGGCTGATCTCGGGTGCGGCCCTCGGCGTCGTGGTGGTGGAGGCAGCGCACCGCTCGGGGTCGCTGATCACGGCACGGATCGCCGCCGAACAGGGCCGCGAAGTGTTCGCGGTGCCGGGCTCGCCGCTCGATCCGCGCGCCGCCGGCACCAACGATCTCATAAAACAGGGCGCGACACTGATCACCTGTGCTGCCGACGTCATCGACGCCGTCGAGCCGATCATGGGGCGGCCGATCGGCTTGCAAGAACCCAACGACGGACCGCTGGATGTCGAGCCCGGCTCCAGCGACCGCGCTGCGATCATCGGTCTGCTGGGACCGACGCCGGTGCTGCTCGACGACCTGATCCGGATGGCCGGCACGTCGCCGGCGATCGTGCGCACCGTGCTGCTCGAACTCGAACTCGCCGGCCGCCTC
>JAQGMS010000097.1 GCA_028292245.1 Ramlibacter sp.
GGGGTTGCCCAGCGTCGTGTGCAGCATGTGCGCCGCCATGCCGGTGTAGTACTCGTGGATGAAGCGCCAGTCGGCGCGCACGAAGGCGCCTTCGCCGGGTGCCGCTTCGGCCGAGGTGACGGGCGTAGCCAGCGCGTGGCGGGCAATGATCTTTTCGAACAGCGTCATCGGCCGTGCGGCCGGCGCGGCAGGCGCGGGCGCCGCGCCGCGAAGGTGAATCTGGCCAAAACGCAGCAGGCCGCCGGCGCGCAGGATGCCGGCGGCAAGAGCGTCGCGGCCTGCCAGCAACTCGTCGATCGCGATCTTTTCCCCGCGCTCGATGCGCTCCACCAGCCCGAAGTCGGTGGAAGTGAACAGGCCGATGTTGTCGGCGTTCTGGCGGTAGATGCGCTCGAAGCTTTCGGCGACGACCAATCGAATGCCCGCCAATTTTTCCGCGGCGGGGCTGTGCTCGCGCGACGAGCCTTTGCCGTAGCGCCGCCCGGCCACAGTGACCTTGTAGCCGCCCGCTTGCACCGCGCCGGCGGCAATCGGGAATTCTCGATTGGCCTTGAAGCCGGTGTAGGGGAAGCGGGCCAGCCGCTCGTCGTAGTGCGACATGATCGCCACCGGCGTGATCTCGTCGGTGGACACGTCGTCGCGCAGCGCCGCGCCGTCGCGCAGGAACAGGATGCGGGGTTTTTCGCCCAGAGGCAGGTATTGCAGGGAGTCGGTCATGGTTTGTATTGCGCGGCCAGATGGTCCACCAGCAATTGGGCCGAGGGCGACAGGCTCTTGGCGTCACGAAAGCAGATGATGAAACGCCGGCGCGCCCAGGGCTCGGCCAGCGGGATGATCTTCAAGCCGTAGGCGCTGACATAGACCTCGGCGACTTCGCGCGGCACCAGGCTGATGGCCAGCCCCGCGCGCACCACGCGCAACGCGGCCTCGAAATTGGTGACGATGACGCGATGGATCGACGTGCGCCCCAGCCGCGCGGCGGCGCGCTGCAGCATGACTTGCACCGCGCTGTTGACCGGCAGGCTCACGTGCTCGTAGTCCAGCGTCTGCTCGAAGCGCAGGCTCTTGCGGGCGGCAAGCGGGTGCTTCGCCGGGACCACCATGCACAGGTGGTCGCTGCGGTACGGCCGCGACTTCAGCTCGCCTAACTCGGCCGCGTCCCAGCACACGCCGACCGATGCGGTGCCGTCGCGTACACCGCGCACGATCTCGGGACTGACGCGCTCTTCCATGTCGACCTGGATGTTGCCGTGTGCCGGCAGTTGCAGGAACGCCGCCACGTCATCGGCCAGCGATTCGGCCATCGCCGACACCGAAGCCAGGATGCGCACCTGGCCGCGCAGGCCGGCGGCATAACCGCCCATGTCGCGCTCGATGCGGGCCGCGCCGTCGAGCATGGCGCGCGCGTGTTCGAGCAGCGTCTGCCCCGCGGCCGTCGGTTGCACGCCATGGCGTTTTCGAACCAGCAGCGCCGTGCCCACCGTGTCTTCCAGCTGGGCCAGCCGCTTGCTGATCGCCGAGCCGACGATGCTGGCCCTTTCGCCGGCGCGCGCGATGTTGCCGGTCTCGCAGACGCTGACGAACAGGCGCAGGGTGGTGAGGTCGAGGTCGCGCAAAGGGGCTCTTTTCAGGTATTCCGGATTGGAACTTTATGCATTCCGATATTTCCGAGAAATTTCAATCAGGAAATTCTAAACTCAAGGCCATGACAAAACAATCCGAATCCGCAAGCCGCCTTCCGCGCAAGGTGGTCATCCGCGAAATGGGCTTGCGCGACGGCCTGCAAAGCATCGCCACGGTGATGCCGACGCAGCACAAGATCGAATGGATTCGCGCCGCGCATGAAGCGGGGCAGCGCGAGATCGAGGTCGGCTCGTTCGTGCCGGCGCGTTTGCTGCCGCAACTCGCCGACACGGCCGAAGTGCTGGCCTTCGCCAAGACGCTGCCTGGCCTGCACGCATCGGTGCTGGTGCCCAACCTCAAAGGCGCCGAGCGCGCGATCGACGGCGAGGCTGACCTGATGCTGGTCCCGCTGTCCGCCAGCCATGCCCACAGCCTGGCCAACTTGCGCAAGACGCCCGATGAGGTGGTGGCGGACATCGCGCGCATCCGCGTTGCGCGCGACGCGGCCGGTTCATCGACGCTGATCGAGGTCGGCATCAGCACCGCATTCGGCTGCACGCTGCAAGGGCGCGTCGAGCCGGCCGAAGTGCTGCGCCTGATCAAGGCCGTGCTGGACACCGGCGTCGATCGCGTGAGCCTGGCCGACACGGTGGGCTACGCCGACCCGGCGATGGTCCGTGAACTGTTCGAACTGACGCTGCCGGTGGCCGGCGACAAGCTCAATTGCGGCCACTTCCACGACACGCGCGGCCTCGGCCTGGCGAATGTGTATGCCGCGCTAGAGCTGGGCGTGAGCCGCTTCGACGCCTGCCTGGGCGGCATCGGCGGCTGCCCGCACGCGCCCGGCGCCAGCGGCAACGTCGCCACCGAAGACCTTGCCTACATGCTCGCCAGCATGGGCATAGCGACCGGCCAGGATTTCGACTCGCTCATCGCGCTGCGCGAGAAGCTGGCCGGCTGGCTCGCCGGTGAAACCCTGCACGGCACCCTGTGGCGCGCCGGCCTTCCCAAAACCATGATCGCTGCCTGATGAACACGCCAGTTTCCACCCCACCCCAACCCCTGACCGGCCTTCAAGGCAGCGCGCCGCAGCCCTTGACGGGACTGCGGGTGATCGAATTCACCCACATGGTCATGGGCCCGACCTGCGGCATGGTGTTGGCCGACATGGGCGCGGAGGTGATCAAGATCGAGCCGGTCGACGGCGACCGCACGCGCCGCCTGCTTGGCGCCGGGGCGGGCTTCTTCCCGATGTTCAACCGCAACAAGAAGAGCATCGGCATCGACCTGCACAGCGCGAAGGGCGCCGAAGTCGCGCGCAAGCTGTGCGCGACGGCCGACGTGGTGGCGGAAAATTTCAAGCCCGGCACCATGGCCAAGTACGGCCTGGACTACGAGTCGCTGCGCAAGACCAACGAACGGCTCATTTACGTCAGCCACAAGGGCTTCCTGCCCGGCCCCTATGACCATCGCACGGCGCTCGACGAAGTGGTGCAGATGATGGGAGGCCTGGCCTACATGACCGGCCGGCCCGGCGACCCGCTGCGCGCGGGCACCAGCGTGAACGACATCATGGGCGGCCTGTTCGGCGCGATCGGCGCGCTCGGCGCGCTGATCCAGCGCGGCATCACCGGCAAGGGCATGGAAGTGCAGTCCGCCCTGTACG
>JAQGMS010000340.1 GCA_028292245.1 Ramlibacter sp.
CCTCCGCGACGACGCTCTTCACGCTCCCGGGGGAGGTCGTCCAGCGAAGAGCCGTCTGCAGCGCCAACGCCGGGCACATCTGCAGCGTGCTAGGCGACTCCGCCGGCGGGGCGCCAGCAGGCACGTACGGAGCCCTGACGGCCACGGCAGACGCGGCGTCGGGGAGCGCGACGATGTGGACGATCCTCCTTCGCCAAGCCGGCTGACCGCCCCCGTGGCACCAACGCCCCTGTCGAACGAACGATGACCGCACGGTGAACAAACATCGTCCCAATTGGTGACGAGGACGGCGCACCGGCCGCATACGGTGCGAGAGATCCCAAGGAGGCCGAATCTCGTGCAAGCCAACACCCTGCCGATCGTCTGCGATCTCGTTGCCATCGCGTTCATCGTCGCGATCTACTTCCGACGGCATCAACGGCGAGACCTGCTGCTCGCCTACGTCGCGCTCAACATCGGCATCCTCAGCGTCACCGCGGTGCTGACGACCGCCTCGATCGGGGCCGGGCTCGGCCTGGGCCTGTTCGGCATCCTGTCGATCATCCGCCTGCGGTCGGACAGCATCACGCAGGAGGAGATCGCGTACTACTTCGTGGCACTGGCCCTCGGGCTCCTGGCCGGGGTGGGCGCCGGGCCGGCGTACCTGGTGCCCGTTCTCATCGGCCTGCTGACGCTGGTGATGTACGTCGCGGACCATCCGCGCCTCCTCCCTCGCGCCCGGCGTCAGCTGCTCACCCTGGACGCGGCCATTCCCGACGAGACCGTCCTGCGCGCACACATCGAGAGCCGGCTCGGCATCGACGTACGCCACCTCATCGTCCAGGAGCTCGACTTCGTGCGCGACCTGACGATCGTCGACATCCGGTACCGCGTGCCGACGAGCCCCGTGGTCCAGGCGTCCGAGCACGACCACCCGACGCCCCGGGACCTGCCGGACGCCCAGGTCGACCTGTCCACACCCGGCACCCGGGACCGGGTCGCCGCCCTGCTCACACCCCGCCATGTCAACCCTTCCGTGCCGTCCGACACCTGATGACGAGGCGTCGGTCACGAGGAGGTTGACCGACCTCACGTCACGGCTGAGAACCGTCACGCTCGAGGACGTCCTGGCGACTGCCGAGCTGCAGACCCGGGTCGATCGCAAGTACGTCGTCCCGCTCGAGCTGTTCGCGACCGTGCTCGACCAGCTGGGTGACCAGCTCTCCGTGCTGCAGATAGGCGCCTTGCGCCTGTTCCGGTACGAGTCCGTCTACTTCGACACCCCGACTCTCACCGCCTACCACCAGCACGCACACGGACGCCGCCGAAGGGTGAAGATCCGGACCCGTGCCTATCTCGACTCCGGCGAGTGCCTGCTCGAGTTCAAGAGCGTCGGAGCACGAGGCGAGACGATCAAGGAGCGGTACCCCTACCGCTTGGCCTCCCGGCACGAGCTCGATGCCGCCGCGCACGCCCTCGCCCTGGACAGGGTCGGGCACCGCATCAGCACGCCCACCTTGGAGAAGGTCCTGACGACGGCCTACCACCGGACGACGCTGGTGGACTCCACCCAGAGCACCCGGGTCACGTGCGACGTCAACCTGCGGTTCGACGACCGCGCCGGGCAGCAATACGGTGCTCTCGCCGGCCTCGTCGTGCTTGAGTCGAAGAGCCGCGGTTCGGATTCCCCGATCGACGGCGTGCTCCGTCGCCTCGGCTCGAGGCCCTTGTCGCTGAGCAAGTACTGCGTCGGAATGGCTGTCGTCGACCCGCGCCTGCCCGCGAACCGCTGGAACCGTGAGCTGCGCACTCACTTCGACTGGGTGCCACGACGGTGGACCTGACTCTCGCCCCCGTCACCCATCCGGACCGTCGTCGGTCCGGAACTCCCGAACCGCCGCGACCGCTGCCAACTGGGATGCGACCGCGAGCTTGCGCAGCACGCTCTTCACCTGGCTCCGCACCGTCGCCTCGGACACCCCCAGCCGGCCGGCGATCGTGCGCACCGTGATGCCCTCATAGAGCATCGAGAGCACCTCCTGCTCACGTGGACTCAGGCTCTCCATGCGCTCGCGCAGCCGGTCCTGGTCCTGCTTCGCCGACCGCCACTCGCGCAGCAGGCCTCTCCGCTCGACCTCCCCGATCGGCGACTCGCCGCGGACGACAGCGCACAGCAGCTCGACCAGCGCTGTGAGCGAGATCGTCGACGTGACGACCGCCCGCGCGCCGGCCTCGAGCATCGCCCCCCAGGCCGGACCGGGAGCGCTCTCGGTCATCACCACCCAGGGCACGCCCCTGCTCTTCCCGCGGATCCGCGCCTCATCGACCCGGGCGCGCGTCCCCAGGTCGCAGGCGAGCAGGAAGACGACCCCAGGATCGGAAGCCTCGGCGTCGCCGCGGCACGGCCGCGATACCGAGCTCTGCGGCCACCAGGGGACGACCTCCGTCTGTACCCCCAGGCTGCGGAGGCCGGCACCGATCGTCTCCGCGACCAATCGCTGATCCGATGACACCGCCACCGGCATCCCCTCCAAGGCAGACCCGCCGGGCGCCGCCACGGCTGCGCGCACGCATGTCGGATCCATCCATCCGATCCTGACCC